>JAEYTY010000079.1 GCA_023433775.1 Pseudomonadota bacterium | reverse complement strand
CGCAGGCTCCCCGCCACTAGATCGAAGCGCCCTCGTTCCGCAGCAGTTCCACCAGATCAGGCTTTACCAGCCCGGTGATCTTGTAGCGGTGGAAATTTTCAAACTCGCGGATGGCGCGAGCCGTCTCGGGCCCGGGCTTGCCGTCCACCTGTGCTCGGAAAAAGCCGAGGCTCGCGAGCCCGCGCTGGATTTGCGCCACCAGTTCGGTGTCCGTCGCAGGCGGGACACTCACCGGGGATGCGACCGGCGCAGTGGTCGCCACCGTCTCCACCGACTCAGGCATGGTCTGCACTGGCTGACTGGCGGGCAAAGTTGCCTTAGGCACGGGCGGATTACTTGCCTGGGCCGCTGGTGTACGCGCGCCGTCCATGGCTGCAATGATGCCATCGATCGTGGTCGCTGTGGCAATGGCGACTTCGTCAAAGGCCTGCTCGGCTGGCGAGAGGTTCTGGGTCTGCGCCACGGGCACAATCTGCTGTGGCGCCGTGGTTGCGCGCACTGTTGGAACAGGCTGCGGCTGCACTGCCGCTACCGGCTGATGCGCCGGGACGCTCACCGCCGCCTGCGGACCGGGCGCTGGTGCTGGCTGTGCATTGCCCAGAATCACGCTGATAACGTCCGGGTCGAGCGCGCCGGTGGGCGTCATATTGTTGCGGATTTCAAAAGCGCGGATGGCGTCGGCGGTCTTGGGGCCATAATAGCCATCGACCTTGCCCTGGAAGAGGCCGAGCTCGCTCAAGCGCTTTTGCAGCGCAAACATTTCCGCATTGCCAACCGGCCCGGTTGGAATGGCTTCGGGCGCGCTCGAAACACTGCCGGTGGTTTCGGCTGGTGCAGCAGGAATTGCAGGCAGACTCACCGTCTGTTTTGGCGCCGGCTCAGCGGCGCGCACGGGCGCGGGCGCCGGTACAGGTGCGGCTGCGGGCTCAGGGATGGAGCGTTCCGGCGCAAACAGCGGCGCAGGGTGTTCTGTGGTCTGAAAATAGAGGGCATTGCTGCCGGCCAGGGCGGTCATGGTCACCATCGCCAGCAGGCCAGTCGAGGCCAGCGGCGCACGCATATAGCGTGAAAATGCCCAGGACCCTGCCCGGCTCATCGAACCAAGCAGTGCGCCGCCTGCCATCAGTGGCAGCTGCGTCAGAGTCGAAGCCGTCATTGCGCTTTTCTTTTTTCGTTTGGCCATGAAATTGGAGCGGCGGTCGCTGTCTCACGATGCAGGGGAAGTACCTCGGCAGTGTCGCCCGCTTTGGTTGCTGGACCGTTTATGGGCAGCAGCACAGTCATGGTTGTACCCGTCCCGATTTCGGACATTGCCCGCAAGGTGCCGCCATGCAGGTCGACCAGACCCTTCACAATCGAGAGACCGAGCCCGGTTCCTTCATATTGGCGGGTCAACCCATCCTGCACCTGGAAGAAGGGCTCGCCGATTCGCTTCAGCGCCGATGGCGCCATGCCGATGCCATTGTCGCGCACCGAGAAATTGATCGACTGGCCCTGACGGCGGATCGACAGCGTGACCGAGCTGCCGGCATGGCTGAACTTGACCGCATTGGACAGCAGATTGATCAGGATTTGGCGGCACGCGCGTTCATCCGCGGTCAGCAGCGGCAGATCGGGTTCGATTTCGGTGGTCAGGGCCACCTGGCGCTGCTGGGCCATGGTTTCGACCATGGGGAAGCAGGCTTGCACGATACTTTCGGGCTGGAAGGCTTCGGCCTGGATTTCAAACCGGCCGGCTTCGATCTTGGACATATCGAGCAACATCCGCACCACTTCGAGCAGGTGCCGCCCGCTCTGGTGAATAAGGCCGGCATATTCCTTGTGCGTCGGCGACAATTCGCCACCAATGCCGCTGGTCATCATTTCCGAAAAGCCGACGACGGCATTCAAAGGCGTGCGCAGCTCGTGCCCGATTGTCGCAAGGAAACGCGACTTGGCCTGCGATGCTTCCTCGGCCGCTTCACGGGCCGCAGACATGGCGGTTTCGGAATCCTTGCGATTGGTGATGTCGCGCATGAGGGCGATGACTTCATGCCGCTCGCCGGTGGCTTCATTGTCTAAAACGGGCGAGAGACGAATTTCCACCCAGATGAAGCGCGGCAAGCTGCTGGCGGCGCGCGGGTCATCCTGGCGCATCCGCACTTCGATGGTGCGGCTGCGCCCACCCTGGTTGGCGTCGGCAAAGGCGGTCAGATAGGCCGGGCGATCCAGCACGTGCAGGCGGTCGCTCATACACATGCCGGAAATCTGGTAGCGCGGGCAGCCGAACAGGGTCTCGGACGAGCGCGATGCCAATAGGATCTGCCCGTCGCTCGAAAAGCGCAGCACGGCGTCCTGCACATGCTCGATCAGGTGCCGATAGGCGCTGATCTGGGATTTGTCATGCACTTCGTAGCCGGCATTGATCCGGTGCGCACTATGCGCAACCACGGCGACGGCAACGATGAAACCAACGGCCGATGTCTCCATCAGCAGCAGCGAGTCGCCTCCTGCCGGCCAGTTGACCAATGAGCCGAGGCAACCGAGAACCAGCACCGCGCTGAGCGCCAGCCAGCTCATCCGGCGCTGACGCGACCGCGCGACAAGCGCCGCAAGAACGGGTCCCATGAGCGCCATGCCCAGCCCCGCGTCACCCAGGCGAGGGTCGGCAATGGTCAGCACCAGGCCCAGAAGCATCAGCGTCGCCACCTGCACACTGGCGGCGCCATCGGCAGAGCCACGATGATGCAGCGACAGGCTCACCATGCCACCGGCCAGACCGAGGGCCGCAAGAACGAAAGGCAACGCCTGGCCCGTAACCAGGAAATAGACAGCCGGCACCATGGCCAGCGTGGCAGCAGAGACAAAGATGCGGGCATTGTTGGCGATGGTCTTGCGACGCAGCACTTCGGGCCGTTGGCCCGTTCCGGTCAGCACCGGTGCCGTACTCGTATTATCGCCAGTGGCGGTTACGCGACGCATCAACAAACTCACTCTAGCAACGCCATTCTGCTTGCCGCCTGGGTTGGCCCCTGCGGCTATTGTCCGGACCGAACGAAACTTCGCTGGTCCTGCCTTGCATCCGACACTGTGCTGGAACCGCTAAGACAGCCTTAAATCCCGGTGGCAACAGCGGCTTGAGAGGCCAAAAGGGAAGGCTTTCGACAGTTAGCGTAAACAAGGTGTTGCAACGCTGACTGACACCGTTGGCATTTGTTTCAAATTTTATCGAGTTCTGGCAGCAGCACTTAATCGGGCCCGAATAGCGTTGCATCTGTCGGATGGGATCAGGCCCTTCCGCACCGGATTATGACGATGTTTCTACTGCGCTCTGCATTCTGGCTCACACTCGCATTTCTGGTCATTCGACCCGAAACCGACATGCGCGACACGGCGGCGACTTTGTCAAGCGAAGCCATGGCACGCGGCAGCCAGTTTGTTGCGGCTCAGATCGACTCTATCGAATGCGACACGCTTACCTGCGTCGGCGGCAAGGCTGTTCTTGCTGCTGCGCTTCCCACTACCCCGCCCGTCGGCACCCCCATGCATGTCTCGCCGGCGGCTGATCTGGTTCCTCTACCCCGACCTCGACCGGATCGCGCGGGATAAGGCGTCTGCCCCGACGCCATTGAGACCCCAGGGGTCGCGTCCTTCCCCAAGCGACGTAGCTCCAACGACCTCTGGCCCCTGCCGCAAGTGCGCTGCCCGTGCTTGCGGCTTTTTCTTGCCTCTGGCGAAGCGGGCCTTCATCCCCTAGATAAGGCCCATGAGCACACCAGCAGCCTTCCAGGACATTGCCGAAAACCTCACCTTTCTCGACGATTGGGAGGACCGCTATCGCTACCTCATCGAACTGGGCCAGGCCTTGCCCAAGCTCGACGAGAGCGAGCGCAGCAGCGAAAACAAGGTCAATGGCTGCGTATCCCAGGTCTGGCTTGTCGCCGAACCGGCAGATCAGAATGGCGCACCAGGCCTGCGTTTTCGGGGCGAGAGTGACGCAATGATTGTGCAGGGTCTCGTCGCGGTCTTGCTGGCGCTCTATTCCGACCGCTCGGCCAACGAAATCGCCCAGACTGACGCCATTGCGCTTTTTGACGAACTTGGATTGCGCGAACACCTGACCACGCAGCGCTCCAACGGCCTCGTCGCCATGGTCAACCGTATCCGTGGCGAGGCCAAGGCACTGCTGGCCTAAGCCCCCGGCTCGACCTCTCCAAACATTGTCGGTCGTTCCGGCAGCCAGTTGCGCGTTGCCGTGCTGGGATGACCCTGCGCCCCTGCATCCAGCCCCATGATCGCGGCCAATTGCTCGAGGCCGATGCGCAGAACCAGCTTGGCACTACGGCGTGGCCAGCGGCGCTCGGTTTCGATCAGCTGCAGACCTTTTTCAAAGCCACAGACATCGATCAACACGCCCCAGCAATCCGCGGGCAACTGCCCGGCCAGCACACCAAGCTTCTGCCGCGCATCCGCCGCGCTATCTGCAAGGTTACCCTGCATGGGCCGGCCGGCGGGGCCGCCTAGCCGGGTGAGATCATATGACATGGTCACCCTCTGGTTGAGCCGCGCCCGCTGGAACAGGCGCGCCAGCCGATAGCCCGCCTCAAGTTGATGCGGCGCCAGAAAAGTGCTCTCGCCATCACGCGCGCTTGCCAGCCGGACCAGCACGCCTTGACCTTCGGCCTCGTGCGCCGGCTGCTCAGCCAACATGCTGGTAACTTCCCGTTTCAAGAATCATTTCGAGCCGGCAGACCTCCTCATCGAACAGCTTGTCATCGCGCATGTCCTCGATCAGAGCACAGGCATAGGAGACTGTAGTCCTATCCCTGCCAAAGGCCTCGCCAATGGATGTCAGGCTTTGACCAAACACGACATGGGCCAGATACATGGCCAGCTGCCGAGCCCGCGCGACATCTGCGCGGCACCGCGACCGATGGCGAAGTATCTGGGTTGAAACGTTTTTCTCTCTGGCGATCAGTGTCAAAACTGTTTCCAGCCGGGCTGACCCGGCGGCAAAGATCACCGCACCGCTGGCCTGATGTCCAATCGCTGAGGCTTGACTATGCATAGGCGACTCCGATCAAGATAGGATAATATTCCTACATCCTGATCGAAAGCCACCTACCCGGGGATAAGTATGGCGATCTTTGTCAAAGCCGGGCGCGGCAGGAGGATGGAGGCGCGAAACATCGCCCTCACAGCGCCGTCACAATGGACAAATATTGGGTTGAGGAGAGCTGGTACGGGGTGCCGATCGATAGCACGTCGTCCGCAAGCGCACGCGACCTCTGCTCCGCCCAGGCCGCTTTACGCCGTTTCGGCGGCATCGCCACGTTGCCTGCTGTCAGGCGCCGGACGAACGGCAAAAAAATATGGCCGCACAAGGCGGCCATATCAAACTCTGTGCTCTGCTTTGGCCACCTGTCACGCGCAAGGGATGCGTGACAAGCCCGGCCTCCAACTTGCCGCCTGCGGGCGGTCGAGCCGTTGGAATGCGGCCTTAGCCGGCCTTGCGGCCCAGGCCATTGTCCTTGGCCAGCTTCGAACGCGTTGCCGAATAGCTGGGGGCAACCATCGGGTAATCGGCGGGCAGGCCCCACTTCTCGCGGTATTCTTCCGGCGAGAGATTGTAGTGCGTGCGCAGGTGACGCTTGAGCGACTTGAACTTCTTTCCGTCTTCAAGACAGATGATGTAGTCGTTCGCCACGGATTTGCGCACCGGCACGGCGGGGCGCAGTTCCTCAACGACAACCGGAGCCTCGTTGGACTGCAATGCGCGCAGGGCGCCATGCACTTCAGCGATAAGCTTGGGCAAGTCGGTGGGGCTTACAGCGTTGTGGCTCACATAGGCGGAGACGATATCGGTGCTTAGTCCGATAAGGTCGGCTTCGGCCATCGCGCCGGTTGTATCGTTCATGTTTCAACCTTCCATTATTTTTATTGGGCAGCAACAAGGGCAGTCGCAACCTTATTTTAAATCTATGCCTGTTTATTAAGTCACGCAACCCAATAGGGGGCATTTAACATGCAACATCGACGTCTATTCATTTGTCTGAACTGACCAGATGCGCGTGCATCAGTTCATCTACTGAAGTTTTTTCACACGGTCTATAACCGGAAATATAACTTGCCCGCGCCAGAAGATGTGCGGACACCGGAGTCGTCAGCAGCAGAAAAACAATGCCAATAACGGCACGCAGGGCAACTGCCGCATCCTGGCTATGTAGCGCAACCGCCAGCAGGATCAGTCCACCGCCCACTGCCCCGGCCTTCGATGCTGCGTGCATTCGCGTATAGAGATCGGGCAGACGTACGACGCCTATTGCCGCCAGCAGCGTAAACCCTGACCCCAGCAGCAACAGAATGGCAGCGGCATATAGCGCGATATCGGCGATCATTTGCCTGCCTTTCCATTTGCTTCATTTCTCTGAAAGCCGCGCATCAGGATGTAGCGAGCCAAGGCAACGGTGGCCAGAAAGCCCAGCAGTGCCAGGGCGATCGCAATATCGAGATAGAGGGTGAGGCCGGTGCGTACGGCAATCGCGCCCACAAAGCCCATCGCCACAACGGTCAGCATATCAAGAGCAAGAACCCGGTCGGCCAGGGTTGGCCCCATCACGATCCGGTAGATCGTGAACAGCAGAGCCAGTGTCAGCATGAGCAGGGACAGCAGGGTCGCCAGATCAAACAGTGATGCCGCACTCATTCGAACACCTCCTTGACCTTGCGCTCGAAGCCATTGGCGATATCAGCAATCAACGTGTCGCGCGTATCGAGAGTAAGTGTGTGGACATAGAGCACCGATTTGTCGTCCGACACGTCAATGCTCAGTGTGCCCGGGGTCAGGGTGATCATATTGGCCAGCAGAGTGATCTCGGCGTCGGATTTGACGGTCAGCGGCACGGCGATGATCGCCGGCTTCAGCACCTTGCCCAGGTCTGGACGCATGACGAGCGCGGCAACGCGCACAGCACTGACAACAAGTTCATAGAGAAACAGCACCAGCAGCGAGAAAATGCGGCGCGCCCGGAGCAGCGCCCGGGGGCTGGCCAGGGAATTGCGTAGCAGCAGCACGGCAGCCCCGCCAATCACACCACCAAACAGCAGGTTAAGGCCGGAGAAATTGCCTGTGGTTCCCGCCCAGATCAGCGCGAGGATAACGACCAGAAAGGCTGTGTTCATCGTGCGTCCTCCTGCAGTCCGACAGCAGCCGAATAACGCGTCGTATCGACAATATCCGCTGCCGCGCCGCTGGCGCCTTCCATGACCGGATTAGGCCAGAGCCCCGCCGCCACGATCACAGCCACCAAAACGCTTGCCGCGCCAAAACCCAGCTTTGTCCGCGCATTGGGCAGCACAAGATCGCGTGGCTGATGATGCTCGGAGGCCTCCCCTTCCGGGCCCGACCGCCAGAAGATATGGGCCCAGAGCCGCGTGCCGGCAATCAGCGTCAGCACCGCATTGATGACAAGCGCCACCGCAAGGGCCGGCCCGATCCAGACACTGCTCCCCGAAACCACGCCTGCGCCGATCCCGGCTTCCAGCAGCAGCAGCTTGGGCCAGAAGCCGAGGAAAGGCGGCACGCCAGCCACAGCCAGAATCAGGACCAGAAAAAGTATGGAGAGTGGCGCGCTGGCGGCATAGAGGCCGCCCATTTGCCGGCTATCTGTGGTGCCGGTGCGTTTTTCCACCAGCCCCACCACCATGTAGAGGGCCGTCATGCTGAGAATGGCGTGGAAGATATAAAGCCCGGACCCGGCGATCCCCGTGAGGGACGGAACCGAAATGCCGACCATCACCGCGCCGATGCCGCCAATAACCATAAAGCCCACCGCCCGGCGCACATTGGTTTCCGCGATTGCACCCAGCGGGGCAATCAGCAGCGTCAGTATGGCGATCAGCGCCAGCACCGGCTCCAGAATGTCGCGGCTGCCGGGCAGCACGGCGACCAGCGCGCGCAGCATGGCATAGGCGCCCACCTTGGTCAGCAGCCCGGCAAACAGCGCCGAAACGGCCGCTGGCGGGGTATGGTAGGAGGCCGGCAGCCAGGCATTGACCGGGAATGCCGCCGCCTTCATGCCGAAGGCGAGCAGGAACAACGCTGCTACAGCTGTCATCGGTGCCGGGCTGGCCGAAGGCGCCACCCGCATGATGTCGGCCATGTTGAGCGTACCCAGCAGGCCGTAGAGCAGGCCCAGCGCCAGCAGGAACAGCGTGGTGGCGAGGAAGTTGAGGAAGCCGTATTTCAGCGCGCCATCGATCTGCAGCGGACTGGTGCCTAGCACCAGCAGTCCGAAGGAGGCGATCAGCATCACCTCGAACCAGACATAGAGGTTGAACAAATCGCCGGTGAGAAAGGCCCCGGTCACGCCCGCCAGCAGCAGCAGCACCATGGAATGGAAACCGTCCTTGCCATCAGCATCGGCACGGTCGATTTCGGCATAAAGCAGGATGATGAATGTCACCAAAGCTGATGCCAGCGCAAAGGCGGCGCTGAACAGGTCGGCGGTCAGGCTGATGCCAAAAGGCGGCAGCCATTTGCCCATGGTCATGCTTACCGGGCCATTGGCCAGGATATTGAGCATCAGTTGAATTTCGCAGGCGATGATGGCGGCGACAACGATCAGTGCGCCGATCAGCGGAGTGCCATTGCTGCGCCGGAACATCAGCAAGGCCGCCGCACCCATCAGCGCCAGCGCGACCGGCAGCACGATCACCCAGTCGCCAGCGGGCGTCACTGCCTCGATCATCGCCTGCGGAAGGTCTGCGCTATAATTGGATGTTTCTTCCATGGATCAGTAGCTCAACGGCGGCTGGGGCGCGTTTTCGGGTTCGGCCAGGCGCATTGTGTCGGTGTTTTCAGCGTCCAGGCTCTGATAGGCGCGGAATGCAAGCACCAGCAGGAAGCTGAACATGGAAAAGCCGATGACGATGGCCGTCAGGATCAGCGCCTGTGGCAGCGGATTGGCGATGGCGCCGGCCGGCGCATCCAGGCCGTCAGGAACGATGGGCGCGATTTCGCGCGTCAGCCGCCCGGCGGTAAAGATCAACAAGTTCACGCCATTGCCGAAAATCGTCATGCCGATCAGCATCCGGATCACCGAACGCGACAGCAGCAGATAGGTGCCCATGGCGATGAAGAGGCCGACGAGGCAGGCCATGACATAATCCATCAGACGTCCTCCTCCCTGTCGCTTTCAAGCCCCAGCGCAATGGCCGAGAGCGTGCCGAACACCACGCAATAGACGCCCAGATCGAAGAATAGCGGCGTTGAGAGGGGCACGATGGTTTCGCCCAGATCGACATAGAGCCAGATGCTGGTGAGGAAGGGCGTGCCATTGAAAATGCTCATTAGCCCCGACAACCCGGCGAGAAATACGCCGAAGCCGGCAATGGCCATCGGATCGAGGCGCAGCGACTGTCGCACCGTGTCGACGCCAGAGGCCATGCCAAAAACCCCGATGGCCGCGGCGGCGATCAGCCCGCCAATAAAGCCTCCGCCGGGCTCATTGTGGCCGCGCAGGCAGATATAGAGCGAGAACACCAGCATGATGGCGACGATCAGCGGCGCGATGGTGCGGAAGATGACGGTGTTCATGCTTCTGCCTTTCGCCTGGTTCGCGCCCTGGGCTTTTTGGTCGAGACCGGATCGACCGGGCTCGCGGCGTCAGCCGTCGGGCGGGGCTTGCGGCGCAGCAGCGCCAGAATGGCAATACCCGCCCCCATCACCACGGCGATTTCACCGAATGTATCAAAGCCGCGATAGTCGACGAGGATCACATTGACGATGTTGTGGCCATGCGCAATCGGCACGCTGGTGGCGGTAAAGAGGTCCGACAGGCGCGTATCGAGCGTGCCGTTGAGCACCAGCATCAGCACCAGCGTCACGGCAATGCCACAAACCAGGGCAAGCGTGCCGTCGCGCGCCAGGTCCTCGAAAGGCCGGTGGTCGCGCTCATCCAGCTTCAGGCGCGTCATCACCAGCGTCAGGATAACCACCGAGAGGATTTCGACCATGAGCTGGGTGAAGGCCAGGTCCGGCGCCCCGAAGAGCAGGAAAATAAGCGACAGCGCCGTGCCCTGCACGCCGAGCGACAGGATGGCGACAAGCCGCGTCGGCGCGATCAGCACTGCGGCGAGGCCAAGTGCAGCCAGGCCGATAATGCCCCATTCGTAGGATTGCAGCTCGTGCAGCGCCAGAACCTGCCACCAATTGCCCAGCTCCGCCGTGGGCGACAGCAGGCTCATGCCGCCAAAGGCCATGAACGGCCAGAACAGCGCCAGAGCGAAGCCCACGAACACCAGGGAGAGATAGAATTCAAGCTGCCCGTGATGAATGAACCGCGTCACGGCGCCCGAGAACCGGATCAGGCTGAACATGACCACGTCGAAGACATTGTCAGCCGTCCAACCAAGCGCAGCATCGAAACGGCGCAGCAAGGTGCGGATGGCGTCGGCCTGTCGATAGACCAGCACGCCGAGCGCCCAGGTCAGCGCGGACAGCCAGATCAGGAGGCTCGTGAAATCGATCGCCAGCGTCAAATGGCTCTCGACACCCATGTTCAGAATAGCCGAAGCCGCCGGCACCAGCACATCATGGCCGAGCATATCGGGCATCACACCGGCGACAATGCCGAGCACGCCAAGCAGGATAGGTCCGGCCAGCATGGCAATGGGGGCTTCATGCGGCTTTTTAGGCGTTGCCACCACTTCACCGAGGAAGGGTCGGATCATCACCAGCAACGCCACGCCCGCCAGCATGGCATTGCCCGCGATCAGTACAATCATCACCAATATGGCGGTCCACTCGCCGCTCATCAGGCCGAGATACATCTCTTCCTTGGCGAAATAGCCCACGGTCAGCGGCAGGCCCACCATGGAAAGCGCCGCCAGAGCCGCGCCGATAAAGGTCACCGGCATTTTGTCGGCCAGCCCGCCCAAAGCGGTAATGTCGCGCGTTCCGGCCTCGTGGTCGATGGCGCCCGCCACCATGAAGAGGCCCGCCTTATAGAAGGCGTGGGCGACGAAATAGACGACCATGGCCGCAATGGCATAAGTGCTGCCCAGCCCGATCAGCAGCACGAGCAGACCAAGCGAGGCAATCGTGGTCTGCGCGAGGATCTGCTTGAGATCGGTTTGCTTGAGGGCGCCCAGCGCCCCCCAGATCAGCGTCACAGCGCCAAAGCTCACCAGAATATTGGTCCAGATACCCGTCTCGCCCAAAACCGGCGTCATGCGCGCCAGCAGATAGACACCGGCCTGCACCATGGTTGCCGAATGGAGGAATGCCGAAACCGGGGTCGGGGCCTCCATGGCATTGGGCAGCCAGAAATGCAGCGGAAACTGCGCCGACTTGGTGAATGCGGCGCCAAGAAAGCAGAACAGCACCAGCCCATAAAGCGCGTGGTCGCGCAGCACATCGCCCATGCCGCGCAGCGCGCTCATCTCCCAGGTGCCGGTGAGCTGATTGACGAGGATTGCGCCGACCAGCAGGCACATGCCGCCAATATTGGTGATCACCAGCGCCTGGATGGCGCCGCGCCGCGCTGCCTGCCGTGCGTGGTCAAAGCCGATCAGCAGGAAGGAGGTGATCGAGGTCAGCTCCCAGAACATGAACAGCGCGAGAAGGCTGTCGGCCAGAACCAGCCCCAGCATGGCGCCCATAAAGGCGAGCATGAAGCCGAGAAACCGGCCCTGATGGTGGTGGCCGGAGAGATAAGAGCCCGAATAGAGGATGATGAGCGTGCCGATGCCGGAAATGGTCAGCGCAAAGACAAGGCTCAGTCCGTCGACGAAGAAGCTCAGATCAAGGCCATATCCCGGAACCCAGCCAACGACCGCACCGACGCTGCCGCCAGTGATGACGCCCGGCGCCAGAGTCAGCAGGAATGCAAAAATAGCCGCGGGCACCAGGGCCAGCAGCCAACCGGTAAACGGACCTGCATATCGATGAACCAGCGGCGCCAGCATGGCGGCAACAAATGGCGCGATGGCAACAAGAGCTATACTTGCATCAAGGGATGGCCCCAAACCCGCCTCTCCTCCGAGCACTAGTGCGATTCTGTTGAACGATGGATTGCGACCATACTGATTGAGGGAACCACGACAAGGCAAATCGGAACACGTGCGACCAAGTGCCTAATCAAGTGTCCGTATAGTGATGACATCTCTTGGGGACTGGCAAAGACCTCCGCCATTCCCTATGTCCTTGGCCTCGCCCGCCTTCACTTCCCCCGGTTCATGGATACCCGATGACCCAGCCCCCCTTCGCCAAGCGCATCACCCACCAGACCACGCATCACGGCATAACCCGCGATGATCCATGGCACTGGCTGCGGGCTGACAATTGGCAGGAGGTGATGCAGAAGCCCGACAAACTGGATCCCGAAATCCGGGCTTATCTGGACGCCGAAAACGACTGGTTCGAAACCCGTTTCGGCAAGCCCACCGAGGCGCTGCAGGAAAAGATCTACCGCGAAATTCGCGGGCGCATAAAGGAAGATGACAGCGGCGTGCCCTCGCCCGATGGCGACTGGGCCTATAATTCACGGATGCTCGAGGGCAAGCAATATCCCCTCATCGTGCGTACCCCGCGCAGCGGCGGCGATGAAACAGTCCTCCTCGATTGCAATGCCGAGGCAGGTGAGGGCTATTTTGGCTTTGCCGGCTCCAGCCACGACCCTTCGCACCGCACCCTTGCCTGGGCCGCCGACCGCGCCGGTTCGGAATATTACGACATCGTCCTGCGAGACATCGCAACAGGTACCGATAGCGCCGAGGTGATCCGCAACACGGCAGGCAGCTTCGTGTGGTCGAACGACAGCGCGTCCATCTACTACGCCGAATATGACGACAATCATCGTCCATACCGCATTCGCCGCCACGACATCGGTAGCGATCAGTCGGCAGACCCCATCATCTATACCGAAAGCGATCCGGGCTTTTTCGTCGGTATCGGCAAGACGCTCTCGGACAGGTTCATCGTCATCGATGCCCATGACCACCAGACCAGCGAAGTCTGGCTGATCGACGCCGAAAAAGGCGGTGAGCCGCGCCTCATTGCCCCGCGTCTTGTCGACCGCGAATATGAAATCGACGAGAGCGGCGGCCTGCTCTATATCCGCACCAATGCCGATGGCGCTGAAGACTACAAGATCGTCACCGCTCCTGCCGATGATCCGCGTGCCGAGAACTGGACCGACCTTGTCGCCCATCGTCAGGACGTCCTGATCCTCGACATCGCCGTGCTGAAAAACCACCTCCTGCGCCTTGAACGCGAGGATGGCCTGCCCCGCATCGTCGCGCGCGACCTGCGCAGCGGCAAGGAAGAGATCGTCGGCTTCAAGGAGGAGGCCTATTCGCTCGGCATGTCGACCGGCTACGAGTTCGACACCAGCGTTTTCCGCCTCACCTATTCATCGCCCACCACGCCAAGTCAGGTTTTCGACGTCGATCTCGAAACCGGCAAGCGCACCCTGCTCAAGACCCAGGAAGTGCCCTCAGGCCACAATCCCGCCGACTATGAAACGCGCCGTCTTTTCGCCAAGGCGCCCGATGGAGAGGAGGTGCCGGTCACCCTGCTTTATCGCAAGGGCACGAAGCTGGATGGCTCCAATCCGGCCCTGCTCTACGGCTATGGCGCCTATGGCATGTCCATGCCCGCGTCCTTCTCCGTCTCGGTGCTGTCGCTGGTCGATCGCGGCTTTGTCTATGCCATTGCCCATATTCGCGGCGGCATGGAAAAGGGCTATCGCTGGTATCGGCAGGGCCGCCGCGAAAACAAGACAAACACCTTTACCGATTTCATCGCCGCAGCCGAAATGCTGATCGCGGAGGGCTATACGGCCAAGGGCAAAATCGTCGCTCATGGCGGCTCGGCCGGCGGCATGTTGATGGGTGCCATCGCCAATCTGCGCCCCGATCTCTGGGGCGGCATCATCGCCCAGGTGCCCTTTGTCGATGTGCTCAACACCATGCTTGATGACACCCTGCCCCTCACCCCGCCCGAATGGCCCGAATGGGGCAATCCCATCACCAGCGCCGACGATTATGCGCGCATCGCCGCTTACGCGCCCTATGAGCAGGTCAGCGCCCAGGCCTATCCGGCCATTTTCGCATTGGCCGGTCTCACCGACCCGCGCGTCACCTATTGGGAGCCGGCAAAGTGGGTCGCAAAGCTGCGTGCAACCGCAACCGGCACCGCGCCATTATACCTCAAGACCAATATGGGCGCGGGCCATGGCGGCGCGTCCGGGCGGTTCGACCGCCTCAAGGAGACCGCTATGTGTTATGTCTTTGCGATAAAATCAGCCGGATTGGACGGTTAATCTCTTTGTCGCGATTGTTGGGCCCGCGCAAATTCCCTATATCACGGACAGCTTTGCGGCTCCTGCCAGCGTCATCCCTAGAAATTCAACGGAGGCTATAATGACCACCAAATTCACCCTGCCACCCCTGCCCTACGCCTATGATGCGCTGGGTCCCTACATGTCCGCCGAGACGCTTGAGTATCACCACGACAAGCACCATCAGGCCTATGTCACCAATGGCGAAAAGCTGCTCGAAGGTTCGGGTCTCGAAATCCTGCCGCTCGAAGACATCGTCAAGGAAAGCTTCGGCAAGAATGCCGGCCTCTTCAACAATGCCGGCCAGCACTACAACCACGTGCATTTCTGGAACTGGATGAAGCCCAATGGCGGCGGCAACAAGCTGCCCGGCAAGCTGGCTGCAGCCGTTGATTCCGATCTCGGTGGCTTTGACAAGCTGCGCGCCGATTTCATCGCCGCCGGCACGACCCAGTTCGGCTCCGGCTGGGCCTGGATCTCGGTCAAGAACGGCAAGCTCGAAATCTCCAAGACCGCCAATGGCGAATCGCCGCTGGTCCATGGCGGCAAGCCGATCCTCGGCGTCGACGTCTGGGAGCACTCCTATTACATCGACTACCGCAATGCCCGCCCGAAATATCTCGAAGCCTGGTTCGACAATCTGGTGAACTGGGAACATGTCGAGCACATGTTCGAGGAAGCCACGGCGTAATCCACGCCGTTCGTCACTGCGGAAAGTTCAGAACCCGTCAGCTCAGGCTGGCGGGTTTACTGTTTCCACTAACTCTTTAGCCATTTGGGCACTGATCGCTTCAAAGCCCAGCGCCGTCATGTTAACGAAACCTTTACCACGTGGGGGATCGTCGTGACTGCTTCGGGCAAGACCATTGCCATTCTGGCTTCCAACCGGGCGCTCGGCGCCTTGTTGACCATGGTGCTTGCCGGAGATTCGCGTCTGCGCGTGCGTCCTTTCGACAGCGAGGCCGAACTCTTTGCCTATATGCGCATCGCAGCGCTCGACATGCTGGTTGTCGATTTTGACCGCGAGGGTCGCCCGGCCTTCGAAATCGTTGAGGCCATCCGGCTCGATCCCGAATTTGTCTCGCGCGACCTGCCGGTCATCGCTCTGACCCGTTCCATCACACCGCCCATGCGCCATCAGGCGATCAGCGCCGGCATTGATGAAGTTCTGGTCAAGCCCATGTCGCCGCGGCACTTGTTGCAGCGCGTGCAGGCCCGCCTGATCAATCGCAGCGTCGTTGGCGCGCTGGCGGGCGGCTATCGTGGCCCCGAGCGTCGCAATCGCGTGCCCATGCCACCGCCGCCGCAGCGTCCTGCCCGGCGCTCTACCGACAATGTCATTCCGCTTTTTCCGGATCGACGCGCGCCCCAGCCCGAACTGACCCCGCGGGCTTAACCGAGCCTAGCGTGATTGTTGCAGCACCCAGGCGACCTTGGTCCACATATCATCGACGCTGTCGGCAAACTGGATATTGCGGTCGTAGCCCGGCACGGCGTGGTAAAGCACGTCAGCGGCAAAGCCCTTCACCACCTCGAACGCCTTATGCCGGTTGAGCATCACCACGGGCCGGTTCTGCCCCACCTTCCAGGCGCCGAACAGGGCCGTCGCCGAGGCCAGTGATCCGGGCAGCGCCACAAAGACCTCCGCCATCTGCGCCATCCGCGCTGCGCGCTCCGCACTGTCCGGAATGATGGTAATCGGCACGCTTTCGAGCGCCGTCGGCAGGACGATACTCGCGTCGGCCAACACCTCGACCTGCCCGCCTGCCGTCCGCGCCGCCGTAATCAGCGGCACGGGAATGACGCCATTTTCCGCGAGACACACCAGCCGGGCGCCCTTGCGGGCAAAGAGCCGCCCCGCCTCGCTCATCAGGCCCGCGCGTTCGGCATCACCCGGCCCCTTGTCCGAGGCAAAAATGCCCAGCACGGGACCGGTTTGCGTCGCCATGTCCATGCTCATCGCCTCTTGCTCAGTCCGCCGAGAATGCCGCGCACCAGTTCGCGGCCCAGCGTCGTGGCAATGGTGCGGGCAAAGGAATTCGTCGCCGCCTCAACCGGCGTTTGCCGCGTGCTGCGGCGCGGTGCTGCGGCGCGTTCGGCGCGCTCGCGCTCCTTGGCGAGACGATCAGCCTCGGCCTGACGCTGGGCTTCATATTGCGCACGTTCATCATCAAGCTGCCGGTCGCGGGTGCGCCGCTCCAGCACTTCAAAGGCCGATTCTCGGTCAATGACCGTGTCATAGAGCCCGCCAACCGGCGAATTGGCGATGATGGAATCCCGTTCGGCCAGCGAAATCGGCCCGACCTGCGCGGACGGCGGCCGGATCATGGTGCGTCCCACCATGGAGGGAACGCCCTTTTCTTCCAGCACCGACACCAGCGCCTCGCCGATACCAAGCTGGGTAATGACCTCTTCGGTCGAAAAGGCCGGGTTGGGGCGGAAGGTTTCCGCTGCCACCTTCACCGCCTTCTGCTCGCGCGGCGTATAGGCGCGCAGCGCGTGCTGCACGCGATTGGCCAGCTGCGCCAATACGGATTCGGGAATATCGACCGGGTTCTGCGTCACGAAATAAACGCCAACACCCTTGGAGCGGATCAGCTTGACCACCTGCTCCACCTTGTCGATCAGCGCCTTGGGTGCATCGTCGAACAGCAGATGCGCCTCGTCGAAAAAGAACACCATGCGCGGCATATCGACATCGCCCACTTCGGGCAGTTCCTCGAACAGCTCGGACAGCAGCCAGAGCAGGAATGTCGCGTAGAGCCGCGGCGACTGCATCAGCTCGTCGGCCGCCAGGATCGACACATAGCCGCGCCCGTCGGTGTCCTTCCGCATCAGGTCGGCAATGTCGAGCGCCCGCTCGCCAAAGAAATTGTCCGCGCCCTGCTGTTCCAGCACCAGCAGCGCGCGCTGGATCGACCCGATTGAGGCCGTGGTCACATTGCCATAGCGACCCGAAATTTCCTTGGCGCGTTCCTGCACATTGATCAGCAGCGACCGCAGGTCCTTGAGATCAAGCAGCAGCAGCTTTTCGTCGTCGGCCAGCTTGAAGGCGATGTTGAGCACGCCTTCCTGGGTATCGTTGAGATCAAGAATGCGGCTCAGCAGCACCGGGCCCATTTCCGAAATCGTCGCCCGCACGGGATGTCCCTGCTTTCCGAACAGGTCCCAGAAAATCACCGGGAACACGTCGTCACGGAAATCGGTAAAACCGATCTCCTCGGCCCGTTGGGTCTGCCAGCCCTGCGCCTGGCCCATCTTGCCGATGCCGGAGAGGTCTCCCTTGATGTCGGCCGCAAAGACCGGCACGCCCGCCGCCGAAAATCCCTCGGCCAGCACCTGCAGGCTCACCGTCTTGCCCGTGCCGGTCGCCCCGGTCACCAGCCCATGCCGGTTGCCATATTTGAGACGGAGATATTCCGGCTGCGTGCTCGTTCCGAGAAAAACCTTGCCGTCCACGAGCATCGCGCATCACCTGTCGAATAAAACCACAGCCTTTATAGCCGTGCGTCGGCACAGGGAACAAGCAGAGTGGTGTAGGCTTATGTAATCCGCTTGGCCTTCCGGAATCTCAGCTTCCAGGGGCAGAAAACAGCGATACCGCTGCCTCTACCTTGTCTTTTGGCAAGCTCTGCCACTGGTCGGAGTCCAGAGAGAGCTGCGGCAGAGCAGTCGAGACAATGTGCGCAATTGCGCGAGCCTGATCCCCATCGCGCCTCTTCTTCACCGGATCACGATCGACCCGCGAGGAAAGCCAGTGCTTGTGAACCGCCCACATCCGTGGATCAACCGTAACAAGCCGCAGCGGCATACCCCGCTCATCAATGACCATGCTTTCAAATTGCGGGGCGTTTTCAAGCCATACCAGCCCTTCGATTTCCGCCGCGATCAGGTCACCGTCATTCTCGTCCGCAACATGCACACGATCTGCCTGCCATGGCGGATTGCGCATTGGCTTGATCAGGTCGATCATATAGCCTTCGGCATTGGCGGCGCGATATGTGCCTCCCATGCGCTCGAAACTCTTGTCCACATTGCGCAGCACAGCCAACAACGATCGCTCCGATACCTCTTCGGATAGAACGAAGCGCACGCCTCTGCGACTATCCAGAAGCAGATCGATGTCGCCGGTGGTCGTCAGGCCAGAGTCGACAAAAAGCCCTGCCGCCGCCTCATATGCATAGATGGCATTGGTGCCGACCACGCGCAGCCCGCTGCCGAGCAGGCCATGTTCATCCAGCGCACGCAGAATTCGCCCCGTCACCAGCGGCACACGCCCCAGTCCCAGCCCTCGATTTATTGCAGCTTGCCGTTTCAGGGCAGCCTCAATTGCAGCAAAACGCTCTTTGGCCTCGTCGCGCCCGGTTTCAAATTCAATCTTTAAACGCTCCGTTTCAGGCGAACGTGGCCCGAGGGAGCGCTGTTTGCGTAAACCCTTCTTTTCGTAATAGCTGCGTAGCAGATATTGCGCGCCATCCTTATGCTGCCATGTCATGGAGCCACGCGTCTCTTTAAGACGCGCATAGGCGCTCCGCCACGTCGAAAAACGCTGCTGCGTGTTGACGAATTCGCGGCGCTGATCATTATCAAACTCATTTAAAATCAATGAGTTCAACACTTTTCTCCCGTTTCCAGCAAAACTGTTGGAAAACGAAAATACTCTTAAAAATCAATAATTCCAACAGTTTTTGGCGAAATCACGCCAAACTGTTGGAAAATGCCCCGTCGACCGCCCGCGTTTCTCCCACCACAGTCCCGCGCACATTCCTCGTTTCCTGGCGCACGAACTGCTCCAGCACCGCCTTTTGCCCCGCATCTGGCTCCGCATATTTCATCAGCAGTGCCGCGACCATGGCCACGCTGGCTACCATATTGCCGTCGTCGCATTTGAGCGCATAGCCCCAACCCTTGTCGCGGATCGCGCCGCATTGAACGCCCTCGGCGCCGCCCTTTTGCATCAGACGCCCGCCAAAGGCTTCCATCACCAGCGTATCGAAATGGCCGCTGCCGGCCACGAGATGCGGATGCTTGGTTGCCGCATCAAACAGCGCCTGCGCGCCCGCCGCGTGCCCCGCATCAAGACCCTTCCCCGTCGCCATGCGCGCAAATCCGCCGGCAAAGGCCCGCAAGGGCGCCGCCCATGTGGGGATCGAGCAGCCATCGGTGCCGCAGCGGCCCTCGCTCAGCGGCTCGTCGATCACCAGTTCCACTGCCGCGCGCACCGCCTTTTGCACATCGTGTTCGCGCCCGACATAGCCTGAAGTCGGCACGCCCATGGCCAGCGCCACGCTCAACATGCCCGAATGCTTGCCCGAACAGTTATTGTGCAGCGCGCTGGGTGCCTCGCCGGCCACCCGCAATGCCTCGCGCGCCGCGCCATTTGTCGGCATATGCGCCCCGCATTCGAGATCGCTGACCGAAAGCCCGATCCGCCCCAGAAACCGGCTCACCCCTTCAACATGCGCGTCCTCGCCATGGTGCGAGGCGCAGGCCAGTGCCAGTTCTTCGCTGGTGTGGTGAAAGCGCTCGCTGGCGTGCCGGTCAAATATCGCCAGCGCCTGCATGGATTTGATGGCCGAGCGCGGAAAGATGGGCCGCTCGACATCGCCGCCCGAGGCGATAACCGCGCCATCGCCATCAACGATGATGAACGCGCCCCTGTGCAGATTTTCGACCCAGTTGCCGCGAACGGCTTCGGCGAGAACGGGATTGGCGTCCATAAAAAAACTCCGGCCTGACTGTCCTTGTGGAACAGTGCAGGGCCGGAAAAGTCAATATTGCATGGGAAGGAGGCAGGCACGTGGAGGCAAATCAGATATCCCAGTCATAAACCTGGGTCAGGAAGCGGGAGTTAACCCAGCCCTTGGTGTTTCCACGGTCAACCAGGCACCAGTCGGCGCTGTTCTTGACCTCGATGCAGCGCTCCACCCACACATGCACGCCTGGCTCGAAAGCGCCGATTTTCTGCGAATAGCTGGCGGGCCATTTGCGCACATTGAGCTGGTCCCAATGCTGCACACCGGTCACCCTGGCGAGGTTATCCACCTGATATCCGGCGGCGATGGCGGGCTGTACGGCGAAGGCCGCGGCGGCAGCGACAACCAGCCCGCAGAGCGTGGCGACCAGCACCTTTTCCTGAGATTTGTTCATGTCAGTGTCCCCCTGGACAGATTGAGCGTTGAGATGAAGCTAGCCGCCCGGGTTTGAACCGCTTCTGAGAGGGCCATTCAGTTTCCGTTCATCGCGCAAAATTCCGCTAATGCGCGTGCGCGCCGGTTGGCAGCGGCAACGCAAACGCCTAGTCTCGCAGCCAGACGCGAAACGAAAACTGCGTGGAATTAGAGGAGGTTCGGATGGCCAAGGTTTTGGTAACAGGCGGTAGTGGCAAGCTGGGGCGGGCCGTGCTGCGCGATCTGGTGGCCCATGGCTATGATGTGCTCAATATCGACCAGCAGGCGCTTCCCGAGCCGATTTGCCCCTCGGTCCGCATCGATCTCACCAATTTTGGCGAAGTCGCCGGCGCCATCATGGGCGGCATTGACGAACATGGCGGCCCCTTCGACGCCGTGGTGCATCTGGCCGCGATTCCGGCGCCGGGCCTTGCCGCCAATGCGCGCACCTTCGCCAACAATGTGCCCACGACCTACAATATCTTCGAAGCCTGCCGTCTCGCCGGCATCAAGAATGTGGTCTTCGCCTCCAGCGAGACCGTGCTCGGCCTGCCCTTCGAAACGCCACCGCCTTATGTGCCGGTTGACGAAAAATACTTCCCGCGTCCGGAAACGGCCTATTCGCTCGGCAAGCTGCTTGACGAAACCATGGCTGCCCAGTTCTGCCGTTGGGATCCGGACCTGCGCATCATCGGCCTGCGCTTTTCCAACGTCATGTATCCGGAGGACTACAAGACCTTCCCCGGTTTCGACAACGATCCCAACAAGCGCAAGTGGAACCTCTGGGGCTATATCGACGCCCGCGATGGCGCTCAGGCCGTGCGCCGCTCAATCCAGGCGGACTTCAAGGGCTTCGAAACCTTCAACATTGCCAATGCCGATACGGTCATGAGCCGCTCGAACATTTCGCTGCTCGCCGAAGTCTTCCCCGATGTCCCCCAGCAGGGCAACATCACCACCAATGGCAGCCTGATCTCCATTGAAAAGGCCAAGTCCATGCTGGGCTTCTCGCCCCAGTTCAGCTGGCGCAACGAGGTCTGATCAGACCACCGATTGAGTTGAACTCTTGCCCTCTCCCGCAAGGGAGGGGGCAAATGTCCATGCCCACACCTCACACATTTGCATAGAATTTATGCAGTAACCCCTCTTGCGCTTTTTCTGGGCAACGGCATAACTCGCAAAAATGCCGAGCCCCGAACTGTCCATCCTCATTATCGACGAGAACCGCATCCGCGCCTCGATTATCGAGGAAGGTTTGCGCGAGGCGGGGCATGGAAAGGTCGCCGTCATCCATGACGTCAACGAGGTGGGCCGCACCATTCAGCAGGCCATGCCGGACGTCATCGTGGTCGATCTCGAAAATCCCAAGCGCGACACGCTTGAGCATTTCTTTTCCCTGACCAAAGCCATTCAGCGGCCCATCGCCATGTTCGTTGATCGCTCCGATGGCGCGATGATCGAAAAGGCCGTCGAGGCCGGCGTTTCCGCCTATGTGGTCGATGGGCTCAAGAAAGAGCGCGTCAAGCCGATCATGGATATGGCGATTTCGCGCTTCAATGCGTTTTCCCGCCTGACGCGCGAGCTGGAAGAGGCGCGCAGCGCCCTTGAGGATCGCAAGCTCATCGAGCAGGCCAAGGCCATTCTCATCAAGACCAGGGGTCTCAGCGAACCGGAGGCCTACGCCCTGTTGCGCTCCACCGCGATGAACCAGAACCGGCGCATGGTCGACATCGCGCAGAGCCTGGTCACTGCCGCCAGCCTGCTCGGTCCATAGGAGCCGCCATGACCCGCCCTTTGATCACTGCCGGCTTTCTGCCCCTGCTCGATAGCGCCCTGCTCATTCTCGCGCATGAAATGGGCTTTGCCGATGAAGAGGGATTCGATCTGGCGCTGAGCCGCGAAACCTCATGGGCCAATATCCGCGACCGCGCGGCTTTGGGTCATTTCGACATCGCCCTGATGCTCGCCCCCATGCCGATCGCCGCGAGCCTCGGCCTCACCCCGCTTGCCACCCCGATGATTACGCCGGTCATGGCCGGCCTCGGCAACAACGCCATCACCGTCAGTGCCGAACTTTGGAAAGCCATGGCCGATTTCGGCGCGCCAGGTGATCTCGCTGCCGGCCCCGCGGGCAAGGCGCTGGCGCAAGTGGTCAAATCCACGCCGCGCAAACTGCGTTTTGGCGTCGTCCACCAGACCTCATCGCACAATTACGAATTGCGCTACTGGCTCGCGGCCTCAGGCATCCGCCCGGACCATGATGTCGAAATCGTCGTGCTCCCGCCCCCGCTGCTTCCCGAAGCACTGGGCTCCGGCGGGCTCGATGGCTATTGCGTGGGCGAGCCGTGGAACAGTGTGGGCGTTGCCAGTCACGGCGCCCGCATCGCCACCATCAAAGCCTCGATCTGGCAATGGAGCCCAGACAAGCTGATCGGGATGCGCGCCGACTGGGCGGAGCACCACCCCGAAACCGTCGCCGCCATCATCCGCGCCATCTACAAGGCCGGCCGCTGGGCGCAGGCACCTGATAACCGTATGGCCGCCGCCGAAATCATGGCCCGCCCGCCCTATCTCAACCTGCCCGTCGATATCGTCGCCCGCGCCCTCACCGGCAATATCGACGGCGGCGTCCAGCAGGTGAACGTGCCGGACTATTTCATTCCCCATGACGGCGCCGCCAATTTCCCGTGGAAGAGCCACGCCCTCTGGTATTACAGCCAGATGGTGCGCTGGGGCGAAGTCACCGCCTCTGCCGCCCATGCCGAAATCGCCGCCGCCACCTTCCGTCCCGATCTCTATCGTGCCGCGCTCGCGCCAATGGGCGTGCCCGTTCCGGCAGAGGATTTCCGCAAGGACGGTGACCAGTCCGCCATGCACGCCATCCCGGCGCTCAACGGCGACATCATCTCTGGCCCCAATCGCTTCTTCGATGGCGAAATTTTCGATCCGGCCAGCCTGGACGCCTATATCGCCGCCCAGCGCCCCAAGAACTGACGCGAATTTCGGCACATTCCATTCGTGGTGCAATTTTAGGCAGCTTGCTGCCGCCTTGTGCCATCGACCGTGCCGCCCGCCAAACACGCGCTTTTGCCTTCCCTCCGCAAAACACTGACATAACAGCATAATCCGCGCCAAACCCGGCTTGGCACACTTCGTGCAATGTTGCTGGCGACAGAGCTCCTCCCAAGACGCTCTTCATAGTCGACGTCCAGAGTTGGGCGTCCAAAGGCAAGGCTGCCAACTGGTGCGAACGGCTTCATTGCCGGCTCGTCTCCCGTTGGC
>JAEYTY010000042.1 GCA_023433775.1 Pseudomonadota bacterium | reverse complement strand
TTTCGCCGCCGAAAACTTCGAGACTGGCCCGGGCCATCGGCTTGGCGGCGGTCCGGACATTGTCGAGCGCCAGGATGGCTTCGCCTGCCGGACGTTGCGGCGGCGTGTAGAGTGATTTGAGATCGCGCCCGATCATCAGGCGGATCATGGCATCGTGGCTGATTTCGGCGCGCGAAAGTTCGCCAGCAACCTGCCCGTCGCGCAGCGCGAAGACGCGGTCAGCGCATTCTTCAACTTCACCGAGGCGATGGGAAATGTATATGACGGCGATGCCTTGTGCCTTCAGATCCGCGATAACCTTCATCAGGGTCTGGGTCTCGGACAGGGTGAGGCTGGAGCTGGGTTCGTCCATGATGACCACGCGGGCATCGATGGAAAGCGCCTTGGCGATTTCGAGCAGTTGGCGCTCGGCCAGTGACAGATCGGCCACCTGTGTGTCCGGCTTGAATGTCGCGCCGACGCGCGCCAGCAGTGGCAGGGATGCCTTGCGCATGGCTGCGATATCGATCAGGCCGAGTGGGCCTTTGCGCAATTCGCGCCCCAGGAAAATATTGGCCGCCACATCGAGATTGTCGAAGACGTTGAGTTCCTGATGCACGAAGGCAATGCCGGCGGCCTGGGATTCCAGCACCGTCAGACGGTCATATTGGACATTGTCGATGACGATATTGCCTGAGCTGGGCTCGGTCACACCGCCAAGAATTTTCATCAGCGTGGATTTTCCGGCGCCGTTTTCGCCGATCAGGGCCAGCACTTCGCCCGGCTTGACTGTCATGGTCACGTTCGACAGGGCGACAACCCCTGGATAGACCTTGGATATATTCTCCAGCACCAGAAGGGGCTGAGGCGCGCTGTTCGTCGAGGTCATTCGTTAGGCACAACTCTGCTCTAGCGAGAACAACGGCGCCGAGAGCGCCGTGGCTTTCCAACACCGTTGATAGGACCGCACCGGATCAATGACCCGGTGCGGCTGCGTCTGGCTGGGAGGATTACCCGCCGATACGCTCCTTGAGCTCAGCCTCGAAGGCATCAACGTTGTCTTTGTTGATAACCTTCGTGGGAACAATGATCAGCTCGTCAGCCGGAACGCCCGACTTGTCGCCTTCGAGGTACTTTGCCATCAGGTGCATACCCTGGTAGCCCCACTGGTAGGGATCCTGAACGACGGTACCGGCAAAGCTGCCTTCGCGCACAGCGCCCAGGGTGATCGGGTCTTCGTCGAATGCGATGACCGTGACTTCGCCGAGCTTGCCGGCAGCCTGGAGTGCTTCATAGATCTTGGGCGGGTTGTACGAGTAGAAGCCAACCATGCAGTTGATTTCCGGATTGGCAGCCAGAACGTCATCGACGTTCGAGCGGGCACGGGCGAAGTCCACGTCGTCGCCGCGGACGTCAACGAGTTCGATGCCGGTGCCTTCGACAGCCTGACGGAAACCAGCGATACGCTCGATGGCGTTGTCAGCACCGAGGAAGCCCACGAAGCCCATGCACTTTGCGCCATCGGGCAGAGCAGCAACAGCAATTTCGCCAGCCTGCACACCGGCAGCGGTGTTGGACGAGCCGAGATAGGCGATACGGTCGCTGTCCGGAGCATCGCTATCGGTGGTGAACAGCGGAACCTGTGCGGCAATGCGGTTGAACGCATCGATCGAGTTCTTCGGGTCAGCCGAAGAGATCATGATGGCGTCGGTGCCGGCGGCGACAAGGTCGTCCATCAGGGCGTTCTGCAGAGCAGCGGTGCCCTGAGCGGGGTAACGGAACTGCAGATCGTAGCCCGGAAGTTCGGCCTGAGCCTTCTTCACGCCAGCTTCAGCAAGCTTCCAGAAGTCGGAAGCAGCGTTCACGACGAAAGCCAGCTGGGGCTTGTCCTGAGCCAGCGCGGGGCCGACCAGGGAAGCGGCGACAACCGCAGCAATGGAAACAGCAAATTTCAGTTTCATAGATATCCTCCCACGTTGACTGGTGCAGGTTTCGGCTACAGCGCAGTCAACTTCCTTGAATAGCTTTGCCGCACTCATTGCGGCAAAGCTGGCTATATCCTGGGGCCCTGGCGAGCCTTCCCTTGTTTTCCCCGGGGAAGGCCTCCAATGGCCCTGGATATTCTCTTCCTCACGTCGTGCGGTATTTCTCCCCTAACCCGGATACCAGACGACGCGAGGATCATCGGCGGCCCGGACATAGTCCCAGGCACGGTCGATGAGTTGCTTGAGGTCGACAACTGGCCGCCAGCCGAGCAGGTGGCCAGCCTTGGCATTGTCGAGCCAGTTACTGTGATAGGGCGTGTTGATTTCAACGCTCGGCAGGCCGCGCGTTTCGCCCAGATGAGCCGCCACGGCCGCATAATCGACCGGGTCCGTCATCGCGATATTGAAGAGTTCGCCATTGGCAGCGGGATTATCGAGCGCCGCGAGAATGGCGCTGACCAAATCGCTGACGTGAACGAAATTGCGCCTGAGCGGCGCACCGGCATGGTCGCGCAGCAGCGGCACGGCGCCGGCCTGTGCGTGGCGATTGATCTCGTCCTGGCTCAAGAGATCACTCCAGGCCGGGCCGCCGAACTGGGCGGAAAAGCTCAGCACGTGTCGGAAGTCGTCTTTTTCCATGATCCATGGCGCACGCAGGCAGCAGCCATTGATCCCGTACTGGATGCGGTATTGCTCCAGCATCACTTCCTCAATGACCTTGGTCAGCGCGTAGCAGCCCGGATAGGCGCGGCGCGGCGAGGTTTCGGTGATGGGCGCATCATAGGGATGGAATATGTGACCGACCGAGCAGTCACCGCCAATCAGGATGAACTGCTGCGCGGTGTTGGACTCCCGAAAGGCCTCCAGCAGATTGAACATGCCTTTGACGCCGACATCGATGGCGAGATCAGGCGATTCCTTGACGGCCGCCATGTGCAGCACATGGGTGACGCCCTCCATGGCGCGGCGCATGGCTTCGCCATCGGCCAGCGACGCGCGCACAACTTCAACCGCTGGGTTGTCGATGACCCGATTGTTGCAGATCGCCCGTACGGACCAGCCTGAAAACTTCTTGGCCGAAAGAAATTCGGGCAAAAAGTTCATGCCGACCTTGCCGGTTATCCCGGTTACCAAGAGCTTCAACAGGCAATTCTCCCCTCAGACCGGACACGCGCCTCCCAGGCGTGTCAGATCCTTATATTATATTATAAATGGCATGACGCCGAAGCGCCATGCCCTTGTGCGAATAATTTGTTACTGAGCGCAGAAGCCCGGTTCTTCGTGGGTGCACACGTCCAGACCTGTGTAAATCGGGTCTTCGACAGTCTCGCCATTGATGAGCTGGATCATCACATCAGGCGAACGCTGGCCCATTTCGAAGGGACGCTGACCAACCTGAGCATGGCTGCGGCCTTCGTTGAAGGCCTGAACCTGCGGCGGCAGGGTATCGCCGGCCACGATGATCAGGTCATTGCTCTTGAGGCGATCCATGACCTGGTCGGTGACCTGGGCATAAGCCTGCGGAGCGAACTGAGCCCAGCCGCCGATCAGGATGAAGGCATCCAGATCAGGATTGGAGGTGAACACGTCAGCCATCTGCTGGTTGGCAAGATCGATCTGGTCATTGGTGAAGACTGGGCAGCCTTCGATTTCGGTCCAGCCACCTTCACCAGCGAGACGATCCGTACCCTTGGCACCGGCAATGGTGTCACGGAAACCGGCAGCGCGGGCATTGATATTATCAGCAGCGACATTACCAAGCTGCAGACAGACCGAACCGCCTTCCGGCTTCAGGCGCTGGGCCTGCTCGGCCATCATCACACCCATCAGATAGTTGTCGGTGCCGAGGAAAGTGGCGCGCAGCGAACGGTCGGCCTCGGAGAGGTCGGCGTCCACGGTCATGACGGGGATCTGCGGAGCGATTTCGCGAAGGCGATTGGCCATTGCCGGAGCATTGGACGGCGAGATGGCGATAGCGGCAACGCCACGCGTCACCAGATCGTCAACCAGCTGCACCTGGCCAGCCTCGTCGGCGCTCGATGCCGGGCCGGTATAAAGGCATTCATACTCGGAATCGGGGTTGTTCGCGGCCCAATCCTGACAGCCCAGATTGATCTGTTCAAAGAACGGATTGTCGAGGCCCTTGACCACGATGGCCAGGGTCTTCTTGTCCTGCGCCTGCACGCCACCGGCGGCCATTGCGAGAATAGCGGCAGCAGCCGCGATCTGATTTACGTACCTCATTGAGACTTATCCCTCCCGTTAAAAAGCAATGATGCGCCGCCAATTTTCGCCGGAGCACCCTTCTCGCTTGCCGACCGCTGAAATCCTCCACGCGGGGCAAACTTGCGACACGACTGACCAAGAATCAGCCGCCCCACACCCAAACGACCAATTCACATCTAGAATTGATCATATTATGTGCTAATATCATCATCCAATCAGCGGGGCCGTCAAGCTTGAATTTTCGTCCGCCCGTTTGTGACCGGGACGGGCCATGCCCCGCGCCTGCCGCAGCGGTGTTCTCCGGCGCGAATGCAGAGCGATGCACCCACCCGTTGTCAGCAAGAAACCGTGCAACGGACGAAAGGGAGGCGAATGAGCGCTCTAGAACTGAAGAATATTTCCAAACACTTTGGGGCCATTCACGCCTTGAACGACGTGTCGCTGACCATCGAACCCGGCGAAGTCATGGGGCTGATGGGCGACAATGGCGCGGGCAAATCCACGCTGGTCAAAGTGATTGCGGGCAATTTTGCACCCACCCATGGCGAGATTTTCATCTCCGATCGCAAGGTGGAGTTTCACAAGCCGTTGGACGCCCAGCGCGCGGGGATCGAGGTAGTCTACCAGGACCTGGCGATCTGCAACAATCTGTCCGCCGCCTCCAATGTTTTTCTTGGCCGCGAACTGACCAAGCAGGTCGGCCCGTTCAAAATCATCGACTATGCCGGGATGCGCATTCGCGCCGCTGAACTCTTCGCTCGGCTGAAATCGGAAACGCGCCCGCGCGACCTCGTCAAACGCATGTCGGGTGGCCAGCGCCAGGCCGTGGCCATCGCCCGCACACTGCTGACAGACGCCAATATCGTGCTGATGGATGAGCCGACCGCCGCCATTTCGGTGCGTCAGGTGACCGAAGTTCTCAACCTGATTCGCCATCTGCGCGACCATGGCATCGCCGTCGTGCTCATCAGCCACCGTATGCCCGACGTCTTCGAGGTCGCCGACAAGATCGCCGTGCTTCGGCGTGGCCGCATGGTGGCCAGCAAGAGGGCCGCAAATTCATCACCCGAAGAGGTGACCGGCCTCATCACCGGCGCCATCGAAACCGCCTGACAGGACAGAGGGAAAACCAATATGTCATCCAGCAATACCCTCGCGGACGCCATCGACCGCTCCGAGCATCGCAGTTTCCTGTCGGCGCTGACCAGCCACCAAATCTTCTGGGTTTTTCTCGCCGCCATGCTGGCCTGTGTGGCCCTGTCGGTCTTTACCGACACCTTCGCCACTGAGCGCAATCTGTTCAACGTCTCGCGCAATTTCGCCTTTGTCGGCATCATCGCCCTGGGCATGACCGCGGTAATTGCCTCCGGCGGCATCGACCTTTCGGTCGGCTCCACAGTCGTGCTGTCCGCCATGGCCATTGCCGTCATCATGGCGGCTGGCCTGCCATTCTGGGTTGGTTTTGCTGCCGCGATGGCCGCAGCAATTGCCGTCGGCGTCGTCAATGGCGTGCTGATTGCCTATGCGGGAATGCCACCCTTTGTGGTGACCCTCGGAATGCTCTCGGTGGCACGCAGCCTTGCCATGGTACTGTCCAACAACAAGATGATCTACGAGTTCGGACCCGACCAGGGCCTGCTGCTCTGGCTGGGCGGCGGCTCGACCCTCGGGATGCCCAATCCCCTGATCGTGCTTGCCATATTGGCGCTGCTGACCGGCTTTGCCTTCAAGTGGACGCGCTGGGGGCAGCATCTGTTCGCAATGGGCGGCAATGAACAGGCCGCCAAGCTGACCGGTATTCCCGTCAAGCAGCTCAAGGTTTCGGTCTATGTCTTCTCGGCCATGATGGCGGGTATTACCGGGGTGCTCGAAGTCGGCTGGCTGGGTGGCGTGACAACCAATCTGGGCCAGGCCATGGAGCTTTCGGTGATCGCGGCAGCGGTTATCGGCGGCGCCAATCTGGCCGGCGGCGTAGGCACGGCATTTGGCGCCGTAGTTGGCGCCCTGCTGATCGAAGTGATCCGCAACAGCCTGATCCTTCTGGGCATCAGCACCTTCTGGCAAGGCGCCTTCGTCGGCTCCTTCATCGTCATAGCGGTCGCGTTCGACCGCTTCCGAAGCGCGCGTTCCTCCGAGTGATGCGGCGCAGCACTGCCCCGCTTCAGCGGGCGGGGCAGTGCGACCTGTCTGGATTGAAAGAACCGGCAGCGTCCCGACTATTGGGCGGCCTGTTTCGCGCCCATCACATAGGGCTCATTCTGGGTCGATTCCCGCACCACCAATTCGCACTCGACCTTGATCCGGCTGGGCGGCGCATTTAGCCCTCCCGCCGCGTCGAGCAGCAGCTCGGCAGCCGACCGGCCCATTTCGTAATGCGGCAGGATTAGTGTGCTCAGCGGCGGATGCATATGCTGGGCAATGTCGCGATCATCAAAACCGATAACGGCAATGTCGCCCGGCACATTGAGCCCAAGTTCCTTGAGGGCATCGAAACAGCCCACCGCCATCATGTCATTGGCGCAGAAAATCGCATCCGGCGGATTGTCGAGCGCCATGAGTTCCAGGGTCATTTCGTAGCCGGCAGACGGTTCCCAATTGCCCGGCCGCACCAGCGCCGGATCGAAGGGAATGTCGTTGCTCGCAAGCGCCTGACGATAGCCTTTGAGACGGTCGCGCGAGGCATCAATACCTTGCTGCCCATTGATCAGGCCAATGCGCTTGCGGCCCTTCTGCAGAAGATGTTCGGTCGCCACGCGCCCGCCCACAAGGTCGCCGGGCAGCACTGAATCCCAGACGCGATCAGCGTCATAGCAATTGACCAACACGGTCCGATGTTCGTTGAACACGGGCGGCAATTGCACAAGCCGCGTCAGGATGGTGCCATAGATCAGGCCGAGGATGGGCAGCTTGCCCATGCCGGCAATAAGGTTGGTTTCCACATCGGCGTCGCCATGGCTCACGGCGAGAAGGATATTGACCCCCTCCTCCAAAGCCCGGTCCCGCGCCCCTTCAAAGGCGAGCGACATCCATGGATCCGCCGAGATTTCGTCAGCCACGAAAATAATGGTCGATTGACCGCCCGGCGCTGGCCGTGAACCCCGGCGGACGAATTTGTATCCAAGAGATTGGGCAGCCTCGAGCACCCTGCGGCGCGTCGCATCGGCCAGCCGGGCCCCCTTGCTGCCGCTCAGCACCAAGGACACCGTGGCTTGTGACACGCCAGCCGCAGCCGCGACGTCCATCATCGTGGGTCGTCCCACGCCTGTCTGCCGCTTCGACTGGGGCATCCGAAATTCGTCTCCGCGAGAAATTTCCCGGCCTTCGGTTGGTGGCGACCAAACGAGGCAAAGTCAAGCCTCGCTGAGAATCCCGTCCGAAATCAGGTCCCCTGCCTGTCTCTAATAATATTATCTTATCAATAAAAAACAGTTTGACTGATTATTAGCAAGTTGCTTTTTATCGCGAAAAATCCGTTGAGCCCACCATGGGCGACCAAGCGGAGGAGGATCAGCGTGCAGGCTAGTTCTATTCATGAGCGCGAGACACAGTCGGGTTCCGCCCGAAGGGAGGCGTTTTCCGGTCTTAACCTGTCGCTCAAACTGCTTGGCGCAGGACCAGTGGTGATCCTGCTGGCGCTTGTCGTGATCCTCAGCCTTGCGGTTCCAAACTTCTTCTCGCCCCGCAATATTACCAACATCATGGCCCAGATTGCGGTTATCGCCGTTGTGGCGCTCGGTCAGCATCTCGTCATCCTGACACGAGGAATTGATCTGTCGGTTGGCGCCAACCTGGCGCTGGCGACAGTGCTCGGCGCGCTGATGTTCCGCGTCACTGACAATGCCTTCATCGTCATGGGAACAATGCTGCTTGCCGGCGCTGCCGTAGGGGCAGTCAATGGATTGTTCTATGTCTATGGCCGCCTGCCCCACCCGTTCATCATCACGTTGGCGACCCTGTCGATTGCGCGCGGGCTAGCGCTGGAACTGTCCATCGGACACACGACCATGCGCGGAATGCCGGAGCTGATCACCACAATCGGCGGCGGGACGAGCCTTGGTATTCCCAACTCGTTTTTCGTTGTCGCCATGGTCGCCCTGCTGATCTTCGTCATGGCCAAATACATGGTCTGGGGGCGCTGGATTTATGCCGTCGGCGGCAAGCAGGACGCGGCGACCCGCATGGGCATTCCGGTCAATGGCGTTATCGTCTCTACCTATGTGATTGCCGGGCTCTGCGCGGGTGTGGGCGCCATCCTGCTATCGGGGCGCACTGAAGCCGGTTCTCCGCTTTACGGCAATTTGCTTGAACTCGACACCATTGCGGCGGTGATCATTGGCGGCGCCAGCTTCTTGGGAGGGCGCGGGCATATCGGGCACGCGCTGGTAGGCGCCGTCATGATTGGCGTGATCCGCAATGCGCTCAATCTGCTCAACGTCAACCTCTACTACCAGCTCATCGCCATCGGCGTGATCATTGTGCTGGCCGTGGAATCCGACGTGCTGCGCAACCACCTCGAATCCCGGATGCGGGTCAAGCAGGCAGGAGCCGCGCAATGACCGACATAGCATCCATTCCCGTACTGGAAGTGCGCGGTGCACAAAAGCGCTTCGGCGCCGTCCATGCCCTCAAGGGCGTCGGTCTCAAGGCCTATCGCGGAGAAGTGCTCGCCCTGCTGGGCGACAATGGCGCGGGCAAATCGACACTGATCAAATGCATCAGTGGCGTCCATTCGCTCGACGAAGGCGATATTCTGCTCGATGGCGAAAAGGTCGCCCTGCGCTCGCCTTCTGCGGCGCGGAGCGCGGGGGTGGAAACGGTCTATCAGGACCTTGCGTTGTTCGACAATCTGACCCCGGCGCAAAACTTTTATTGCGGGCGGGAGATCTCATTCCCGTCCTGGCTACCGCGTAGCCTGCGCTTCCTCAGCACGCGAAAAATGGACGCGGAAGCCGCCGCCGTTATCGACCGGCTGAAGGTCAAGCTGCCGAAATTCGACGCCCAGGTAGCCTTGATGTCGGGCGGACAGCGCCAGGCAATCGCGGTGGCGCGCGCCACGGTTTTTGCCCGCAAGGTGGTGATTCTCGATGAGCCGACGGCGGCCCTTGGACTTCGCGAGTCACGCAAGGTGCTCGACCTGATTGCCCGGCTTCGGGACGAGGGCAACGCGGTGATCCTCATCACTCACAACATGGAACATGTCGTCGAACTGGCCGACCGCGCCGTGGTGCTGCGGCAGGGAAGCAAGGTTGGCGAACTGATCAACCCAGATCATTCGAACCAGAAGGATCTGGTGAGCATGATCGTAGGGGCGGAATGAAACGAATTCCTGCCGGCAATCCGGCAGCGAATACCGGTCGCCCAAGGGGAGCGGCCAATACGGGAGGACAAATATGAAACTGATCAACCTATTGGGAGGCATCGCGCTTGCAGCGTCGATTGCTGCACCCGCCATGGCGCAGGATGTAAAGCTTGGTTTTGTCACCAAGTTTCCGGTGCCCTTCTTTGCCAGCATGGAAGACGCAGCCAAGGAATATGCTGCGGCCAATCCTGGCGTCGAAATCATCTACGCCCAGGGCGCTTCGGCGACTGACATCGAAGGCCAGATCGCTATCATCGAGTCGCTGGTGACCCAAGGCGTGCAGGGCATTGCCATTACTCCGGTCGACCCAACCGTAGCACCCGCCCTCGACAAGGCCATCGCCGATGGGGTCAAAGTTGTGCTGATGGACAATGCCATTCCTGATTGGGAAAACGGTACGGCTCTGGCCACCACCGACAATTTCAACGCGGGCAAGATTGCCGGCGCCTATCTGAAGTCGGTGCTGAAAGCTGGCGACACCCTGGGTATTCTTGAAGGCGTGCCGGGTGTTCCGGCCCTCGATGACCGCGTCAATGGTATGCTGGAGGGCCTTGATGGTCTCGAGGTGAATATTGTTGGCCGTGGTGCCACCAATTGCACCGAAGAGCTGGGCATCAGCGTCGCGGAAGACCTATTGACCGCCAATCCCGATCTCAAGGCTATCTATGCGGCTTGTGGCCCACCGGCAGCTGGCGCCGCACGCGCAATCGAAAATGCCGGCATTGCCAATGATGCCATCGTACTGGTCGGCTTCGACTTCTGCTGCGGCGAAGCCGAGGCGATCACGGCGGGCGTCGAAGATGCATCGGTCGCGCAGTTCCCGACCAAGATGGCCGAGCTGGGCGTTGATGCGCTGGTCCGCGCCATCCGTGGGGAAACCGTGCCGACCCTGATCGACTCGGGCGCTGCCCTGGTCACGCTCGAAAACATGGTCGACTTCCAGTAAGTCGCCAACGGGCCGGCGCCACAAGCGCCGGCCTTTCTCTTTGACCGCTGACACCCGGGAAACATCGATGGATACCATTGCCGCCCTGACCGTGACCGAGCCGGGCACACTGGTCATCGAAGATCGCCCTCGCCCGCAGCGCGACCGAGACGAGGTATTGGTTGCCCCTCGCCGGGTCGGCATCTGCGGCACCGACTATCATATTTACGCCGGCAATCAGCCCTTCCTGCAATATCCGCGCGTCATGGGCCATGAACTGGCCGTCGATGTGGTGGAGGCCCCCGAGGGGTCCGGCATCGAAATTGGCGCGACCTATATCGTCAATCCCTATGTGGCATGTGGCACCTGCATTGCCTGCCGAAAGGGCAAGCCCAATTGCTGCACAAAAATCGCCGTGCTCGGTGTGCATCGCGATGGCGGCATGGCGCGTCTTCTGACGCTGCCGGCCGGCAATCTGGTGCCCGCGGACGGTCTTGGCGTCGATGAATGCGCCATGGTGGAATTTCTCGCCATCGGCGCCCACGCGGCCCGGCGCGCCAGTGTTGGTGCTGACGACAATGTGCTGGTGATCGGGGCAGGACCAATCGGGCTGGGCACGGCGCTTTTTGCCTCGCTGGCGGGTGGCACCGTCACCATTCTTGATCGGGAACAGGATCGTCTGGACGCCGCCCAGCGGCTCGTCCCCGGCTCAACAGGGCTATTGGCAGACAAGGCGGAGGCCTTGGCCGAATGGGCACCCGAAGGCTTTGACGCTGTCTTCGACGCCACAGGCAGCCGCGCTTCGATCGAGCATGGCTTTCAATATGTCGCCCATGGCGGCCGCTATGCGCTGGTCAGCATCGTCAAGGGAGACATCAGCTTTGTCGATGCCGACTTTCACCGCAAAGAGATGACGCTGCTCGGATGTCGCAATGCGTTGCGGGTCGATTTTGAACGAGTCATCGCTGCCATCAAGGCGGGCGACGCCAAGGCCAGCGACTGGATTACCCACCGCACCAAGCTCAAGGATGCCGTCAAAGACCTGCCCCATTGGGCCAGCAACAAGACAGGTCTGATCAAGGCAATCATCGATATGGACTGACCCCGGCTCAGGGCGTCATGGCGCCCCGGACAGCGACGTTGAGCGAATAGACCGACTTGGTGGCCGTGATGAACAGGCGATTGTTCTTGGGGCCACCGAAGGTGAGATTGGCCACGATTTCGGGAACGTGGATGACACCGAGATGCGTGCCGTCGGCGGCATAGACCTCGACGCCACGCTCAGAGCTGATCCAGGCATTGCCGAATTCGTCGATCCGCAGGCCATCGGGCACGCCATGTTCGATCAGCGCAAAGAGCCGGCCTTCACCCAGTCGACCGCCGTGGCGCACATCGAAGGCGAGCACATGGTGAAGCCCCTCTTCGGAATGCGAGCGGGAACTGTCGGCCACATAGAGAATGGATTCGTCGGGGGAAAAGGCCAGCCCATTGGGTTTGAGCATCGAGGTGATAACGGCCTCGAGGGCGCCCGTCGCAGGATCGATACGATAGACGTAGCAGCCCTTTTGCTCCATCTCGCTGCGCTTGCCCTCATAGTCGGACATGATCCCATAGTTGGGATCGGTGAACCAGATAGCGCCATCGCTGGCGACGATGACGTCATTGGGTGAATTCAGCCTGCCCCCGGCATGGTGCGAGGCCAGCACGGTTCGGGTGCCATCAGGTTCGATCCGCACAACCGAGCGCGAAAGATGTTCACAGGTGATACGCCGACCCTGCCGGTCGCGGGTATTGCCATTGCTGTTGAAGGACTGATGCGAATAGACGCGCGCGCCCAGACCCGGCACCCATTGCATGACGCGCTCATTGGGAATGTCCGACCAGAGGAGATAATCGCCCTGCGGGAAATAGACCGGACCTTCCGCCCACAGGGAGGAATTATCGAGCTGTTCCAGATGGGCCGACCCAATGATCAGACTGCGCATTCTCTGATCGAGAATTGTAACGTCAACGAGTGCCATATCCCCTCCCCGGGAATGTCTGCGCTTATTTGCGCTTTCGTCCAAGCCTTTCACAATGGCTGTCGCATCGCAATCGCCGGCCGGTTTCGTCCCCGGTTTCGTTAGAATTCTGTCGCGCCGGTGGCGCGCAAAAGCGTGCGGCGCGCCGAGGCCAGATGGTGGCGGCAGGCGAGATCGATCTGGCGCTGGTCACGAGCCTTTAGTGCAGCGATATAGTCGAGATGTTCGATCAGCGCGGCCTCGTTGCGCACACGCTCGTCATGCTTGTTCCACTGATAGTGGTAGTGAAAGACGAAGGTGATGATCTCGTAGAAATCGGCAATGAAACGGTTTGGCGCGACGTCGTTGATGAAGCGGTGGAAGCGGTTGTCGAGATCGGAAAAATCGTGGAAGCGGGCGTCAATGTCGGCAAGCAATTGCAGGTGTTGTGTCTCCAGCGCATCCAGACCCGCCCAGAGCGGATCGTCCTCATCAAGCGTCGCGAAAACCGCAGCCGAGCGCAGCTCGAACATTTCACGGATTTCAAAAAGTTCGGTCGCAAATTGCCGGGTAAATCCCATGAAACGCCAACCGGCATTGGGGCGCCGCTCGATGAGGCCAAAGCGGCGAAACCGGTTGAGGAACTCGCGCACGCCATTGGTCGCTACCCCGAACTGACGCGCCAGTTCCAGCTCATTGATCTGCGAACCCGGTTGCGCATCGCCCCGCAGCATCCATTCGAGGAACTGGCGTTCAACCTGATCCGAGGCCGATAAGGTTTCTGCCTCGGGAAACCTGATCTCAAGGGGCGGCAATTCGACGACCACCCTGCCCGCTTCCGTCACGCGCAAATAGCCGCGCTCGCTGAGCCGCGCCAGCACCTTGCGCACCGTCGTCCGGCTCACGCCAAGCCTTGCGGCCAGTTCGTTTTCCGACGGAACAATGGCTGAGGGTCCCCACTGCGCAATCATCGGCAGGATGGAGTTGAACGCCTGCTTATAGACGGTATCCGTTTTCAAGAGGCGCTCCATATTTCGGCAAGTATATGGGTGGTCCGGATTCGCACCCGTTGCCGCTCCGCGGGCTTTCACCCCAGAATGCCATATGAGGCTGAATGTTGCGGGAAAAGGGTCGGCGGGCAATTACAAACCCGCGTGACAATAGGATTTCTCCAAGCCACAATGGTTTGCCACACACCGAGTGACGCGGTCCGCCTAATGGCGGTGCACAGCGCCCATAAAAGATGCAGCGCGCTCGGCAATCATGATGACCGGCGAGTTGGTATTGCCCGAAACAATGGTCGGCATGATGGACGCGTCGACGACGCGAAGCCCCGCGAGGCCATGAACCCGCAATTGCGAATCAACAACCGAGAGTGAGTCACTTCCCATTTTGCAGGTGCCCACGGGGTGGAAGATGGTCGTCGCGATGTCGCCCGCCTTCAGCGCCAGCTCGGCATCGCTGGCAAATTGCGGACCGGGCAAAGCCTCTTCAGGCTGATAGGGCGCAATGGAACGCGTCTGCATCAGGGCGCGGGCGTGGCGGATGGAATTGGCCGCGACGAGGCGATCACTTTCGGTGGCCAGATAGTTCGGCCTGATGCTCGGCGCCTTGGTGGCGTCTGGCGTTTCCATATGGATCGAACCGCGGCTATCCGGACGCAGATTGCAGACTGAGACCGTGACGGCATCGTAGCGATGAAGCGGTTCGCCCAGCCGGTCGGTGGAGAGCGGCTGTACGTGATATTCGAGATCGGGCGTCGCGAGGCGCGCATCGGACTTGGCGAAAATGCCGAGCTGGCTGGGGGCCATGGAAAGCGGACCACTGCGCTTGAGCGCATATTCCAGCCCCATTCCCGCGCGCGATACCAGATTGTGGTAGCGCGTATTGAGCGTGCTGGTATTGCGCACTTTGAAGACGGTGCGGATCTGCAGATGATCCTGCAGGTTTTCGCCCACGCCGTCGAGCTGGTGACGCACCTCGATGCCCAGCGCGTTGAGCACATCAGGCCGGCCAATGCCGGAGAGCTCCAGCAGCTTTGGTGAGTTCACGGCGCCCGCCGACAGCACCACTTCGCCATCCGCATGGGCCAGCATGTCCTGCCCATGATGGCGCAGATGTATGCCGGTGACCCGCTTGTCATCCAGCACCAGCGACTGAACTTCGGCATTGGTGATGACGCGCAGATTAGGCCGTTTCAGCGCCGGGCGCAGAAAGGCTTTGGACGTATTCCAGCGAACGCCGCCGCGCTGATTGACCTCGAAATAGCCCGAGCCAAAGTTGTCGCCATTGTTGAAATCGGCGATGCGCGGAATGCCGAGTTCCTCTGCTGCCGACTGAAATGCATCAAGAATCGGCCAGGAGAGTCGCTGTTTCTCGACCCGCCACTCGCCGCCCGATCCATGCAGGTCGCTGGCGCCAGCGTGATAGTCCTCGGACTTGAGGAAATAGGGCAGGACATCGTCCCAGCCCCAGCCCACATTGCCCTGCTGCCGCCAGCCGTCATAATCAGCGGCCTGGCCGCGCATATAGATCATGCCATTGATCGAGGAGCACCCACCCAGGACCTTGCCGCGCGGATATGGCAAGGAGCGACCATTGAGCCCCGCCTCGGGCTCGGTGCGCATCATCCAGTCGGTGCGCGGATTGCCCATGCAATAGAGATAGCCGATGGGGATATCGACCCAGTGATAGCGGTCGCTTCCGCCCGCTTCGAGCAGCAGCACCTTGTTTTTCGGGTCGGCGCTCAGCCGATTGGCCATGACGCAGCCTGCCGAACCGGCGCCGACGACGATATAGTCGTAATGTCCCAGATCGTCGCTCATAGGCGACCCATGCGGGCCCAGACGGGAGACATCGCGCTCAGGAGCTCGTTGTAGAGATCGAAGCGGCGCTGATAGGCGGCATAATTGCTTGCCTCAGGCGCGTAATGGCGCGCCGGTGCGGTCATGGCTTTTGTGCCCGCCGCATAGTCAGCGAAGAGGCCCACGCCAGTGCCTGCGGCAATCGCGGCACCCAGCGCCCCTGTTTCACGGCCCCGCGCTACCGTGACAGGCAGGCTCAGCACATCGGCAAAAATCTGCGGCCAGACCGTGCTCCGCGAGCCGCCGCCGGAAAGCGTTGCATTAGTCACCGCGGCCCCGGCACGGCGCAGCACGTCGATATGACGGCGGTGTTCAAAGACCACACCCTCGAACAGCGCGCGCATCAAATGTGCCCGCTTGTGCCAGCCACCGACGCCGTAAAACCCGGCCCGGGCGCGGCCATCCTGCTGCGCACCATAAAGGAAGGGGTGGTAGATCGGCATGTCATCCGAAGGCGGCACCGACGCGACGAGATCGCTGGCGAGGGCAAAGCGGTCGCCGTCAACTTCCTCCATGAACTGATGCACCAGCCATTCGAGATTGGCCGCCGAGGTCGCGCTGGACTCGATGGCGAGCCAGCGCTGGCGGTCAAACGTCGATTGCATGAAGACCGGAGGGACATTGATCGGGTTGTCGATGATGACCTGATTGATGCTCCAGCTGCCTGCGATGATGGAGGCCTGACCGGTTTCCACCACGCCCGAGCCCAGCGCACTGGCCACCACATCGAAGAGACCCGCCACTACTGGCGTGCCTTCGGCAAGGCCCGTCGCAAGGGCAACTTCAGCCGTTACCCGGCCAGCGATATCGGCACTTTCCAAGAGGTCCGGGAGCATGTGGCGGGCGTCGCCCAAGCCATGAATGTCAAGCAATTCGTCAGAATAGGTCCGGTTCGGAATAGCCAGAAGGCCGCAACCGGACATGTCGGTGGTCTCGCTGACACGGGCGCCGGTCAGCCTGCCGACGACGAAATCCTTGCACAGCAGAATAGTACCAATCTGCGCATAGAGCTCCGGCCTGTTACGTTTCACCCAGGCCAGGAGGGTTGGCGTCTGCGCAGACCACGGCTTTTGCCGCGAAATTGGGTAGGCACGCTCGCCCACCGCTTCGCGTGACCACTCGGCGACGAGATCGCTGCCGCGCGTATCGAGCGACTGGATGCCGATTAACGGCTCCCCGGCGCGGTCGAGCGCATAAAGACCATTGCCATGGCCGGCGCAGCCTATGGCTCGAATGTCGCGTGCTGAAATGCCCGCTCGGGCGATACAGTCGCCAATAACGCCGACGGCATTTTCCCAGAGTTCACCGAGATCGCGCTCGACATGACCCGGCGCCGGCAATTTGGCATGGCCATCGCGCGCCGCAACGGCCAGTTCACGCCCATCCGCCGCATCGAACAGTACGGCCTTGATGACCGTATTGCCCGCGTCGAGCCCCAGCAGGTAATCGGACATGGATCAGCCCTGCTCGTAAATGGACCAGGCTTGCTCGCCGGTCGCGCCATCATGAATCAATGCCATCAGGCCACGTACAACGGCGGCAGGATTGGCGTGCTGGTAGATATTGCGGCCATAGACCATGCCCACGGCGCCCTGCCCCATCAGCACTGCTGACTTGTCGAACACGGCGCGCAAATCTTCCTTGCCGCCGCCGCGCACCAGAACCGGGCAGCGGGCCACCTCGACCACACGATGGAAGTCCTGCGGATCGGTGGTCGGATCGGCCTTGACGATATCGGCGCCCATTTCGCGGGCCAACCGCGTCAGGGTGACGATCTTTTCCGCGTCACCATCAACCTGATAGCCACCGCGCACCGAATTGGGCAGCATGACCAACGGCTCAATCATCAGCGGCATTCCGTATTTGTCACAATCGGCGCGGACGCGCGAAATATTGGCGACGCATTGACGGAAGAGATCCGGCTCGTCTGGCAGCATGAAGAGGTTCACCACCACGCAGGCGGCGTCCATCTGCAACGCACCAATCAGCGGCTCTGCCTCGTTTTGCAACAGCGCCCACATGGAGCGGTGGCGCTGGTCGTTATAGGGATTCCCCATGTCGATGCGCATGACCAGCGCCGGCTTGTCCTTGCCCGGCACAGCCTGCAGCAGATCGGCCTGGCCATAATTCATCTGGATGGCGTCGGGCCCCGCCGCCACGAGGGCTTCGACCACAGCGGGCATGTCTTCAAGACCATTAAGGAAACTTGGCTCATTGCAGACGCCATGGTCGATGGCGACGTCGAGGCATTTGCCGTGGCCGAACAAGCGGTTGAAACGGAACTTGTGGGCACTCATGCTGTCGTCCTTTGGTCACGAAGGGTCAATGTGGCCGCATCCAGCGCATGGCGGACGGCCAGGAAGTCGAGAAAACTCTGCTTTTCGGCAGCAGCGCGCGCCGGAGACCAGCCTTTGGCCTCGGCCAGCATGGCAAGGCACTGGTCGATGACGGACATCGAAATGCCGCCCGTGATGGCAATGGTGGTGCGGCGGACCAGAAGATCGGCCAGTGTTTCCACATGTTCATTGGCAATCAGGTATTCGAGCTCCGCGCGAGAATGACCGGCGATGGGGGCATCCGCGCCAAACTGGGTGGCCAGCTCACCAGCCCGCGAGCCGTAGCGCTCGAGCAGCGCTGCAAGCCGCGCGGCGGGGAGACCGGTCGATTGCGCCGTCTCTGCGATCCAGCGCTGGGGATCGGCCGGATAATCTGCGCCACCGCCGATGGGCAGGCTTGCCGTATCCACGGCGCGTTCAACGCCCAGCCGCTCATAAACCATGTCGGCAGCAAGGGCCCCGAAGGAGCGGAAAGTCGTCCACTTGCCACCAATCATGCAGAGCACGGGCGGCTCGCCTTCGATGAACTCGCAAAAGTGGTCGCGCGGGATACGCCCCGTGACCTTGGAATCACTGGCCGGCAGCGGACGAACGCCCGCGAACTGATAGACGATCTCCTCCGGCTTGATCTTTATCGCCGGAAAAATCACCGCCAGGGAAGCAAGGATATAGTCCCGCTCCTCGGTGCTGGCGCGCACGGCATCGGGGTCATCCACCCGCACATCGGTGGAGCCGACCAGCACCTTGCCAAGATAGGGGAAGACAATGCAGATGCGGCCGTCTTCATTCTCGTAATAGACCATCTGCCCATCGAGCGCCTTCAGCAGGCGCGCATTGTCGAGCACCAGATGCGAGCCCATCGTGCCACCCATAAGCCGCGGCGCATGGGCGTCGATGGCCGAATTGGTCAGGTCAATCCAGCCGCCGGTGGCGTTGATGACCAGCTCCGGATTGATGGCAATGTCCTCGCCGCCAATGGCGTTTGAGATGACAAGGCTTTCGCCGACACGCGACACGGCGGCGTGGTTGAGTGCCAGCCCGCCGGCGGCGATGCCCTCCTGCAGCATTTCGAGGGCAAGCCGCTCGGGATGGCTGACCCAGGCGTCGTAATAGGTCGCCGAGGCGCGCGCTGCCGGATTGAGATCGGGCAGGCGATCCATTGTTTTCGCGCGACCACGGAACTGATGCGCGGGCAAGGCGTGACGATTGCTGGTGAAAAGGTCATAGAGGGTTAAGCCGACCTTGATCAGCACCGCACCGCGCTTGGCCTGTCGGCGACTGAGATGGAGGAACCGCATGGCGCCATTGGCGAGGCCGGAAAAGATGCCGAAGATGGGCACCGTGGTCGGCAGGGGCCGCACATAATGCGGCGCATTGCGGAGCAGCAGGTCACGCTCGAACAGGCTCTCCTGCACCAGCTTGAACTCGCCATTTTCAAGATAGCGCAGCCCGCCATGCACCATGCGCGAGAGCGCGCTGCTTGCGCCCGCAGTGAAGTCGGATTTGTCGGCCAGAACAACCGGCACGCCGTTCAGCGCGAGGTCGCGGAATACGGCAATACCATTGATGCCGCCGCCGATGACCAGGACCCTGGTTTCAGGCTTGGCTTGGAGCCGGTTTATGGTGTCGGAGCGGTTCATGGAATGGCGCGAAGATGTGTCTGGCGGGCAGCGTCAATGGCAGCCAGATCGTCGGCGCCCAGCCTGATCGAGCCGGCGCGGGCATTGTCCACCGCCTGCGCGGGGTCGCGCGCGCCACAGAGGGCAAAGGTGATACCCAGCTGCGCCAGCGTCCAGGCAATGACCAATTGCGCGACGCTGGCATTGTGCCGGTCGGCGATGGGCCGTAATTGCTCGGCAAAGGCCCCAGCGCGACCGCGATTTTCTGGCGAGAAGCGCGGCATGTCTGCCCGCTGATCATCGCCCTGAAATTGTCGGTCCGCTGATATCTTGCCGGTCAGCAGACCCAGCGCCAGCGATGAATAGCTGAGGGTCGAGACGCCTGCCCGCTGCGCTGTGGGCAAAAGCGTGTTTTCGATATCGCGGTCCAGCATGGAATAGCATTCCTGGATGGCGTCGAGCTGGCCGGTGGCGACATAGGCCTTAAGGTTTTCGGCGCTGACATTGCTGGCGCCGATAGCCCTGATCTTGCCCGCGTCGCGCAGGCGGACCAGCGCTTCCACGGTCTCGGCGATCGGCGTCGTCGGGTCCTGCCAATGGGTGATGTAGAGATCTATATAGTCGGTGCCGAGCCGCTTCAGGCTCTGCTCCAGCTCGTGAGTGATGCCATCCCCGCCCAGATAGCGATGTACGGGCGTTCCGTTCTCGTCGAAGAAATGATTGCCCTTGCCATGGTGCCAGTTGAGACCGCACTTGGTGGCAATGACAACGCGGTCGCGCTTGCCGGCAATGGCCTGCCCGACCAGTTCTTCACTGCGCCCCAGGCCATAGGCGGGTGCCGTGTCGATGAGCGAAACGCCAGCGTCGATTGAGGCGTCAATCGCCTTGAGAGCGGCGGCTTCGTCAGTGCCACCCCACATCCAGCCGCCAATGGCCCAGGTGCCCAGGCCAACGGCAGATGCTTCTATGCCCGACGAACCAATTTGCCGGGTTAAAACGTCAGGCGACATTCTGTCTATTCTCCAATGCCGCGAGGACCGAGCCTGCGGTCTGCTCGTCCACAACGAGCGAATTCAAAAATCGGCCATTCAGCGCCGCCTGGATCGGCAGGACTTTTTCGGCGCCGGCGGCAACGCCAATGGTACGCGGGCATTGCGACAGTTCTGATGGATGCAGCGCCACCAGATTTGAGCTCAGCGGAAAATCGGCAACCGTGCCGTCTTCATGGATCAAATGCGCCATGAACTCGCCGCAGACGCCCTTGCTGAACAGCGCCTCGCGGTCGGGGCCGGACAGGGGATGCAGATCGTAATAGCTCGAACCCGGCGTTCGGATGGAGCCGATGCCGACCAGCGCGACGGACGCCTTGCGCGCCAGCGAAAAGACTTCGCGGGTGGAAGCCATGTCCATCAGCATGTCGCGCTGCGCCGGGGATTCGGCAAAGAGGGGCGCGTGCACCAGCATGGTCTTGCCGCCAAGCCGTTCGGCCAGCTGCGTCGCCAGGTGATTGACGTCGGTATAATATTTGCCCTGTACGCCGCCGGTGAGCGGTACGACAGTGACGTCGAAGCCCCGTTCCGGCTGGAGGTTTTCCACCACCGCGCTGACGGCTTTGCCGCCCGTTATGGCAATAACGTCGCCATCGCGCAGCGTTTCCAGCAATTGATTGGCTGCGGCGCGACCTACTTGTTGCAGGGTGGTTTCATGGCTGCCCGGAACAGTTGGCGCGACGACGCTGCTGGTCAATCCACCCACGGCGACAAGCCGCTGCTCCAGATCAACCAGACGCTGATAGGGGCTCTCAATGGCAATCCGCACCATGCCCAGCTTGCGGCCCTGGGTGATCAACCGGTTGACCTTGGAGGTCGACAGGTTGAGCGCCGAGGCAATCGCCGACTGCGTCATGCCATCTACAAAATGCAGTACCAGCACAGTGTAGATTTGCCGGATGGATTCAAAGTCTTCTTTTTTCTCAGCCATAGCTATCGCCAGACGTCATTTGGACCGGTCTTGAACTAACCGCGTCTCTTGTTCAGGTAATGATCGATGGTCACCGCGCCGAGGAGAATCGATCCGCGGATAATGTCCTGCCAGTAGACTGACACGTCCAGCAGAGCGAGAGAACTCGACACGACCGAGAGCAGGATGGTGCCAAGGATGGCGCCAAAAATAGTGCCTGTGCCGCCAGACAGGCTGGCCCCGCCGATAACCGCCGCGGCGATGACATTGAGCTCCATGCCGATGCCGAATGTGGGTTGGGCCGAGCCGAAGCGCGCCATGTAAATAATGCCCGCGATGCCGCACAGCGCCGAGCAAAGCGTCGTCGTGAGGAACACAACCTTCTTGGTGCGAATACCGGAATAGGCCGCCGCCTTCTCATTGCTGCCGGTGTAAAACACCTTGCGGAACATGGTCGTGCGGCGAAGCATGAAATCGAAGGCGACGATGACCACGACGAAAATCACCAGCACGACGGGGATCGGGCCGATGGAGCCCTGGCCGATGAATTTGAACGATTCCGGCAGGGTGAAAAGCCCGAGGGGACGACCACCGGTGCCCAAAAGGCAAAGGCCGCGCGCGATGACCATGACCGCCAGCGAAACAATGAAATGATGCAGGCCCACCTTGGTGACGAAGAACCCCATCGTGGCGCCGATCAGGGTGCAGGCGGCAATGGAGATGGCCGAAGCAACCCATGGGTCAACCCCGCTGAGGAACAGCAGGCCGGCGATGACCATGGCCAAGGCCGTAACCGAACCGACCGATAGGTCGATACCACCCGAAATCAGCAGGATGGTCATGCCCACGACAACAATGCCTTCGACCGCGAAGGCCATGGCCATGGCGCGCATATTGGGCCAGGTGAGGAAATAGGGCGAGGCGAAGGACATCACCACGAAGAGGGCCAGAATAATGAGCACAAGGCCCGTTTCGCGCATTCGCAGCATCCGCAGGCCGGTTCCCGCAACGCCTGTCCGCAAACGGCTTTGCTCCTTGGCGGGCGGAGATACTGTTGTCGCCGAATGGTCAGTCATCACGATGCCTTCTTCTGTTCTTCGCCGACAGAGGCCAGATACATAATCCGGTCCTCGGTCATATCGTCGCCTGTCACTTCCCCGGAAATCCGACCTTCCCGAACCACCAGAACCCGATCGCATACACCGATCAGTTCAGGGAGCTCCGACGAGATAACGACAACGCCGACCCCTTCATTGGCGAGATCGCGCAGGATGCGATGGATTTCCGCCTTGGCGCCGACATCGACGCCGCGCGTGGGCTCATCGAGAAAGATGACCTTCGGATTGACCGAAAGCATCTTGGCGATGACCACCTTCTGTTGATTGCCGCCGGACAGAGCCGAAACCTTCTGTCCAACATGCTGACACTTGAGATTGAGCTGGGTGCCCAGCTTTTCGGCCTGCGTGGTTTCGCGGCTGTCATCGATAATGCCGGCGCCGGAAGCGACCTGGCGAAGTTTCAGCGCTGAAACATTGGCGGCGATCGACATATCTAGAAAGAGGCCATCGCCTTTGCGGTCCTCGGAAAGATAGACAATGCCGGCGCCGATGCTCTCGCCATAATCTTTGAAGGAGACGGGCTTACCGGCCAGCAAAACCTCGCCGGTGACATTGCCCTCAAGCCGGCAGATGCCACGAACAATTTCGCTGCGCCCCGCACCGATCAGCCCGGCAAAGCCCAGAATTTCACCGCGCCGCAACCGGAAAGACACGTCCTTGAACCGTTTGGCTTCAGAGAAATTGCGCACCTCCAGCAGGATTTCATCGCTCCGGTCTTCCAACCGCTGCTTGGGCGGATAGAGATTGTCGATCACACGGCCCACCATGGCGCTGACCACCGCGCCGGGCGTCGTTTCGGCGACATTGAGCGTGGTGATATATTGCCCGTCGCGCATGACGGTCACCCGGTCGCAATTGTCGAAAATTTCGACCATGCGATGGGAGATGTAGATGATCGATATGCCCTGGCTGGCAAGGCTATGCATAATCTCGAAGAGGATCCGCGCCTCGCGTTCCGTCAGCGCGGCAGTGGGCTCGTCGAGGATCAGAACCCTGCAATCGAGCGTCAGCGCCTTGGCGATCTCGACCAACTGTTGCTGGGAGATCGACAGGGTCCGCACCAGCGCTGTGGGGTTGATATTGCCAAGGCGATGCAGGATCTCTGCTGCCCGACGTTCGATATCGGCATAATCCATCAGCGGCGAACGGCTGAAATTGGTCACCGACATGAAGATGTTTTCGGCCACGGTCACATCGGGGCACAGCGCGATCTCCTGATGGACGAAGCCAATACCCAGCTTCTGCGCCATAGCGGGCGAGGTGATTGTAACAGGCTGACCATCGAGACGGATCTCGCCACTGTCGGGCGCCAAAATGCCGTCGATAATGTTCATGAGCGTCGATTTGCCCGCGCCATTCTCGCCGGCAATGGCGTGGATTTCGCCACGGCGAAGCTCGAAGTCCACCCCGCGCAGCGCCCGGATTGGTCCGAACGACTTGACGAGATTGGTTATCTTGAGGATCGGATCGTGTTCCGCGCCCGCCGACATGGTTCTGACCTTGGTTTGGGAGATATTCGGGGTGTCCGCGCCGCCCGAAGGCGACGCGGCATTGATAAGGGCGGAGCCGAAATCAGTTCGGGTCGCGGCCTTCCATGTAGGTGTTCAGGTCGAACGAGTCGGCATTGTCCTTGGTGATGACGGCAAAGCCGTTATCGACAAAGGGCACCTGCATCGGGTTGTAACCCGACACCTTGTAGTCATTGAACGGATCGAACAGATCGGGATGGGCGCCCATAAAGGTGACAATGAAGCCCATGAAGCCCTGAACGCCCTGATTGGGGTTGAGCGACATGTGAATATTGCCGGCCTTGATGTGCTCCAGCGTCGCCGGGGTGACGTCGGCGTGCATGATCAGCACATCGGCATCAGCCTCGAGAACGGCAGTCACCGCGCCTTCAGCCGAGCCGGCTTCAGGGATCCACATGGCGGCCAGGTTCGGGTTGGCCTGCAGGATAGCCGCCGTGGCACGATAGGCCGCGTTGCTGTCCTGGTTGGTGGCCTGACGACCGACCAGCTTCATGTTCGGATAATTGGCTTCCATATAGTCGATCAGCGCGGTGACACGCAGGTCGTGGTTGCTCTGGCCCGGATTTTCGAGGACCGCATATTCGGCGGAGTCGCCAACCTGCTTAACGATTTCCTCGGCGGCGAACTTGGCTTCCGCCAGATTGTCCGAGGTCACATAGGCGGTGCGCTTGGAATTGGGTGAGTCAGCGGCAAAAGTGGTCACTGAAACACCGCTTTCGATGGCGCGGTTGATCGGCTCGATGAACGGATCGGCCTGCATCGGATGCAGCAGGATACCGGTCGGGTTCTTCACCAGATCCTGCTCGAACGAAGCAATCTGCTTGGTGATGTCATAATCGGGCGTGCCCGAGAAAATCGTCTCGCAGCCCATGGCCTCAGCGGCCTGCTTGAAGCCCTGATAAACCGGCACCCAATAGGGGTGCGCCGACACCATGACATTCATGATGTAGGTCTCGCCGGGCTTGCAGGTGAACCCTTCCTGAGCGGCAACGTCAGTGACGGGCACAAATGCGGCAGTCATCATCGCCGCGGCTGCTGCCCCGGCCAATGCAATCTTCATCATAATCTCCTCCGCTTCCCTCCCTGCAGCCGCAGTCGACGTTAACGTGCTTTGTTACGGTTGCAAGAAATTTCATATTGCGAATTTTATCGCAATACCGGGATACAACCATCCGCTTCTGGAGCTGTCAATTCATTTGCAACAAAAATTAGTTCGTGAAATTTATTTCATCGAATGCCGAGGGATGAACAGCAAAGGGCCATGCCGATTTCCCGGCATGGCCCTATGTTTCACGTCACTGATAGTCTGGGGTGCTTACCGCTCGAGGCGACGGCCGGATTCAGAGTCAAAGAGATGGAGGGTTTCAGGATCGAAGCCAATGCCGATCTTGTCGCCGGGCTGCGCCCTCACCCGCTCGCGGAAAACGCCAACCATATCATGGCCACCCAGACGCAGCGCGACCTGGGTTTCCGAGCCTGTCGGTTCGATGACCTGTACCTCGGCGGCGACGCCACTGGGGTCGAGCCGCAGATGTTCCGGCCTTACACCGAGATGTACCGGACCATCGGAGAGCCCGGCCGGCAATGAGCCAAGTGCGATCTTCGTGCCGTCGGCAGTGACAAAGTCGGTCCCGGAAATATTGCCGCCAGCAATGTTCATCGACGGAGAGCCGATAAAGCCAGCCACGAACAAGTTTGCCGGACGGTCATAAAGCTCCAGCGGGGTGCCGATCTGTTCGATGTTGCCCGAGTGCATGACAACGATACGATCCGCCATGGTCATGGCTTCGATCTGGTCATGCGTCACATAGACCGTCGTGGTCTTGAGGCGCTGATGGTTGACCTTGATTTCGCTACGCATCTGTACGCGCAGCTTGGCGTCGAGGTTGGACAATGGCTCGTCGAACAGGAACACCTGCGGATCACGAACAATTGCGCGCCCCATGGCCACGCGCTGGCGCTGTCCACCCGACAAATGGCGTGGATAGCGATCAAGATAGGCTTCGAGGCCGAGGATTTGCGCTGCATTGGCGACGCGGCTGCGGATCTCCTCCTTGGACTTGCGTGCCAGCTTGAGGGAGAAACCCATATTCTCTTCGACAGTCATATGCGGATAAAGCGCATAGGACTGGAACACCATGGCAATGTCGCGGTCCTTTGGCGCGAGGTCATTGACGACCATGCCAGCGATCTCGATTTCGCCCGCTGTGATGTCCTCAAGGCCGGCAATCATGCGCAGCAGCGTGGATTTTCCACAGCCTGACGGCCCCACGAGAATGACGAACTCGCCGTCTGCAATGTCGATCGACACGCCATGCAACACTTCGAGGTTGCCGTAATTCTTGCGTGCGTTCCGGATTGTCACTGCACCCATACTGTCTCCTCCCCAGGAAATCGTCGCTATCGGTCGGAAGCGCCAGATTCTCGTCTATCTGCCGTGAAGCCCGCCCTGATTTTTATAAGCAGCATTTCCTCTTTAGTCCGACAATAGAGCTACATACAAGAGTGGAAAAGACACCCAACCCCCTGAAACCCATTCAAAAGCCCGTTTGACTCAGGAAAAGGGTTGTAATAATTTTCGCCTCGCTACCGTATTGTCCGACAAATAAAAATAGGGCGCGGTCAGTAACTTGGTGCCGGGAGGGTGCCAGGAGAGCAGGGAGAGTCCGAAAGAGAGCATTACGCGTCGGGGCACTTTTTGACGCGAGGACCACCCAACATCTGCCATGTTCCAAGAGGAGGAGACTGGAACCATGACGTCAAAGTTCACTCGCCGCGATATTTTGCGCGGTAGCGGTGCTGCAGGCCTTGGCCTGTGGGCCGCAAGCAATGGCCTTCCGGCCTTTGCACAGGACGCTGCCCCGGAAATGGAACTGCCCCAGGGCGCTGCCGGCAAGCTGACGGTTATTCACCGCACCGAATATTTCGAAGCCGCCCAGAACCTGTTCCGCGACACCGTTGCGAATTTCGCTTCGGCCAACAATACCCAGCTCGACATTTCGACCACCAACCCGGAATCCTTCGGTGACTTCCTGGGCAAGATGTCCGCCGCCGTGCGCGCCGGTAATCCGCCAGATCTGGCCTATACCAGCAACGTCTCCATTCCGCAGATGCACCTGCTGGGCCTGCTCGAAGACGTCTCCGACGTCGTCGACGAAGCCATCAGCCGCTACGGCAATGTGATGCAGGGCATCAATGCCGAGAAAATCGGCAAGATTGACGGCAAGTGGATGGCTGTCCCTTTCATCGCCAACACGACCGGCACCTTCTTCCGCGGCGACAAGCTTGCTGAAAAGGGCATCGACCCGGCCACGCTCGACACCTGGGAAAAGCGCCGCGAGGCCGCTCTTGCCATCTCCGACCCGGACAACGAGTTCTGGGGCTGGGGCGTTACGGTCAACCAGTCCGGCGACGGCTGGGGTATCGCTTCGGGCATTCTCAACGCCTTTGGCGGCCACTTTACCGACGAAACCGGCACCAAGGTTGAATTCGACTCGCCAGAAACAGTTGCCGCATTTGAATTCGTTCGTGAAACCTATGATCGCAACGGCAAGTATGCCGCCATGCTGCCCCCGGGCGTCGAAAGCTGGGGCGACCTGTCCAACAATGAAGCGTGGCTCGCCGGCAGCATTGGCTATACCCACAATGCGTACTCGCTCTACGCGGCAGGCAAGCGCGACAACAACCCGGTCTTCCCGAACACTGTCCTGCTGCGTCAGCCCAATGCCAATAACGGCGACAGCCGTGACGGCGGTGCGGTTGGTGGCTGGCTCACCATCTTCAAGGGTGCGCCGAACGTCGACCTCGCCAAGAAGCTGGCTCTCGACCTGCTCGATCCGGCCAACTTCACGCCGATGTCCTCGATTGCCGGTGGCCTCTTCATGCCGGCCTACGAAAGCCTCTGGACCGACGAACTGATCGCTGCTGACCCGAACTACGCGATCATCAAGGATCAGGTCAGCGTGCCAGATCCTTTCATCGGCCCCTCCTGGCCGGCCCAGCCGGCTGCCCAGATCGACGCCATCCGCGCCCAGGGCGTGCTGGAACAGGCCATGGGCAATGTCATCAGTGGCCGCATGAGCTCGCAGGAAGCGGTGACCGACGCCCACAACAAGATCGTCCAGATCTTCGAAGAAGGCGGCATCATGTAGCCTTAGGGGCAACGCGACGGGGCGTCTCCTGATGTCCCGTCGCGCCAGATGGCCACGTAGTCGCGCCGCACTCCGGCCGCGCGGCCGTTTACTTATTTCGACCGGGGGCCGGGCCCCGATGGAGCACAGCCATGGACGATCGGATGACCCTTGCGACGGGGTTCACAAATACCCCGCCAACCAGCAAGAAACGGTTTGAAAACCTGCTCGGCCGCGACTGGAAGGTGGGCTACCTCTTCGTGCTGCCCATGGTTCTCATCATGGTGCTGCTGATTTTCTGGCCCTTTGTCAGCGCTATTTTCATCAGCACCACCTCGCTGAACTTCCTGACCGGCGAAACCGTCAATGTCGGGCTCCGCAATTATGAGCGCCTCTGGACCAGCAGCGATTTCCTGCAGTCCATGCAGAACACCATCCAGTTCACCTTCTGGTCGCTCAGCCTGAAATTCGTCATCGGCATGACTGTGGCGCTTATCCTCAATAGCCGCCTGCCGTTCCGCAGCCTGCTCAGCGGCATCATGCTGCTGCCCTGGATCGTGCCGGAAATCGTCACCGCTTTGGCCTGGAAGAGCATCTACGATCCGATGTTTGGCGGCCTTAACCCAATCCTTCAGGGCGCCGGCCTTATCGACCGGCCGCTCGGCTGGCTCTCCGACCCCAACATGGCCATGGGCAGCATCATTTCGGTCAATGTCTGGAAAGGCATTCCCTTCTTCGTGCTGCTGATCCTGGCCGGGCTGAAAGCCATCGACCGCGAGCAGATCGAAGCGGCGCAAGTCGATGGCGCCAATGCCGTTCAGCGCTTCCGCAATGTCACCCTGCCCGGCCTGCGCTACGTGATCATCGTGACGCTGCTGCTCTCTTTCATCTCGACCTTCAACCAGTTCGGCCTGCCCTTCCTGATGACCGGTGGTGGCCCCGCCGGCGCGACCAAGCTCTATTCGATCCTTGCCTATGAGAAGGCCCTCGGCTCTCTCCAGTATGGCCCCGGTATCGCCATCGCCTTCAGCGTGGCGCCTCTCATGGCCATTCTGATCTGGGTGCTGGCGCGCTACATGCGCCAGGACGACAGGCGCGATGGTACATCCAAACGCGGTCCGGGCCTTGCCGACAGGATACAGGCCGGCGGCGTCTGGCTGGTCAATATCATCATTGACCTGGTGTTCCTGCCAATCCAGCTGATTTTCGCCGGTATCGAATGGGCCGTGCGCAAGGTTCGCGTCGCCACTGGCCGTCCCGCTGCGCAGCCAATCTTCCGGCAGTCTGCTCGTTCGAATGCCGGACCGCTGGCGCGCGTGCTGGTGCTGACGCCATTCCTCGTTTTCGTGATCTTCCCGTTCTACTGGATTATCACGACCTCGCTGAAATCCACGCCGCAGATCAGCGAACGCCGCTCGATCTTCTGGCCCGAGCCTGCAACGCTTGAACAATATACGTCGCTCATCAATGACACGCCGTTTCTCACCTGGCTGATGAACTCAGCCTTCGTGGCACTGGCGAGTACCCTGGTGTCCGTCGCTCTGGCCTCTCTCGCGGCCTATGCGCTGTCGCGACTGCGGTTCCGTGGTGCGGGCCTGCTGACCACCCTGCTGCTGATTACTTATCTGCTGCCGGGTACGCTGCTGTTCATCCCGCTTTACCAGACGCTGACCACGCTGGGCGTGATCAACAGCCACACGGCTCTGATCATTACCTATCCGACATTCCTGCTGCCCTTCGCCACCTGGGTATTGATGGGCTATTTCCGCTCCATTCCGGTTGAGCTGGAGGAGGCAGCGCGCATCGACGGCGCCAGCCGGCTCTACATCTTCTGGCGCATCACATTGCCGCTGGCGGCACCGGCTATCCTTTCGGTGACGCTGTTCGCCTTCACCAATGCGTGGAACGAGTTCCTCTTCGCCTTCGTGTTCATCACCAGCGAATCCCTGCGCACCCTGCCCATCGGGCTGCAGTCGCTGGTTGTGGGCGACATCCTGCCCTGGGGCAAACTGATGGCAGCCTCGCTGTTGACGGCAGTTCCGGTGGCGATCCTCTACATCTACGCCCAGCGCTTCCTCTCCGAGGGCCTGACAGTCGGCGCCGTCAAAGGCTGACCCTGACGCCAACAAAAAAGGCCCCGCGTTTCAGACGCGGGGCCTTTGCATTTCTGTTCGTATAATCAGCCGAAGCTGACCAATACCTTGGTAAACCCGCCGGGATTAGCGTCCCAATCGGCCAAGGCCGCAGGCGCATCATCCAGCGACACGACGCGAGAGACGATCAGGTCGCCTGCTCCCGGATTGGCGCGCAGGTGATCCACCACATCATCAAAGTCTGACGGCAGCGCGTTGCGCGAACCGCGAATGTCGAGCTCTTTGGTGATGAAGTACTTTGTGTCGTAGGAAATCGGGGCCTTGGCATAACCGATATAGACCACGCGCCCACAGGTCGCGACGAGGTCGATAGCCTGAAGGAACGTCGCCTCGGCGCCGACGGCTTCCACGACCACGTCCGGGCCTTCGGGCACCAACCCGGCCATTGTCGTCTTGATGTCGCCGCCGGCCAAAACCGTTTCATGCGCACCCAGCTTGCGGGCCACTTCCAGTTTGGATGGCGAAAGATCAACGGCGATGACCTGCGCTCCAAGGCGAAGCGCGCCCATCAGCACGCCAAGACCGATCATGCCGCAGCCCAGAACAACAATGGTTTCACCGGCTTTGAGTTCAGCCCGGCGCACGGCATGGAAACCAACAGCGCAGGGCTCGACCAGCGCCAGATCGCGCAGGGCAACACCGTCGACGGGAATGACCTTCTTCGCCGGCACAACCACCCTCGCCGTCATCGCGCCTTCGCGCTGTACGCCCATGGTCTGGTTGGAGGGGCAGGCATTGGGGCGACCGGAGCGACAGGCCTTGCAGGTGCCGCAATTGAAATAGGGCAAAACCGTTACAGCCTGGCCGATGGAGAGCCCCTCAACACCTGCGCCAAGTTCGGCGATCTTGCCCGCGATTTCATGACCGGGCACGCGCGGATAGCTGACCAGCGGATTGAGGCCGCGATAGGAGGTCAGGTCCGATCCACAATAGCCCACATAGGCCAGATCGATCACCACCTCACCGGGGCCGGCTGTGGGTTCGGAATAGTCCGCAACAATGGCTTCGCCAGGACGGACAATGGTCAGCGCTTTCAATGCGAATCTCCCCCCAGAAGAACAGTGCGACCCGGTTTCACCCCGTCGGCGTAAAGAATTTCTCCCTGTCGCACCACGCCGGAATAGGCCCGTTCCGCTTCTACGGCAAGGGCTGTGACGAGGCCATTCGTCCAGGAGAAATCAACTGTTACGCCACCCCGCGCGCGCAATCCGCGCACCGACCCATTGGACCATGCCTCGGGCAGCGCCGGAAGCAACGAAATAGTGTCTTCGTCCGATTGGAGCAGCATTTCAAGAATGCCCGCCGCGCCGCCGAAATTGCCGTCGATCTGGAATGGCGGATGCGCATCGAAGAGATTTTTGTAGCTACGCTCGGGGTGCAAAAGCAGGCGCAACACGTCATGGGCGTGGTTGCCATCGCGCAGCCGGGCCCAAAGATTGATCCGCCAGCCAATGCCCCAACCCGTTGCGTCGTCGCCGCGGATTTCCAGCGAGCGTCGCGCCGCCGCCGCCAGTTCTGGCGTCCTGACTGTATCGATCTGCAAGGATGGGTGGAGGCCGTAAAGGTGCGAGACGTGCCTATGGTGGATTTCTGGCGCGTCCGCATCCCAGTCTTCGAGCCATTCCTGCAATTGCCCCTTTTTGCCGATGCGGTCAGACGGCAGGCGGGCGCGCATGGCCGCGATCTCTGCCGTCAGCGCATCTTCGCAGCTCAATTGCCGGCTCGCGGCGATGCTTGCATCGAACAGATCGCGCAGGATCTGGCTGTCCATCGCGGGCCCGGCACAGACCGAACTGCCAAATGGATGCCAGTTTTCCGGCGACACCGAAGGCGCCGTCACCATGTGATTGCTTCCGGGCAAGGGCACCAGCGTATCGAGGAAAAACTGGCTGGCGCCGATCAGCAGCGGATGGATGCGCGCCACCAAGTCCTCGGGAAAGCCGGCATAGCGGGCATGGTCCCAGAGCTGGGCGCATATCCAGGCGCCGCCCATGGGCCATAGACCCCATTGCGCGCCATCAATCGGCGCACTGGCGCGCCAGAGATCCGTATTGTGATGAAGCACCCATCCACGGGCGCCGTAATGGGCCTGAGCCATATTCGCGCCGGTGATGGCGGCCTGTTCAGCCAGCCGGATAAATGGCTCGAAGCAATCAGCCAGATTGGCCGGATCGGCCAGCCAGTAGTTCATCTGCAGATTGATATTGGCAGTATATTTGCTGCCCCAGGGCGGACGCGTTTCCTTGTTCCAAATCCCCTGAAGGTTCGCCGGCTGCGTCCCGGCGCGGCTCGATGAGATCGCGAGGTATCGGCCATATTGCACATAGAGCGCAGCGAGATCCGGATCATTGCCATCAGCAAAAAGAGCGATGCGCTCGTCTGTGGGCAGATCGGCACTTTCAGTCTGGCCGAGATCTATGGCGAAACGGTCATAGAGCGCCGCGTGCGCCGCCACGTGATCGGCGAGAAGGCGCTCATAGCGCCGTCCGTCAAGCGCGCCCAGTCTATGGGCGATCTCCGCTTCTGCATCGCCCGAAACATCATCAAAGCGACGAAAGCTGGTGGCAATGTCGATCAGCAGGGTAATGCTGTCGACGCCCGAAACCACAAGCTGGTCGTCCTCGACATGAGCGCTTCCGCCCGCAGCCAGCACACGGGCTTCAAACTGCCATTTGAGCGCGCCCTCTATCCCATGTTCCCCACGATTGGTCCCGACAAACTGCAACGTGTCGGGCGCTGCTGAACCCTGCCCCGGTTGATCGCTGACAAATTGCAGTCGCGCCGACAAAGATGCGTCGCGATCCGCAGAAAGGCGAATGACCATCACGCCATCCGCAGCAGAAACAAAGCTTTCGCGACGATAGCTGACGCCGCCGGACTGATACTCTGTCACCGCCACGGCCGTGGCGAGATCGAGCTGGCGACGGTAATTCGAGATTGCGCCGGGATGCGCAAAATCGATCAGCAGGCGGCCCGCCGGCTGGTAGGACATCTGCGTCTTGGGGCGACCGAGCAGGTGCGCATCGGCCAGCTTCTGTGCCTCCGCATATTGCCCGGCAAATACCAGGTTACGCACCGACCCCAGATGCGCCTTCGCTTCAGAATTAATCGGCTGATAGGGGCCGCCCGACCACAGCGTATCCTCGTTGAGCTGAAACTCGTCCTGCGCGATGCCGCCAAAGACCATGGCGCCCAGACGGCCATTGCCGAGGGGCAAGGCGTCGGTCCATTCGCGAGCAGGCTCGCGATACCAGAGGTGAGTTCGGGTCATGAATTCCAGACGATCACTGCGCTCGGCGCTGTTAGCTCAAGTCGCACGCGACTTGCAGATCATCAGTCTAACATCGGGCAGTCGAACCGTCAGGCCGATTGCGCGAGTCCTGGAAACCTTTTGGGAAACAGCGGCCCAGGCACATTGGGATGACCCCGCCGCCACAAGGACGGCGGGATCACTTATGCTCTTAGTTTTCGGCTGCGATGGCAGCCTTGGCAGCTTCGTAGAGAGCCGGGCCATCAAAGCCGAGGGCTTCCATGTCCGCAAACCACTGGTCGATGGTCGGCTGAGCCGCTTCGCGCCACTTGGCGGTTTCGGCTTCGTCGAGCTGGATGATGTTGTTGCCGGCATTGACGGCAATGGCGAGACCGGTGCCATCACCTTCGTCCATCACGCGACCGAACTGGCGGGACATTTCGAGACCGGAATTGGCATCGATAACGGCCTTCAGGTCGTCGGGCAGGTTGTTATAGCTGTCCATGTTCATCACGAAGCCGAAGGTCTGGGTGTAGAGACCTTCATTGCCCGAGAAGCCGGTGTGGTTCTTGACCAGCTCGGAAACGCGCAGCGACGGCGTCACTTCCCACGGGATCGTGGTGGCGTCGATAACGCCCTTGGACAGAGCTTCGGTCACCTGCGGCACAGGCATACCAACAGGCTCGGCACCAAGTTGGGCCAGCATGTCGGAAATGATGCGCGAACCGCCACGAACCTTCATGCCCTGCAGATCGTCGAGGGAACCGATTGGGTCCTTCGAGTGGAACAGGCCGGGGCCGTGCGTATGCAGGGCGATGACCTTGACGCCGGCGAATTCGTCAGCCGAGTTTTCCATCACATAGTTATAGAAGGCAGCCGAGCTGGCAGCCGAATTGCCCGTCATGAAGGGCAGTTCAAACACTTCAGACTTGGGGAAACGGCCAGGCGTGTAGCCCAGAACGGTCCAGATCAGGTCGACCACGCCGTCCTTGGCCTGGTCATACAGTTCCGGTGGCGCGCCACCGAGCTGCATTGCCGGATAAAGCTCAACCTTGATGCGCCCACCGGACTCTTCCTGCACCTTGGCAGCCCATGGCTCGATGGCCTTGGCAGGGATGGTTGCCTGTGGCGGCAGCATCTGGTGAACGCGGAGCGTGACTTCCTGCGCGAAAGCGCTGGTCGACAGCGCCAGGGCAGCAAAAGCGCCCAGAACGAAATTCTTGGTCAATTCAGTTTCCTCCCATATTGGACCATATCGGTCCGCTTAGTTCCCTTGGTCTCCCGTTGACGGCCTGGTCAAGGACGCCACGAAACTCGTTTTCTCATTCGCATCGCTAATAGAGCAACCACACCAGACATAGCGTGATGGCCGGAAAGGCGACGAGAATTATTGTGCGCACAATATCGCTCGCCACGAATGGAAGCACACCGCGATAGGTCTCCGAAAGGCGCGTGCTGGGCGACATTGAGTTGATGATGAACAGGTTCATACCAACGGGCGGGGTTATGAGACCGACCTCCACCACGATCAGCACGATGATGCCGAACCAGATGCCGAACTCGTCCGGGGTAAGCCCGAAATCGAGAGCACTCATCATTGGATAAATAATCGGTACCGTCAGCAGGATCATGGACAGGGAGTCCATCACACAGCCCATGATCAGATAGAAAACCAGCACGATCGCCAGCACGATCCATGGATTGAGACCCTGCTCGACAATCCAGGCCGCGCTGACCTGGGGAAGTTGCGACAGGGCAAGGAAGCCATTGAGCGACGCGGCGCCGAGAACAATGAGAAAGATCATTGCCGTGGACACGGCCGTGGACAGAAACGCCTGAACAACCGCTTCGCGGCCCAGCGAACGCTTCGCCAGCGCGATCAGCCCCGTGCCTGCCGCGCCGACCGCAGCCGCCTCGGTGGGTGTAAAGACGCCGGTATAGATGCCGCCGATAACGAGGCCGAACACAACGATAACCGGCCACACCTTCACCAGTTCGCGGAAGCGCTGCGCGTAGGGCATACGCTCACGAACTCCACCGGACTCCGGGCTGACCCGCACATAGATGGCAATGACGATAATGTAGCCAAGCGCCGCCAGAATGCCGGGAATGAAGGCGGCCATGAACAGCTTGGCAATGTTCTGCTCTGTGAGAACGGCGAAGATCACCAGAATGATCGAGGGCGGAATGAGGATGCCCAGCGTGCCGCCAGCGGCGACAGTGGCCGTGGCGAGCCCGCCCGAATAGCCATATTTCTTGAGCTCGGGCAGAGCCACCTGGCCCATGGTCGCCGCCGTTGCCAGCGAAGAGCCGCAAATGGCGCCAAAGCCGGCGCTGGCCCCAATGGCCGACATGGCCACCCCGCCCTTTTTGTGGCCGAGCCAGGCCGCAGCGGCGTTAAACAGGCCAGCCGAAAGGCCGCTCAGGGTCGCAAACTGCCCCATGAGCAGGAACAGCGGCACCACCGAAAGCGAATAGGACGCAAAGGTGCTGTAGGTCAGGTTCTTGAACTGAGCCAGGGTGGGATTGAAGGTCCCGGTAATCAGCCAGCCACCGAAAATACCGATGGTCAGCATGGCTAGCCCGATCGGCACGCGCAGGAAAATCAGCAGCAGAACCGCGGGGAATGCCAGAAGGCCAAGAACAAGCGGGGTCACAGATCGACTCCTACGGGCTTGGGCTCAGATGTGCCCTTGACCAGATGGGTCAGCGAACGACCCAAAACATATGCAGCAACAATCACGAAAACGACTGCACCAATCAGCGCCAGGCCATAGCCCCAGCCGAGCGGCATACGCAGCAGAATTGTCGTTTCATTGTAGGCAAACTTGTCCATGGTGCCGAAATAGAGCCGCCAGGCCAGAAAGGCCGCAGCGATCAGCATCATCAGATCGGTAATGACCAGAATGATCCGGTTGGGCACTTCACCAAACAGGTCTGTCACCAGCGCCACCAGAGCATGGCCACGCTTCAGGTGAGCCCAGGGGATAAAGGCAAAGACCGCAAAACCCATGCCGACCGACACCAGCTCGTAATCGCCGCGGATAGGCTTGAGACCAAGCGGGATCAGCGCGCGGCCAATAATGCTGAAACAGACCATGGCGATGAGGGCTACCATGACCGCCCCACCGGCCACTGCCATCCATTTTGCGAGGCCAATCACGACCCTGCCAAGAGGCGAACCATCCTGAAACACCTGTTAAACTCCCGCGCCGACGGGGCCCGGAAAAAATCCGGACGACATATAAATCAGCGCGCAGCTCTTGCCGGCTCTTTGCATTGATCCCTCCCCTTGTAGCCCGATTAAAGGCGCTGGCCGGTCGCAAGTAAAATGATAATTGCGCCCAATACCATAACCGCTGGATTATCCGAATGACCCGATCCATGCCCAACCGGGCCCAAAATGGTTCAAATAGATAACCACGCACTCAGCGCCGATCGCTTCATCGCCAATTTGTGTGCCTTGGGTCAGACCCACAAAAGATGCAGCCACCACCGGCGCGCCCCTTTTCCACTTTGCCATCCTCCCCATGGCAATGTTATCAAATATAACTAAATCGATATGGAGCGGCAAGCAATCGCCGTCCTGTCCGGGAAATAGCTTCCCACATCCATTGAACTGTGAGCGCCGATGCCCGCCACCCAGCAGCAAGCCGAAGCCGAAGACAGCCTGCGTACCGAGGCAACGACCGGGATCATCGGCTATCGGCTGCGGCGCGCGCAATTGCAGGTATTTCAGCGCTTCATGGCGGTGTTCGAGGCGATGAACCTGCGCCCCGCCGAATATTCCGTCATGGTGCTGATCGACGACAATCCCGGTCGCAAGCAGACCGAAATTGCCGAGGCGCTCGGCATCAAGCGGGCCAATTTCGTCACGCTGGTGCACGGCCTTGAAGAACGCGGCCTGATCGAGCGGCGCCCTGCTCTCGGCGACAAGCGCGCCAATGCCCTGCATCTGACCAAGGAAGGTTGCGCCTTCCTCGGCAATGCCCGCGGCATTCACGAGGCCATGGAACAGGACATGATCAAGCGGCTGGGCGGCCAGCAAAACCGCGACCTCTTTATCAGCCTGCTCGACCGGATCAGCTGACGATCAGCCGAAGTTTGGTGGGCGCTTTTCGAGAAAGGCCTTGAGACCCTCTTCGGCATCCGGCCCGGTCTGGCTCAGCGCGGCAGCAAGGCTTTCGGCATAGAGCCCTGCCTCTGGCGGCATGGATGCGATCTGGGCAATGGCCTGGATGACGAAAGCGTTGATGGTCGGCGAGTTCTTGGCGATGCGCTCGGCCAGCTCAAACGCCTTGGCCAGCGCCTGACCTTCGGGAACGGTGTAGTGCGCCAGACCCAAGCGCTCACCCTCGGTGCCCGGATAAACGCGCCCAGTCAGCATCATTTCGGTCATCCGGTCAGCACCGATGAGCTTGGCAATACGCACCGAACCGCCGCCGCCGACAAAGATACCGCGCAGGCCTTCGGGCATCTGGAAGCGGACGGTTTCCTCGGCAATGCGCACATGGCAGGCCGAACCGAATTCGAGACCACCCCCCATGACGGCGCCGTTCATGGCGGCAATGATGGGAATGCGCGAATGCTGGATCATCGCCATGACGCGGTGCCAGTTGCGCGAATGGGCCATCACTTCCAGCGGCTGGCGATGCACTTGTTCAGACAGATCGAGGCCGGACGAAAAATGCCCGCCCGAACCGCTGATGACGATGGCGCGGGTGCCTGCCGGAACTGCCGAAAAGAAAGCGTCGAGCGCAGCGATGGACGCATCGTTGAGCGCATTGCGCTTCTCGGGACGGTTCAGAGTCAGGTGGACGATCGAACCCTTCTGCTCCACGATCAGCACGTTATCCTCGGCCATATTTCGTCCTTTCAGCGGTGCAGCGCACCCAATTCATTCCATTTGCCCGGCCATGATAAAGGCGGTTCGGGCAGGGAGGGCATTTTGGCCTGTTACTGGCCTTCCAGCACCCGGCGTACATCGTCGGGCAAAGGCGCCGAGCGAATGCCGCCTGCATCGTCCCGCACTACCCAGACGCGCTTTTCGTGGGCTTCGATGGCCACTTCACCATCCTTGAGCAAGGTGTGCTTCACCGAAAAGCTGGAACGGCCCAGCTCGGTGATCTCGCTGCGGATTTCGACGACATCGCCAAAGGCGCTGGGGCGAATGAAGCGCGCGCCGGTATCAACCATGGGGATGCCGGCAATGCCATAATGGGCCAGCCAATTGCGCTTGTGCATGGCAAAGGCGGCCGATAGCAGGCCCGCCGTCGCATTGTCGAAAAAGCGGAAATAATTGGGGTAATAGACAATGCCGGCCGGATCGCAATCGCCGAACTGGATTTCCACGCTGGTAGTGCGGGTGAACATGTCGGGTCCTTACTTCGGCTGCATCCGCAGCGCGCCATCGAGGCGCACCACTTCGCCATTGAGATAATCGTTCTCGACCATGGAGCGCACCAGAGCGGCAAATTCCTCGGGCTTGCCGAGACGGGCCGGATTGGGGATGGAAGAGGCCAGGCCAGCCTGCGCTTCCTCGGGAAGTTCGGCCAGCAGGGGCGTGAGAAACAGGCCCGGCGCAATGGTCAGGACACGAATGCCAAAACGGGAAAATTCGCGGGCTGCGGGCAGCGTCAGCGCCACAATGCCGCCCTTGGATGCGGCATAGGCGGCCTGGCCGATCTGGCCTTCATAGGCGGCAACGGAGGCGGTGGAGATGATGACGCCGCGCTGGCCATTGGCGTCGGCCTCGCCCAGCGACATGGCATGGGCGCAAAGGCGCATCATGTTGAAGCTGCCGACCAGATTGACCTTGATGACTTTTTCAAAGGCATCGAGCGGCATGGGGCCGTCGCGTCCGACAATGCGGGACGCGCCGCCAATGCCAGCGCAATTGACCAGAACCGATGGTGTGCCGAGAGCGGCGATGGCCGAATTGATTGCCGTTTCTGCGCTCGCGGAATCGGAAACATCGACGGCGAAAAACTGGCCGCCAAGTTCGGCGGCGACAGCTTCGCCCTTGCCTGCGTCACGATCAAAAATGCCGACACGCGCACCCATGGCGGCGAGAGCTCGCGCCGTGGCTGCGCCAAGGCCGGACGCGCCGCCGGTGATAAAGGCTGTCTTGCCCTCGATATCCATTATGCCGCCTCGGTGTTTTCGAGCAGCAGGGCAATGCCCTGCCCGCCACCGATACAGGCCGAGGCGATGCCATAGCGCTTGCCCGAGCGCTTGAGTTCATTGGCCAGGGTCAATGACAGGCGAATGCCAGTGGTGCCAAGCGGGTGGCCGATGGCAATGGCGCCGCCATTGACGTTGAGCTTGCTTTCATCGAGGCCAAGCTCTTCGACGCAGGCGAGGACCTGCGCGCCAAAGGCTTCGTTGATTTCGATACGGTCGATCTGGTCGAGCGTCAGGCCGGACGTTTCGAGCACGGCGCGGATGGCCGGCGCGGGACCGATGCCCATGATATGGGGCGGCACGCCAACGGCGGCGCTGGCCAGAATGCGGGCCAGCGGCTTATGGCCATTGGCCTTGGCATAGGCGGAAGAGGCGACGAGAACGGCGCCTGCCCCATCGACAATGGCCGAGGAATTGCCGCCGGTCTGCACGCCGCCAAAGGCGGGGCGAAGCTTGGCGAGAATTTCATACGGCGAGGGACGGATATGGCTATCGGTATCGACTGACTCGACGCCACGCGGCAGCTTGATGCCGCGAGTTTCGAGGCCCTCGATCTCGAAAAATTCGCTGATTACCGGCACGATTTCTTCGGCCAGAAGACCGGCATCGCGGGCGGCGATGGCCCGGTTAAAGCTGCGTTCGGCGTAACGGTCGACGCGCTCGCGGCCGATTCCATATTGCTTGGCGAGGTTCTCCGCCGTGTCGCCCATGTTCACACAGGCGGCTGGATCGTAAAGCGCTTCCCAGAGGAAATCCTTGAACTCCACCTTGCCCATGGCAAAGCCATTGCGGTGCGTATAGGCGGCAATCGGATTGCGGCTCATCGACTCGGCGCCAGCGCCCAGAGCCAGATCGACTCGGCCCAGCGCGACGGCATCGGCGGCCTGGGCGATGACTTCGATGCCGGTGCCGCAAATGCGCTGCACCAGATGCGCCGGGGCTTCAACCGACGCGCCGGCATAAAGCCCGATATGGCGCGGGGTGACATAGGCGTCGAACGAGGCCTGTGCCATGGAGCCGGCAACGGTGGTTCCGATATCAGCGGGGTTCACGCCCGTACGGGCGACGGCGGCGCGGGCCGCCTTGATCCCGAGATCGATGGGCGAAATCTCGGCCAGCGCGCCGCGATAATCCACGAATGGCGTGCGCGCGCCGCCCAGCAACCAGGCGTCGTCAAAGGTCAGGCGAAGGGCTTTGCTCATTTCGAATTCCTCGGCAGATCCATGACGTTAGCGGCGACGGGTTCGGCGTAAATGGCCTCGACCAGTTCGGGGCGCGCGGCGCGCACGGCGCGTTGGTTGATCGAGCCTTTGTCGGTGACCTCGCCCTTGTCGATGTCCGGCGGGGTGGTCATGACCAGCGCGCGAGCCACATGGTTCGAACTGCCGGTGGCCTTTTGCGCCAGCGCAGCAAGGCTATCGGCAAATTTCTGCCGCACCGCCGGGTGGGCGACAAGCGTTTCCGCGTCACTGCCCGAGGGCAGGCCGGCATGGCGGGCGCAGGCTTCCAGATCAGGAAAAATCATCGCCCCGATGAAATTGCGGTCGAGCCCGGTCAGCACGACATCGCGGATGAGCGGCGCGCAGGCGCCAATAACGGCGGAGCGAACGGCGGCGAAATTCACCCAGGTGCCGGTCGAGAGCTTGAAGTCCTCGCTGACCCGGCCATCGAAGACAAAGCCCTTGGAGAGGTCGTTTGGATCGGCAAAGCGGACAGCATCGCCGATGCGATAAAACCCTTCCTCGTCAAAGGCTTCTTTGGTCTTCTCTTCATCGCGCCAATAGCCGGGCGTGATATTGGGACCCTTCATGCGTAGTTCGGTTTTGTCGCCATCGGGTACCAGCTTCACTTCCATTCCCGCTGCGGGCAGGCCGATATGGCCGGCCTCTTCCACCGCCCAGGTGGTGGTGAAGGCAAAGGGCGCCGTCTCGGTCGATCCATAGCCGGTGATGATCATCACCCGCTCGCCGGTTTCGGCGCGGGCGGCGCGGTCGAGGCCGTCAAAGACGTGCTGGCTGAGGCCCGCACCGGCATATTGCAGCAGCTTGAGGCGCGCGAACAGATTGCGCCGCGCTTCGGGATGCTCGTCAAATGCGGCGACGAGAAACTCATAAGCCTTTGGCACATTGGTGAAAAAGGTCGGCTGTACATGCTTGAGGTTCTCAAGCGTGCGCCCGAAACGCGCCGGGGTCGGCTGGCCATCATCGATATAGAAGCTGCCGCCATTATAGATGGCCATGCCGGTATTGTGGCTGCCGCCGGCAACGTGGTTCCACGGCATCCAGTCGAGCAGAACCGGCGGCTCGTCCTGCACGAAGGCCAAAGCGGTGCGGATCATTTCCTGATTGCAGGTCATCATCCTGTTGGTGGTGATGACGCCCTTGGGCAGGCCGGTAGAGCCGGAAGTGAACAGCACCTTGGCAATCGTATCCGGCGTGATGGCGGCGTGAGCCTGCGCAACAGCGGCTGTCACATGGGTTTTGAGCAGGTCGGAAAAGAGGTGCGCCTGGCGGCCTTCGGGCGGATTTGTCCGCACGATCAGCGGAATATCATCGCCCAGCGCGGCCTTGATGGCCGGCGCGAATTTGGCGCCATCGCTGGCATAGACCATGCCGGGGGTCAGCAATTTGGCGATATGCTTGAGCTTGCCGAAATCGGTCGAGACCAGCGAATAGGCCGGCGAAATCGGAGAATAGGGAATGCCGACCCAGATCGCGGCAAGGCCGAGCAGCAGATGCTCGATCTCGTTGCCGGAAATGATGATGAGCGGCTTTTCTGGAGAAAGACCAGCATCGAGAAGGGCTTGCGCCAGCGGCGGCAGACTGTCCAGCACGTCGCGGAAGCTCATCTTGCGCCAGCCATCGCCTTCGCGATCAGCAATCAGCATGGCGTCGGGCGTGCGATTGGCCCAATCGGCCAGCGCGTCAACGATGGAGCGTGGATAGGGACCAAGTGTTTCGCTGGAGCGGACAAGCACCGAGCCGTCCGCACGGCGTTCGGCCTCGGCCACCATATGCCCGAGCCTTACGGCGCGAATTGGCGTCGCCTGAGAGTTCATGGGGTTTCTCCTCAACCAATAATGTTATGCAACATAACTAAATTGGTTGGCAAGAGGCATTCGCGGGAAAGCCACCCCTCCGTTCAGTACGGCAGGCCGGTGTAGTTTTCCGCCAGGCTCTGCTGCGCGGCGAGCGACGAGGCCAGATAATCGAACTCGGCCCGCTGGATGCGACGGCCAAAAGCCCCATTATCCGGGAAGGTGTGCAGTAGGCTGGTCATCCACCAGCTGAACCGCTCCGCCTTCCAGATGCGCTGCAGGACCTTTGACGAATAGGCACCTATTCCCGCATCCGATTTTTCCACCAGCGCCTCAATGAACGCGTCGGCCAGGGCCGCGACATCGCTGAGAGCCAGATTGAGCCCCTTGGCCCCGGTGGGCGGCACTATATGGGCTGCGTCGCCAGCGAGGAAAAGTTTGCCAAAGCGCAGCGGTTCGGCCACGAAACTGCGCAGGGGCGCGATGGATTTTTCAATGGAAGGGCCGGTCTGCATCCGCTCCGCCACTTCAGGGCTGAGGCGGCGGCGCAGCTCATCCCAGAAGGCATCATCCGACCAGTTCTCGACTTTTTCGTCGGTTGGCACCTGCACATAATAGCGGCTGCGCGTTGGCGAACGCTGGGAGCAGAGGGCAAAACCGCGCTCGTGATGGGCATAGATCAGCTCATCGGACACCGGGGGCTTGTCGACCAGAATACCAAGCCAGCCAAAGGGATAGACGCGCTCGAAGGTGGCAATGGCGCTGGCGGGAACGCTGGCGCGGCTGACGCCGTGATAGCCATCGCAGCCGGCGATGAAATCGCAGTCGATGCGATGGGTCGCGCCATCCTTGGAATAGGTGACATAGGGCGCGCCATCCAAGTCGTGGAGGGCGACGTCATCGGTCTCGTAAATGGTAGTGCCTTTACGGATGGCCATCAGGTCCCGGGTGACTTCAGTCTGCCCATAGACCATCACATATTTGCCGATAAGCTTTTTGAAATCAATGCGTTGGCTGTCGCCATCAAAGCTCATTTCAAAGCCGTCATGGACGAGACCCTCGGCGTGCATTCGCTGGCCCGCACCCACCTGATCCAGCAGATCCACCGAGCCCTGTTCGAGCACGCCTGCCCTGATCCGCCCCAGCACATAATCGGCACTTTTGCGCTCGACAATGATGGCATCTACGCCCGCCTGTTCGAGCAGCGCGCCCAGCATAAGTCCCGACGGACCTGCACCGATAATGACAATTTGTGTGCGCATGTTGTTGTTTCTTCCCCTCGCGTTAGCATCAGGATGCACGCTCAGGCGAATTGGTGAATGGACAGGCGGTGCATAGACTTGCACTATCCGACCATGAACTCGATCCCCACCTACGCCCTCTATGGAGAGGCTGAAACCGAGCGCGAGCACGAATGGCTGCATTGGGAGACCATCCAGTCGCGCAGCCGCCTGCATGAATACCGCATCGCGCCGCACCGGCATGAACAGTTCTTTCAGGTGCTGCACCTGACCGGCGGCTGGGCCGGGGTGCGGATCGATGACCAGCAGTTCGATCTTCGCCATCAGGGTGTGGTCGTGGTGCCGGCGCTCAGCGTTCACAGCTATGCCTTCAGCGACAATGTCGAGGGCGTGGTGCTGACACTGCTGGAGCGCGATATTCTGGCAACCGGTATTGAGAAGCCCCCTGCCGGGGTTATCAGCGCCGAGAGCTTTGCGGTGGGCGAGGCAATCGACCGGCTGATCGAGGAGGCGGACCGGCCGGGCGGGCGGCACGACGTGGCCATGCGCGCGCTGATCATGCTGCTGGTGGTGGCGCTGCACCGGGCGCGCAGCCAGCCCGTGGTCGAGGGGCATCGCGCCAACCGGGCGCAATTGCACGCCAAGGCGTTTCGTTTTCTGGTCGACAAGAAGTTCCGCGACACACGGCGCATTGCTGACTATGCAGCAGAACTCGCCATCAGTCCGACCCATCTCAACCGGATATGCCGGGACGTGCTGGGCGCCTCGGCGCTGGAGGTGATCGAGCGGCGGATAGCGCTCGAGGCGCGGCGACAATTGCTGTTTTCGACGCTGACCATCAAGGAGATTGGCGCGGAGCTCGGCTATGAGGACCCGGCCTATTTCACCCGGTTTGTGACGCGTATGCTGGGGGAGCCGCCGGGGCGGTTTCGCGAGAAGATGCGGGTAGAGTGAGGTTGCGCCACGCTCGCTTGAAGACAGGGTTCTCTTATCGGACTTGCGGCTCTTTTGCCTCCCTCCCCCTTGAGGGGAGGGATTGAGGGTGGGGGTCCATCAGAGGAGAACAAAACCACCCCCACCCCAGCTTTGCTACGGCCCGTTGGGCCGAGCGGCGCTACCCTCCCCTCAAGGGGGAGGGAGGGCAGGACAACAGCTTCTGCAGGTATCCTACCGCAGCACTTTGCGCAGTTCGGCCTGGATGGCGAGCATGGCGGGGCGGTAGAGCGGCACGAGGCTTTCGACGCTGTCCTGCGTGGCCGGGACGCCGATATTGAGCGCGGCGATCGTGTGGCCATGGGCGTTGAACAGCGGCACGGCGATGGAGCGCAGGCCGAGTTCGACCTCCTGATCAATCAGCGCGTGGCCCTCGCTACGGATTTTCGACAGCTCGGCAAGGATGGCGGCGGGGTCGGTTTTCGTGAGGGCGGTGCGCGGCGTGAGGGGCGATGCCGAAAGGATCGCTTCGGCATCAGCCACAGGCAGCGCGGCCAGCATGACCCGGCCCATGGATGTGCAGAAGGCGGGGAGGCGCGAGCCGGGCATGAGCGCGATAGACATGACCTTGCGCTGGGCGGCGCGGGCCACATAGACGATCTCGGCGCCATCGAGAATGGAAACCGAAGAGCTTTCGCCGAGCTGATCGGAGAGACTGTCGAGCAGCGGCTGCACCATTTGCGGCAGGGGCATGGTGGCGAGACACGCCGTGCCCAGCCGCAAGATGCGCGGCGTGAGGGTGAAAAACTTGCCGTCATAATCGGCATAGCCGAGATGGGCCAGGGTGAGGAGACACCGGCGCGCCGTGGCGCGGTCAAGGCCCGAGGCGGCGGAGACTTCGGCAATCGACTGGCGCGGGCGCGTGGGCGTGAAGGTCTCGATGACAGAGAGGCCCTTGGCGAGCCCGCCCATCGTGTCGCGTTCCGCTATGCTCATCGCCGCCCCGATTGTGCGATATATCAACAAATGCAGCATATCGCACAAATTGCGTTGCAGGAAAAGGCTGGCGGCGCATAATCGGAGCAATGACGAGAACCGGACATTGGGCCGGTGGAAAAGGACAGGGCGATGGACAAGACAGTCGCGGACCGCGCCAGTGCGGTGGCGGGCATTGAGGATGGCATGAGCCTGATGATCGGCGGTTTCGGCGGATCGGGCGCACCAATCGAATTGATCCATGCGCTGATCGACCGCTTCAAGGCGACGGGCAGCCCGAAGAACCTCGTGGTCATCAACAATAATGCCGGCAATGGCCGCATTGGCATCGCCGCCATGATCGACGCCGGCATGGTGGCCAAGATGATCTGCTCGTTTCCGCGCTCGGCCGATCCGCGCGCCTTTACCGAGAAATACCAGGCGGGCGAAATCGGGCTCGAACTGGTGCCGCAGGGCACGCTGGCCGAACGCATCCGCGCTGGCGGCGCGGGCATCCCCGCCTTCTATACGCCGGCGAGCTACGGCACCGATGTGGCCAAAGGCAAGCCGGTGGGCGAATTCGACGGCAAGCATTACGTGCAGGAGCGCTGGCTGAAAGCCGACGCGGCGCTGATCAAGGCCGAACTGGCCGACACGATGGGCAACCTCACCTATCGCAAGGCGGCGCGCAATTTCTCGCCGCTGATGGCAGCTGCGGCCAAGGTGACCATCGTGCAGGCGACAAAGATTGTTGAGCCCGGCGGCATTGACCCCGAGCAGGTGATCACGCCCGGCATTTTCGTCGACCGCGTGGTCGAGATTGCCGACGCAAAACAGGAAGAAGCGCTGATGCGCGAAGGGGTGGCATACGCATGAGCGCGAAACTTTCCAACGCCCAGATCGCCTGGCGCGCAGCGCAGGACATTGAAGACGGCGCCTATGTGAACCTCGGCATCGGCTTTCCCGAAATGGTCGCCAAATTCCAGCCGCCGGGCCGGCAGGCCATATTCCACACCGAAAACGGCGTGCTGAACTTTGGCGAGGCGCCGCCCGAAGGCGAGGAAGACTGGGACCTGATCAATGCCGGCAAGAAGGCGATCACGCTGAAGCCCGGCGCAGCCTTTTTCCACCACGCCGACAGCTTCGCCATGGTGCGCGGCGGGCACCTGGATGTCGCAATTCTCGGCGCGTATGAAGTGGCTGAAAATGGCGACCTCGCCAATTGGTCAACCGGCCCCAAAGGCGTGCCCGCCGTGGGCGGCGCGATGGACCTGGTGCATGGGGCAAAGCGGGTGGCGGTGATCACCGACCATGTGACCAAAGACGGCAAACCCAAGCTGGTGAAAAGCTGCACCCTGCCGCTGACCGGCGTGGGCTGCGTGACGCGCGTCTATACCAGCCTTGCCGTGATCGACATCGAGAACAAGCGCTTTGTGCTGCGCGAAAAACTGGCCGGCATGAGCGTGGACGAATTGCAGGCGATGACGGGCGCGGAACTGGTGATTGCCGGTGATGTGGCCGACCTCACCGTGCCGGAGATCTGAAATGGCTGACGCTTATATCTGCGACTATATCCGCACCCCCATTGGCCGCTTTGGCGGCGCGTTGTCCTCTATCCGCCCCGATGATCTCGGCGCCATTCCGCTGATGGCGCTGGCGGCACGCAATGGCCGGCTCGACTGGGACGCGGTCGACGACGTGATCTTCGGCAATGCCAATGGCGCGGGCGAAGACAACCGCAATATTGCCCGCATGAGCCTGCTGCTGGCCGGATTGCCGGTGGGCATTACCGGCACCACCATGAACCGGCTCTGCGGTTCGGGCATGGATGCGGTGATCACGGCGGCGCGGGCCATCAAGTCGGGTGAAGCCGACCTCGTTATCGCAGGCGGCGCGGAATCGATGAGCCGCGCGCCTTTCGTCATGCCCAAGGCCGAGACCGCCTTTTCGCGCAATGCCGAGATTTATGACACGACCATCGGCTGGCGCTTCATCAATCCGCGTATGGACAAGCTCCATGGCACCGATTCCATGCCCGAGACCGGCGAGAACGTGGCGCGCGAATTTAATGTGAGCCGTGAGGCGCAGGACGAATTCGCCGTGCGCAGCCAGGACAAGGCCGTGGCCGCACAGCAGAACGGGCGGCTGGGCAAGGAAATCACCCCGGTGACCATTCCGCAGAAAAAGGGCGATGCCATCGTTGTCGACAAGGACGAGCATCCGCGCGCCGGCACGACTGTCGAAACGCTGGCCAAGCTCCGCCCGCTCTTTGCCGATGGTTCGGTGACGGCGGGCAATGCCTCGGGCGTCAATGACGGGGCGGCGGCGCTGATCATCGCCTCGGAAGCCGCGATCAAGAAACACGGCCTGACCCCGATTGCGCGCATTCTGGGCGGGGCAACGGCGGGCGTACCACCGCGCATCATGGGCATTGGCCCTGCCCCGGCCACGCAGAAACTGTTCGCGCGCCTTGGCCTGACAAAGGCCGATTTCGACGTCTATGAACTCAACGAGGCTTTTGCCAGCCAGGGCATCGCCGTGCTGCACGAACTGGGCATTGCCGAGGACGACGCGCGCGTGAACCCCAATGGCGGTGCGATTGCGCTCGGTCATCCGCTCGGCATGAGCGGGGCGCGCATTGCCGGTACGGCAGCGCTGGAGCTGAGCCTGTCCGGCAAGAAGCGGGCGCTGGCCACCATGTGCATCGGCGTTGGCCAGGGGATCGCAGTGGCGCTGGAGGCGGTGGGCTAGCAGCCCAGCGCCAGCGCCTATGCCTCTGAGGCAGGCCGCAAGAGGCCGAGCGGGAGGCCGCCGGCAATCAGCAGCAATGCGAAGCCGGCGACCACGCCGACATAGCTGCCGGTAAAGTCATAGACATAGCCGGCAATGATCGGGGCCATCATGGTGCCCGGAACCTGCACCATCATCAGATTGCCCTGCACGGTGGCGAAGCCCGTCTGGCCGAATATTTCGCTGCACAGCACCAGAACGAGCACCATGGGCGCGCCCGCTGCAATGCCCAGCGCAGCGGTGACGACCAGCATAGTGCCAAAGCCCGGGGCCAGCGCAAAGCAGCCAATGGCCAGCCCTTCGGCAACCAGAAGTGCACCCAGCACAAAAGGCAGCTTTGCCGGCGCGATATGGTCGGCGATATAGCCAGCCAGGAGGCGTACCGGCACGGTGAGCAGCACCATGCCGCCAAAGAGCGTTGCCGCAAATACGGCGTCGAGGCCGAAATCGGTCATCATGGCGACGAGGTGGATCGACAGGCCTGCGGTCACCGAGGCCTGGGCGGCGAGTGCGGCGGCGATAATCCAGAATTTTGGCTGGCGCAAAATGGGGCGCGCCACGGCAACGTCCGGATTTGCGTTGTCCGGCGATGACTTGGGCAGGCTCTTTTCTGTGTGGAAAAAGAAATAGGGAATGGGCAGCAGCAGCAGGATGATGCCGCCCCAGACGATGCAGGTATAACGCCAGCCGATCTGCTCGATCATGATGGTAACGAGCGGCACGATCAGCGTGGCGACGACTGCCGAAATGGAAAACCGCACGGCCAGCGCCATGCCGCGATTTTCCACCATGCTGGCAACGACCAGCTTATCCAGCGCCACGGTGAACCCGGCGGCTATGCCAACGGAAAAGACCAGTGACCAGACGAGATAAAGCTCGATCTCGGAGCGGATGAAGGCCAGTAGGAAGAGCCCGATGGCAGACACCACCATGCCTGCCATGACAATCAGGCGCGGGCCGTTGGCGTCGGTGATCCTGCCAATGGTGGGCGAGGCAAGGCCCGATACCAGCCGGCCCAGACCGATGGCCGTGGAAACGACGCCACGCCCTGTATCGAGGTCAAGCGCCAGAGGCTTGAGCAAGGCCGACACCGCGAAAGCGGCAAAGCCATGCCCGAAACCGGTGAGCACGCCGGTGGTTGAAACCAACCCCCAGCGCGCAAGTTTGGGCGTGGTCATAGGTTCGGCAGCCAGAGCACCAGCACAGGGAAGGCGATGAGCATGGCCACATGCAGAACGTCCGCGCTCACGAACGGGAACGCACCCCGGAAGATGGTGGTGAGTTTTATGTCCTTGGCTATGCCAGAGAGCACATAAACGTTCATCCCCACCGGCGGCGTGAGCAAGGCGATCTCCGTCATGCGCACCACGAGGACACCGAAGAGAACGGCATCAAAGCCGAGCGTGGTGACCAGCGGGAAGAAAAGCGGGATGGTCAGCGTCATCATGGCTGAAGCATCAAGGATCATGCCCAGGAAGAAATAGACCAAGAGGATCATCAGCAGCACCACCATGGGCGAGAAGCCGCCTTCGGTGACGAAATTGACGATATGCAGCGGAATGGTGCTGGCCGTGATGAAGCTATTGAAAACCATGGCCCCGAAGAGGATGCCGAAGATCATGCCCGTGGTCTTGAGCGTCGAATAGATGGCGGTCTTGGCGCTTTCTACCGTCAGACGGCGACGCACGATGGCGATGAGCAACGCACCTGCGGAACCGATGGCACCTGCCTCGGTTGGCGTGAACCAGCCCGCGATAATGCCGCCCATGACCAGCGCAAACAGCGCTACCACTTCCCCGATCTTGCCAAAGCTCGCGAGCTTTTCCTTCATCGAATATTTTGGCCCGCGCGGCCCGGCATTGGGATCAAGACGGCACCAGACGGCGATGACGATCATATAGAACAGGGCCAGCAGAATGCCCGGGACGATGCCCGCGGCAAACATCTTGCCGATCGAGGTTTCGGTGAGAATGCCATAGATGATGAACATGCCCGATGGCGGGATCAGCGAGCCGATGGTGCCGCCTGCCACGACGCTTCCCGATGCCAGGGCCGTGTCATATTTGTGCTTGCGCATTTCGGGCAGGGCGACGAGGCCCATGGTGGCGGTGGTGGCCAGGCTCGATGCATTGACCGAAGCAAAGCCGGCCGAAGCACCAATGGTTGCCATGGCGAGGCCCCCACGGCGGCGGCCGACCCATTTGGACGCGAAATCAAACAGGGCGCTCCCTATCCCCGCTGCAAAGAGGAGATGGGCCATGAAGAGGAAAAGCGGCACCGTGCCGATGGCGTGATTGGTAGCCAGGCTGAATGTGGTGACCCCGACGCGCACAATGGCGGCATCGAAGCTGACCAGAAAGGCAAAGCCGGCAAAGCCAACGAGACCCATGGCAAAGCCAATGGGCATTCCGAAGCCGATGACGGTGAAAAGAATGGCGAGTCCGGCAAAGCCGATGGTTACAGATGACATGGCTCAGGAATCCAGGTTTGCGGGTTCGTCATCAGCCGGAATGCCGCGCAGGAGCTTGAAACCCTGCCAGACCAGAACGACGCAGAAGAGCACGATTGCCAGCGCCATGGACCACCGGAACGGCGCGACAGGAACATTGATGATGGGCGACAATTCGTTTTGGGCCCCACGGCGAATGGCCTCACGAATGGTGGCCCAGGCGACGGTGACCCAGAACAGGGAGCCCAGGATCAGCATGGCGCCGTGGATGCCCAGACGCAGGCGATCATTCCTGATGCGGTCGACGAAGAGCACAGCGCGCGTGTGTTCATTGTGCATGGCGGCATAGGCGAGCGAGATGCTTATCGCCGGGATCAGCAGGAGCTCTGCGAGCGAATAGGTGCCCGGAAACGCAATGTGAAGGGCCCGAAAGATCACCGTGACCACCGTGAGAAGCATCAGGCTGATGATGGCAAGGATGCCCAGCACCCCGACGGCGGCACATATCTTGCGCAAGACAGTATCAATAGTTTGCATTGGATTGCCCACCTCCAGGCGATCCGCCGCACGTCCCTTTAGAGGACGGCGGCGGTCGGGGACTTCTCTAATTTACTGTCCGAGAGCGGCACGGATCTTGTCGTGCACTTCCGTGCCCGGCAGACCCATGGCGTCAAGCTGGGCCGCAGTTTCGCGGGCAGCCGGCTCGAAGGCGGCGGAATATTCACCGATAACCTCGGATGAGACCGTGTTGAAGGTCACGCCCTTTTCCACGCCATAGGCGCGACCGGCATCTTCGGCTTCCTGTGCATAATCGTAGGTCGCCTGGGTCAGCCAGTCGATATTGTCGAGGAACACCTGCTGGATGTCTTCCGGCAGGCCGGCCCATGCATCGGCATTGATGGCGCGCGAGGGATAGGCGCCACGGCTGTGCGGCAGCTCGGAATAGTATTTGATGACTTCGGCAAAGCTCAGCGAACGCAGGGCTTCATAGGGTGCGATCACACCATCGAGCACGCCGCGCTGCAGCGAGGGATAGGTGTCGGTCATTGGCATGGTGACGCCTTCGGCACCGGCTGCGGTGAGCGCGCCGATATAGTCGACGGCGGAGCGGATACGCAGACCCTGGAGATCGGAGAGCTGCACGAAAGGCTTTTCACGCAGCATCAGATGCATCGGCGTGCCGACATTGTAGCCGAGCACCTGCGCCCCGCCGAGTTCCTCGGCATATTGCGGGTATTCGTTCCAGAGATCCTGATAGACCTTGAGGACCATCAGCGCATCGTCATAGCCGTAGAAAAACTGCGGCGTCAGACGGTTGAGGTCATAGCCCGAGCTTGCATAGATCGGCGCGATATAGGCCATGTCGGCCACGCCGGCATTGAGCTCGTCAATGCCTTCGCGGCTGGTGATGAGCGAACCGCCCCAGAAGGCCGTGATATTGACGCGGCCCTCGGTCTGCTCGTGAATGCGCTCAATCCACTGCTCGTCGGCCTTACCGTAAGGATGGGTCGGCGAATAGGTGGTGGAATAGGTCAGCTCGAATTCTGCTGCGATCAGCGCGCCGGACATAAGCCCGAAGCCCGCAATTGCAGCCAGTGCAATCTTCAATGAATTCATAGTCACGTTCTCCTCCCTAGTAGAACCAAGCGATGGACTGGATGCCTTCTCCTATGCATCCACCCCGGTAAACGGCCTTTTCAGTCCGCGCCCCTGAGCAAGTTCGGCCAGAACCGCCTCGGTGTCCGCGCCGGGCGCGTGGCCCAGATTGCGGATATGCGTCTCCTGCCCGCCCAGCCTGACTGGTTGACCGATCTGCCGGACTTCGCGCCCTGATGGTGCAGCCGGTGTCACCACCATGCCGCGGGCGATATTGTGTGGATCGGCCAGGGCTTCGCCGATGTCATAGACCGGGGCAAACTGCGTTCCGGCCTTTTCCAGAATGGTCAGCCACTCGGCCTGGTCGCGCTGGGCAAAAATCTCCTCCAGCGCGGCGCGGATTTCAGGACGACGGGAAATGTCATTCTGCAGCGGCGCGAAGTCAGGGCGACCCACCACGTCGCAGAAGCTGCGCCAATAGCGCGGCTCCATATCGGTTGTGCAGATGAACTTGCCGTCGCGTGTGCGCCAGAGCCCCATATCGGCCCGGCGGGTGCCGCGCGGCGGGATGGTCGAAATATCGGGATTGCGCGACAGCACATTGACCAGCAGCGCCATCGAGCAATCGCTCATGGCCACATCGACATGCTGGCCGAGATCGGTCGCATGGCGCTGTTGCACGGCGGCAAGCGTGGCAAAGGCAGCGTGGGTGCCGGTGATGACATCGGCTGCCGGAATGCCGGAGAAGCTGGGCTCATCGGGATTTTCGCCAATCCGCGACTGCACGCCCGCAATCGAGAGGGCGACCGGGTCGTGCCCCGGCTTGTCGCGGTAGGGGCCGGTCTGCCCGCAAAGGGTAAGGCTGGTATAGATCAGCCCCGGATTGTCCTTTTTCAAATCCTCATAGCCGAGGCCAAGCCCGGCGAGCACGCCGGGGCGATAATCCTCGATGACGATATCGGCCCCGGCAATCAGCGCCTTGATGGAAGCCTGCGCTTCGGGATCGCCAATGTCGAGCATGACCGAGCGCTTGTTGCGGGCCAGGATATCGGTTTCGCGCAGGGCGAGGCGGGCGTTGTCATCGAGCCGGTCCCAGCCGAACACCTGCGCCTGCTTGGCGATCTCGCGCGGGTTCTCGATGCGAATGACGTCAGCGCCCATATCGGCCAGGAGCCAGGAGCAATAAGGCCCGGGCAGCAGGCGGGAAAAATCGATGATCCTGAGACCCGAAAGCGCGCCGCTCATGCTGCGTCCCACCCGGTAAATTGCGCGGCAGGCACCGGCGTTTTCAGCACGCGGGGCGGCGCATCCATGACGGCTGAATGGAAAAGCGGACCAGGAACATTGAACGACTTGCCGCTGGCTTCATCGGTGACCGGCACGAAGAGGCCACGGGCGCGAAGATGATCATTTTCGCGCACATCCTTCGGGTCGTGAATGACCGAAAGGCCCCAGCCGCGTTCCAGCGACCACTTGCCCAGCGCCGCCTTGGTCTGGCTGGCAAAGAAGGCTTCGACGACGCCCTGCCAGCGGTCGATGATGTCCTGCGCAGTATCGGCGACGAGGGTATTGTCCCAGTCGATGGCGCTGAGTTCCCCGGCAACGCCATGCTCTTCCATGACCTTGACCACGGCGCGCATCATCGAGGGATTGTCGATCATCGACCAGGTGACATAGCCATCAAGGCACGGCCAGACCTGGCGCACGCCGGTCTTGCCGCGCACCAGCATATTGCCACGACGGCGACCGATGCGGCCGGTCCATTCATGCATGACCGCCTCGCGATAATTGGCGAGGGTGGCACTCTTGATGGCAGTGAGATCGATGCGCTGGCCAGAGCCGATGCGGCGGCGGGCAAAAAGGCCCATCAACGCCGCTGTCGCGGCCTGAATGCCGGTGAGCGCGTAAGTCTGTTCGCCGGGGAATTTCAGCGGGGCGCGATCGGGTTCACCCGTCACATGCATGAGGCCGGACAGGGCAAACAGCGTCAGGTCAGTCGCCGGGCGATTGGCATTGGGGCCCGATGGGCTGAAAGGTGTGACGCGAATATGGATGATGGACGGATTGGCTGCCGCGATGTCGGCAAGGTCGAATCGGTCGCCATTCCGCTGCCCGTCGAGAATGATATCGGCCTTGGCGGCGAGCGCCTTGATGGCCGCGCCATTGTCGGCGGAAAGACGCGTCTTGCCATGATGCCAGGCAATGTCGCGGGCCGCGCCGCGCTCATCATCGGCGACCACGGAAACGACATCCGCGCCCAGTTCGGCCAGCATACGCCCGCCGAAATCGACGAGGCTGTCGGAAATTTCCAGAACCCTAATGCCCGACAACATGCTCATGCCAGCGCCCCCTCGGCGATCAGGTGATCGATCTCGGCGGCGTCGAGGCCCAGCATGTCGATGAAGACTTCGGAATTATGTTCGCCAAGGAGCGGCGCTGCGGTCAGCGACCACGGCGTCTTGCTCAGCGCATAAGGCGGCGCGGGCATGTTGGACTTGCCCAGAACCTTGTGTTCGGATTTGACGAAATGGTGCGAGCTGGTGAGCTCGGCGCTTTCGTTGAGATCCTTGCCATCCAGCACCGGGCCGATGGAAACGCCGACAGCGCTCAGCCGATCAAAGAGCGTGAACTTGTCCAATTGCGCGGTCTTTTCGGCAATGGCGTTGGGGTCGAGACCTGCGCCGGACGCCAGACCAAGAACGGTCTCCAGCGCCGCGCCCTGTGCCGAAGTTTCCACGGCAATGGCGACCCATTGATCATCACCCGAGGCTGGGAAAGCGCCATGGACGAGATAGGTGGCGTCATCATTGCCGGTCTTTTCAGCGACATCGCTGGCATAGAGATCGGCGGCGACATGCACCATGGGCTCGATCTGGGAAATGTCTAGATGCTGGCCTTCGCCGGTGCGCGCATGATGTTCGAGCGCGGCGAGAATGGCGACGGTCAGGAACATGGGCGCGACCACATCGCCATAGGCGAGCGGGGGCATATGCGGATCGCGGTCCGGCCAGCCGGTCAGCCATGCATGACCGGAATGGGCGGCAGCCGAATTGCCATAGCCGCGAAAGCCGGCCATCGGCCCCGTCTTGCCGGCTACCGAGACGCTGGCGAGGATGATGTCGGGCTTGATCTCTTTCAGCGTGTCGTAGCTGAGGCCGATACGCTCCATGAAGCCGGGGCCGAAATTTTCGACGACCACATCGGCCCAGGCGACGAGCTTCTTGGCGATCTCGATGCCGCGCGGATCGGAGAGATTAATGGTGACGCTTTTCTTGGACGTATTGGTCTGGGCGAAGAAGGCCGAGCCGTCCGGATTCTTCGGATCGCCGGCAAAGGGCGGCGACATGCGGCCAAGGTCAAGGCGCTTGCGGGACTCGATCTTGATGACGGTCGCGCCATTGTCGGCCAGATCCTTGGTCGAGCGCGGACCCGCGCCTACCCAGGAAAAGTCGGCAATTTTCAAGCCGTCCAGTGCGCCCACAATGCGCCTCCCATTCGTCTGCCGGTGTCTTTGCACCGATCTTGTTGCATCAAATAAAAGTTCAGTAAGTGAACTATGTCAATGGTCTTCCGCCAGAACCGCGTCGAGGACGGGGGAAATGCGCGCCACCATGGCGTCCCGATCCCACTTGCGGCGGTCGACCATGTCGGACCACACCTCGATGACGCGGATGCCCGCTTCCTCCAGCGCCTGCTTGGCAAAGAGGGACCCGTGGCCCGAGAACCGGTCATGTTCAGGGATGAGCATCAGCGCGACATCAATGCGGTAGCGCTTGGCCTGCTCGACCATCCAGGCATTGACCCAGGGCGGCTGGTGCAATTGTTCATTCATGGCGGAAACCCGCGCCGCCAGCGCGCGCAACGGGTCGCCATGATCCTCGCGGATATAGCCATCGGCGGCAAAGGGCAGATACATCGACCAGGCGAACACTGCGCCGTGGCTTTCTTCAAAGGCCGAATAGAAACTGGTATCGAACCAGAGGCCCGCGCCGATCCACATCATGCGGATGCGCTCATTGGGCACGACGGAGACGCCATTGGCGACGCGCTCGGCCACCTCGTCGCGGAAGCGCGTGGCGTGTTCGATGGCCCAATCGGAGCCGCGATGCCATTGCGGGATCATGACATTGGGGATCTGCTCGGCAATGCGAATGGGCGCGGCAGGCGCGTCGGCGATGAGGTTGCTGACCTCCTCGAAAATCCGCTCCTGCACATTGATGGCTTCCATATAGCGGGCAAAGCCGGCGTGATCGAATGTCCGCCCGGTGAGAGTTTCAAGACGGAAGATCAGCTCCTTGAACTCGGCGACCATCAGGTCAAGCCGGTCGGCACCATAGAGCGTTTCCCAATCTGTCCGCGCCAATTCCCACCATTGCGGATGCGGATCGGGCACGGCGGGCGAGGACAACAGCGCCAGCGGCGCGCCGGTCTTTTCGGCCCACAGCGCAAAAATCTTCTGGTGATCATCGGCGCTTTGCCGCGCGCAGAGAATGGATGGCGTCGGCAAGCCGCCCCAGGGCTGGCGCTCAACATCGCCTTCCAGTTCGGCAATCAGCGGCAGGCTGGAATAGCGCGCCAGCCGATCATGAAAGCCCAGCTCGCCCATATGATCGAAATAATATTCGGACAGCTGCTTGGCCGAGATGATCGCCGACCACCATTGATTGGTAACGATGGGCAGGCCGATATGGTGGAACAGTTCATGCGGCGTGTCCGCATTGACGAAGGCATATTGCTCGCCCGAGGTAATCTGCCCGCGCAGGCCCTTGGCCCAGTCGCGCTGATAGTCGGCGGCAATCTTTGTCGATTCGAGCGGGATATATTCGGCACTCATGCGCGCGCCTCCAGAGCAGCGGCAATCAGCCCGGCGGCGTGATCGAGCCATTTGGTGTCGGGTTCGGCGTCGCGGAAGCCGAGATTGATAAAGCCAATGCCCTCAGCGGCGAGATCAGTCGCAAGCGCGGGCACTTCCCAGCCAAAGGTGTCATCGGTCTGCGCCAATTGGCAGATGACGAGATCGCACCGCCCTGCGACCGCAGCGGCGACCAGCGCCCGGCGATGGGCATTGGCCGGGGTGATACGCGGGCAGAACGGATCGGCAGCAGCGGCGGTGAGGATAGCCTCGACATTCGGCGCCGCATCGCGCCCGGGCCAGACCTGACCCCAGGGCTGCAGGTCGGCTACCACGCGGCCGAAGCGTTCGAAGGTCGCGTAAACCGCCATGCTGGAAAGGGGTGAACCGACAATACCAAGCCGGGCTTTGGGCAGTTCATCAGCGGCGGGCGGCTCAGCCAGTGCTTCACCGAGGAGGCGCGCATGGTCCTGCGCCGCCATGAACCGCCCGGCATTGCGCCAGCGCATGGCGACCGAACCCGGAATTGTTTCGGCACGCTCCAGCGCGGCAAGCTTGGTGCGGCGGCTTTGTTCATGCGCGGAAGCCGCCGCGATGGAAGCCTCGCCGGGACGCGGCAGGCCAATGGAGGCGAGAAAGTCAAAGAGCTTGCCGGCCTGAACCTGATTGAAGCATCGCACCGGCGCACTGGCAGTGTGTACCAGGTTCCAGAGGAAGAGCGGCGGCACCTTGCCATGCGCCCTGCCCTGCCGCACCCATTCGGTGGCGTATTGATAAGCAATGAGCGCCGGGGCGTCGTCGCGGGCAAAGATGATGCCACGGAAATCGGCGAAGTGACCGGCCACGAGACGCTTCAGGAAAAGTCGCACCTCGTCGTCGACAAAGGGCTCGATGATCTCGGCAATGCTGCCTTCGCTCGAAAGGCCGGCCTCGGGCAAGCCGAGATTGACGTGGACAGGGACGGCGCCGGCGGCCGACACCAGCACTTCGGGAAAGCCATTTCCGAAGACGCCGACACGCGGCGCGGCGCCCGCCAGCCGGTAGCCGTCGCGCTGGTCGAAAGCAGCGTCAAGCAACGCGCCTGCCGACTTGTCGGCATTCCGGCCAGAGTTCACCACACGCCACCTCCCTCACTAGGTAGTTAACTTTATGAACTATATTTTGAGCGGTCAAGAGGGCTTGGCCGGGGTGGTTTGACAGGGTGCGGCAAGCCGGATAGTCAGCTTGAACAGCAATGCGAGGGGGAACGCCCGCAGATGGCCAGTGAATCGCCAGAGCAACGCGGGGAAGGCGTATTTCTCGGACCCTTGCGCGAAAGCCTGCCCTTTCTGACCCGCGCGCTGCGTGCCTATATCCGGGCCGAGAACGCCGAATTTTACACAGACTTTGCCGCCGAGCAGGGCGAGATCGTGGTGCTCAGCGTCATCGGGCTCAATCCCGGCATTTCGCAGAATGACCTGGCGGCGACGCTGGTGTTCAAAAAGTCTGCCGTAACCAAGCTGGTGAAGGGCCTCGAAGACCGCGGCCTCGTCGAGCGCGCCAAGGTAGCCGCCGACAAACGCTTCAACGCGCTGACCCTGACGCCCACCGGGCAGGCCAAATATCTGCGCATCAATGATCGCATGACCAACCAGCACGATGCCTTCCTCGAACCCTTTTCTGCCGAGGAGCGGACGCAGCTTTTTGCCTATCTCAACCGGCTCTATACCCATCTGGCGGATCGCCACGCCCAGCGCACCGGATCGGCCTCGGTCATCGCCGATAGTGGGGACGACTGACCAAAGCCGGCGCATGGCCGCTTGACATCCCGACCGGTATTAGTTCATTTTTTGAACTATAACTGAGGGAAGAGAGACTTGGCTCAGCCACTTGCCGGTGTTCGCATCGCCGATTTCAGCCACGTTATCGCCGGGCCACTGGCGACCCATTTCCTGTGCCTGCTCGGTGCCGAAGTCATCAAGGTCGAACCGCCCACGGGCGACGTGCTGCGCAACTACACCCAGCGCAAGGAATTGCGCGGCATGGCCGAGCCCTTTATCGGCGCCAATGCCGGCAAGAAATCCATCGTGCTCGATCTCAAATCCGACTTTGGCCGGGAAGCAGCACGCGCTCTGATCGCGTCGAGCGACATCATGGTCGAGAACTTCCGTCCCGGCGTGATTGATCGGCTGGGCCTCGGATATGAGAGCGTTTCCAAGCTCAATCCGGGCCTGATTTTCTGCTCGATTTCGGGTTATGGCCAGGGCGGTCCGATGCGCGACTATCCGGCCATCGATCAGATCATCCAGAGTGTATCCGGCCTGATGGGCCTGTCGGGTGAAGAAGACAGCGTGCCGATGCGCGTTGGCTTTCCCATTGTCGACACCTATAGCGCCCTGCTCGCCGCCTTTGCCATCCAGTCCGCCTATGTACAGCGCGAGCGCGATCCGGCGCGGCGCGGGCAGAATATCGACATGTCCATGCTCGACGCCTCGCTGGTGATGATGGCATCGGTGATCAATCCGCTGGTGATTTCCGGCACCGAGCCCAAGCGCACCGGCAATCGCGGCTTTTCGCTGGCCCCGACAGCGGACACATTCGATACGCTCGAAGATTCCATCACCATCGGCGCAGTGCAGCAGAACCAGTATGAACGGCTCTGCATGGCGCTGGAGCGACCAGACCTGCTGAGCGATCCGCGCTTTGCGACCGGTGAAACGCGGATGGAACATGACGCGGCCTTGCAGGCCGAATTGCAAAAGACCTTCGCCACGCGCACGGCGCTGGAATGGGAAGCCATTCTGTCGGAAGCCGGTGTTCCGGCTGGCGCTGTGCGCCCGCTCCGCGATGTTCTCGACCTGCCCCAGCTTGAGGGCCGCGACCTGCGGATCGACGTGGATGTGCCCAATGCAGCAGTGGGCCGGACCAGCATTCTCAATGCCGGTTTCCGCTTTGCCCATGACGGCCCCAATGTTTCGGGACCGCCGCCCCTGCTGGGCGAGCATACCGACGAAATCCTCGCCGAACTCGGCCTGACCAAAGCCGCTGAATAGACCCGGCTATTCCGCTGCGGCGAGAGCAATCTCACGCGCCATCATGATGCGCCCGTCGACTACGGCCAGCGGAACCGTCCGCACCCTGCCCTCGTCGGCGCCCTGAGCCTCGCCGGTTTCGAGCGAAAACACCCAATTGTGCAGCGGGCATGTCACCTGAGCGCCGTGGACGATGCCCTGGCTCAGCGGCCCGCCGCGATGCGGGCATTTGTCCTCGATGGCATAGATCTGATCATCCTGGGTCCGGAACACCGCGATCTTGCCGCCCGGCGTGTTGACGCAGCGCGCACCCCGTCTGGGAATGTCGGAAACCTGCCCGATATCGATCCAGTCATTCATGGCCATATCCCGATAATTCTGTTGCATGGGCCTCACTCCGCCGCGACCGGCAGGCCGAATTCGGCCATGGCGGCAAACTCATGCGCGTCCTTGCCGTTGACCCGCTCTTCCCAGGGATCGACCTGCGCAAACCTCTGCGAATAGGCGAAGCGCTCGTAATAGTGCCGGCGCTTTTCGAGGTCATCGACAATGGTGGCAATGATGGTTTCGCGACCCACCCGCTTCATCCACTTGTAGATGCGTTCGAGATAATGCCCCTGCTCGCGGTAGAGCTGAACCAAGGCCGCGATGATCTCCAGCGCCTCGTCTTCGGTATTGGCGTGGCAGAGTTCCTCGGTGCCCTTGATGTCGAGACCGGCGGCGCCGCCGAAGACGATGTCATAACCGCTATCGACGCAGATCACCCCGACATCCTTGCAGGTGGCTTCCGAGCAATTGCGCGGACAGCCGGACACAGCCATCTTGACCTTGGCGGGGGTCCAACTGCCCCACATGAACTTTTCGATGCGAATGCCGAGCCCGGTGGAATCCTGCGTGCCGAAGCGGCACCAGTCCGAGCCGACGCAGGTTTTGACCGTACGCAGGCCCTTGGCATAGGCGGCGCCCGAGACCATGCCGGCCGCATTGAGATCGGCCCAGACCCCGGGCAGGTCTTCCTTCTTGACCCCAAGCAGATCGATGCGCTGGCCGCCGGTGACCTTGACCGCCGGAATGGCGAATTTGTCGGCGACATCTGCGATGGCGCGCAGTTCATTGGGCGTGGTCATGCCGCCCCACATGCGCGGCACGACGGAATAGGTGCCGTCCTTCTGGATATTGGCGTGCACGCGCTCATTGATGAAACGGGACTGGTTGTCGTCCTCATATTCACCCGGCCAGTCGGCCACGAGATAGTAATTGAGCGCGGGACGGCATTTGGCGCAGCCACAGGAGGTTTTCCACTCCAGCTCCTGCATCACAGCGGGAATGGATTTGAGCCCCTTGGCCTGGATCAGCCGGCGCACATCACCATGGCCAAGATCGGTGCATTTGCACATGGGCTGCACGGCAGAAGGATTGTAGCTGTCGCCCAACGTCAGGGTCAGCAATTGCTCGACGAGCCCGGTGCAGGAGCCGCAGGAGGCCGAGGCCTTGGTATGGGCGCGCACATCGTCGAGCGAGGTGAGGCCCTTCGCCGTGATGGCGCCCGTGATCTTTGACTTGCAAATGCCATTGCAACCGCAGATTTCGGCTTCATCCGGCAGCGCAGCAACGGCGGCAGTGGGATCGAGCGCGCCGCCGCCCTGATAGTTCTGGCCGAAAATCAGCGTATCGCGCATTTCGCTGACATCGACCTGGCGCTTGAGCATATCGAAGAACCACGGGCCATCTGCGGTATCGCCATAGAGCACGACGCCGATGATGCGATTGTCCTTCAGGACGAGGCGCTTATAGACGCCCGCCGTGGCGTCACGCAGCACGATCTCCTCACGGTCATCGCCCTCGGCAAAATCGCCTGCCGAATAAAGATCGATGCCGGTAACCTTGAGACGGGTCGCTGTGGCCGCGGCCTTGAAGGCGGGCTTGGTGTCGCCCGAGAGCAGCGAGGCCAGCACATTGGCCATGTCGTAAAGCGGCGCGACAAGGCCGAAACAGGCGCCCTCCACTTCCGCGCATTCACCCAGCGCGTAAATGGCCGGATCGCTGGTGCGCATCTGCGCATCGACAACAATGCCGCGATTGACCGCCAGCCCCGCTTCTTTCGCCAGCGCCGCATTGGGGCGAATGCCCACGGCCATGACCACGAGATCGGCAGGCAATACCGAACCATCGGCGAACTCAATGCCGGTGACGCGGCCATCGCCCAGAATCTGCTTGGTATTGGCCAGGGTCATCACCTTGATGCCGCGCGCCTCGATGGCCTTGCCGAGGAGGTAGCCCGCGGCAGGATCGAGCTGGCGCTCCATCAGCGTGGGCATGACATGCACCACGGTCACATCCATGCCCTGTTCCTTGAGGCCGGCGGCGGCTTCGAGACCCAATAGCCCCCCGCCGATGACCACAGCGCGGCCGCGCGACTTGGCGGCGAGCATCATGGCGTGGACGTCGTCCAGATCGCGATAGGAGAGGACACCAGCGAGATTATTGCCCGGCACGGGAATGATGAAGGGCACCGACCCGGTGGCGATCACCAGCCGGTCGTAACTCGCCACTTCGCCGTGATTGGAGGTCACGGTTTTGGCCTCGCGGTCGATGGCGACGATCCGGTGGCCTTTGTAGAGCGTGATGCCGCGCTCGATATACCAGGCATCCCCATGGATGATGATGTCGTCAAAGCTCTTTTCGCCCGACAGCACCGGCGAGAGCATGATGCGGTCGTAATTGACGCGCGGCTCGGCGTTGAAAATCGTCACGTCATAGAGGTCGGGCGCGGTCTCGAATAGCTTCTCCAGCGCCCGGCCCGGCGCCATGCCATTGCCGATGATGACCAGTTTCTCTTTCATCGCATTCCTTCTGCCACGGCTCTCAACTGCCGGTGGCGCAAAACAAAAAAGCTGCCCTGGGTCTCGCATCGGTCACGGACCGGAAGCATGAACCAGACGGCAGCTTTGCCTTTGGGGGAACGCCCGACATTGGACGCAGGGACCTGTCAGCGCATGGCGCTTCGTCAGCGGGATAGAGGCACATAGCGTGCCAAAGTCCGAGAGTGTCAGAAAACCGAGGCGTTTCAGACAGAAAGCCGGACAACCAGCTGGGTGCACTCCTGGAGGCAAGAGCCGGTTTTGCTTACAAAAAAGGCAGCTGCTTAGAAAACGCGCGTAATAAAAGCCTGCCCGGGAAGAACCGGGCAGGCAATTTGCTCAGGGCAGCGGGATCGGGTTGTTTGGGCCGAACTCCTTGCGCAACTGCCAGACCAGCAGCAGCACCGAGATCACGATAAAGACCAGCGAAATCGGGCGGGTCAGGATCGGCAGGAAATCACCACCGGAGATCATCAGCCCCGACCTCAAGTTGGTTTCGGCCAGTGGCGCCAGGATGAAGCCGATAACGAAGGGCGCCAGCGGAATACGGCAGCGTTCGAGAATAAAACCAACGGCACCGAAGGTCAGCATCACCCAGATATCGTGTCCGTCGTCAGATGCTTTGGCCCAGACCGGCGTTTTGATTAGCGGAGAGTCCTGCTCGTCATTGGGTTGATATTATGCGGCGAGGCTGGCGTGCAGCAAGCGGCGATGCTGGATGGTTTGTCG
>JAEYTY010000034.1 GCA_023433775.1 Pseudomonadota bacterium | reverse complement strand
ACGACAAACCATCCAGCATCGCCGCTTGCTGCACGCCAGCCTCGCCGCATAATATCAACCCAATGACGAGCAGGACTCTCCGCTAATCAAAACGCCGGTCTGGGCCAAAGCATCTGACGACGGACACTCGCAGACGAGTACCGTGGGTTCCATTTGGGAATGGGGCTGAACGAAGCCCTTGGCCATGCTGTAGAGCTTGGTACATACTTGGAGCCCGTCGAGGATCACGAAGGCATGTTCAGGCTCGGCGCACCCAGCAGCACGAACTTCCTCCATTTCTGCCGAAAGGAGCTCATGGCCGTCTCTATTACCCTAGAAAGATCGATGGCCGCTTATATCACAGCATCAAACCGTTTGACTGAGAGTTACGGTGAGCCAGTCCCTCTACATGAATCCAGAGATTTTGGTTATTCGTCGGCGACGATGTGGTCGGGTTCAAGTGCGAAGACGGTATTGTTTTATTCGGAGACGCCTCTAGGAAGTGGAGGAGTGCTTATAGATGTTCAGCAGATGCTGGCCACGGATTATCCCGCAGTCTGCACATAGTGGGACTCCGGTGTAGAAAAGCCTAAAGCGTGCATCCCACCCTATTCAATTTGGTATTTCAGATTATGACCCGAATCTCGTAGTCTGGTTTCACCTTATGCCCAACGTTGCGTTCAGCATATGAGCCTACGCGGGCGCAGAAAGGCAAGGAAATGTGCGGGACTTAAGTTCAACTTATGCTTGGAAGCACAGTGCCAAAGGCAAAATCTCCCCAGTGGGGAGATTTTAGGCGAGCGGGCCATGAGAGCTACGCTCGAATGGCAAGCGGCCCATTTCATTGACCTGCTAGCAATTCCCTAGCGTTTGCGCACAAACTCCGTGCGCAGCACGAGGCCTTTGATTGCCTCATGCCGGCAGTCGATCTCTTCGGGATTGTCGGTCAGGCGGATCGACTTGATGACCGTGCCTTGCTTCAGCGTCTTCCCGGTGACTTTGACCTTGAGATCCTTGATCAGGACAACGGCATCGCCGTCTGCAAGCACATTGCCGGAAGCGTCGAGCACTTTCGGATCGGAGGAAACGGCTGCATTGGCCTCGGAAGCCGGGCGCCACTCGCCGCTGGCTTCGTCATAGACATAATCATCATCAGAACTGGTCATGCCCCCTCTTGGCAGGCCGGAGCGACATTGCCAAGCCCGTCCCGGACAGGCCGCGCCCCGCCACACGCCGTTTCATCGTTCGCTGGGCCGAACCAATGCGTTCCGGCACGGCGCCTTGTGTCCATCGCCGCTACAACCTAGCTATGGCCCGATACAATCGAGCCCTGTGAGGCAAAAATGAAAAAGATCGGCTTTCTGTCCTTTGGCCATTGGAGCCCATCGCCCCAGTCCGGCACGCGCACGGCGGGCGATGCGCTGCTGCAATCCATTGATCTGGCCGTGGCCGCCGAGGAACTGGGCGCCGATGGCGCCTATTTCCGCGTGCATCACTTTGCCCGCCAACTCGCCTCGCCCTTTCCGCTGCTGGCGGCGGCGGGCGCCAAAACCAAAAAAATCGAGCTGGGCACGGCTGTCATCGACATGCGCTACGAAAACCCGCTCTATATGGCCGAGGATGCCGGGGCGGCAGACTTGATCTCCGGCGGGCGTCTGCAGCTGGGCATCAGCCGCGGCTCGCCTGAGCAGGTGATCGATGGCTGGCGCTATTTTGGCTATGAGCCCGCCGAGGGCACCAGTGATGCCGATATGGCGCGGCTCAATGCCGAAATTTTCCTCAAGACCCTTTCCGGCCAGGGCTTTGCCCAGCCCAATCCGCGCCCCATGTTCCCCAATCCGCCGGGCCTGTTGCGACTCGAGCCGCATTCGGAGGGCCTGCGTGAGCGCATCTGGTGGGGTGCGGCCAGCGACGCCACTGCCGTCTGGGCCGCGCAGATGGGGATGCATCTGCAGTCTTCGACGCTGAAATTCGATGAATCGGGAAAACCCTTTCACATCCAGCAGGCCGAGCAGATCCGCGCCTATCGCGCCGCATGGAAGGAGGCTGGGCACGCCCACGAGCCCCGCGTCTCCGTCAGCCGCTCCATCTTTGCGCTGGTCAATGACATGGACCGCGCCTATTTCGGCGCGGGCCGCCCGGAAGAGGATCAGTTCGGCTATATCGAGCCGGAAAAGCGCGCCGTCTTTGGCCGCGGCTATACCGGCGAGCCCGAAAAGCTGATCGAGGAGCTCCGCAAGGACGAGGCGATTGCCGAAGCCGATACGCTGCTGCTGACCGTGCCCAACCAGCTGGGTGTTGATTACAACGCCCATGTCATCGAGAGCATCCTGACCCATGTGGCGCCGTCGCTCGGCTGGCGCTGACAAAAAGACCGGCCGGGCATGTCGCCCGACCGGTCCCTTCATTGCCGATGTGAAGCGCCTCAGACCTCGTAGCGATCCGAGGGATCGTGCTGCGGCGTATAGGTGAAATAGTCGAAATGCGCCGGGCTGGCCATGCCATTGAGATCGCTCGCGGCCACGCCGACAAAAGCGCCTGTAAAGCTGCCATGGGCCTGATGGCCACCGCATTCGTCCGAAAGCAGGCTCGCGTCCAGCACCGGGCCGATAGGCTTCAGGTCCTCGCCTTCCATGGCATAGAAGAATTGCAGCTTGCGCCCACGAATGGTCAGCGCCAGCTTCACCTTGCCTTCATTGGGAATCTGCACCGGCTCGGCCGGGAACCGCAGCTTGCCATCGGGCCAGCTCATTTCCGAAGCCATGATCAGGAGTTCACGCTGCCCGTCCGAATGGGCCGACACAGTGAGATAGAAGAAGTTGTACCGGCTGTAATAGGCGGTGAGACCGGCAAAAGTCCGCTCGTCCGTGGCTTTGAAATCCACCACCGTCTCGGCGTCATAGGAAAAATGCGTCTGCCGGCGGGCGACCAGGGCCTGCTCAAACCAGGAGCCGGGGGCTTCGCGTCCGAACAGCGTCAGCTTGCCATTCTCGGTCTTGAAAATGCGTTCGCTTTCGGGCGTCCGCAGCCACTGGAAATCCTTGTGCAGCCCGTTTTCGAACGTATAGCGCTGCTCGGCCCAGTATTTGGCTTCGTCGCGCGTGCCGGGCACCTCGACATGCAGCGACGGAACCGGGCCGTTTTTCACATAGAGCCAGTCATCCTCGCCCCAATAGGCTTCCTGGATCGAGGTTTCGCGGCCCAGCGTACAGCGGCGCTCCTGCGTCGTCGGGCGGCCCATCAGATGCACGAGGTAGGTCTTGCCATCGGGCGTATCGACGATATCGCCATGCCCGGCGCGCTGCAGGGCGGCCAGCGGCGCGTCCTTTGAGGTCACGATATGCTTGTCGGGATGGGTCTCATATTGCCCGGTCAGCGTGCGCGAGCGGGCAAAGGTCACCGCGTGCTCATAGGCCGTGCCGCCCTCGGCGGTCAGCAGGTAATACCAGCCATTGCGCTTATAGATATGCGGCCCCTCGACGAGCTTGAGGTCGGTGCCCTTGTAAATATTGGTGATCGGCCCGACCAGCTTACCAGCCTTTGGATCAAATTCCTGGATGACGATGCCGGCGAACAGCAGCGGGCGCACCCGGTGGTCCCAGGTCATGTTGACGAACCATTTGCGCCCGTCATCGTCGTGGAAGAGGCTCGGGTCAAAGCCCGAGGAATTGGTATAGACCGGGTCGGACCATGGGCCTTCGATCTTGTCGGCCCAGACGATGTAATTATGCGCGTCCTTGAAGGAGCCATCTTTGCGCTTCACATCGGTGTAGACCAGCCAGAACTTTTCCCCGTCATGGCTGAGGCAGGGGGCCCAGACGCCGCAGCTGTCCGGGTCGCCGCGCATGTCGAGCTGTGCCTTGCGGGTCAGCGGACGGGTGACCAGTTCCCAGTTTGCCAGATCCTTGGAATGATGGATCTGCACGCCGGGGAACCATTCGAAGGTGGAGGTGGCGATGTAATAGTCGTCGCCGACGCGCAGGATAGACGGGTCCGGGTTGAAACCGGGCAGGATCGGGTTGGTTATCTGGGGCATGATATCCTCCTATGCGGCGAAAACGGGGTTTCGCGCGTTATTGATGAAAATGTGATGTCCGCAAGGCTGTGAGAGATCGGCGCTGATCGATAAGCCAGAGGACAAAGAGAAAGGTCCGCGCCCGGCGCGGGACAGAAAGAGCGTCACGACTTGGACCAGATGATCCGCGAAATCAGTTATTGGAAGAATGTCAGATCGAAGATGCGGCTGCAGCCCTTTGTGCACGCGGTCGAATCGAGCGCAGTGCCCATCGCCATTGCCGATCCCTACGAGCCAGATTGCCCTCTGGTCTTTGTCAATGACGCCTTCCTCAAGCTTGTCGGCTATAGCGAGGACGAAGTCCTTGGGCGCAATTGCCGCTTCCTGCAGGGGCCGGAAACCCGTGACGAGGACCGGCAGGCCCTGCGCGACGCCATCGCCCGGCAGGAAACCATCAGCCACGAAATTCTCAATTACCGGAAGGATGGCAGCACCTTCTGGAATGAGCTTCATATGGCCCCGATGCTCGATGACCGGGGAGAACTGCTCTATTTCATCGCCACCCAGGTCGACGTGACCGACCGCGTCAATCGGCAGGACGATCTCAAACACGAGCTCGACGTCAAGACCGAGGCGCTGCGCGATCAGGCCGAGCGGACCCATCACATGGCCCGCGAAATGACCCATCGGGTGCGCAATTCGCTGGCCCTGATCCAGGCGATGCTGCGGATGCAGCTCTCGAGCCTCACCGATGAAACCGCCCGCAACGCGCTTGTCGGCGCCTTGAGCCGCATTCAGGCGATCGTTGAAATCCAGCGCATCATCGAGCATGGCGACATCGACGCCGAGGTCGATATCGGCGAGATCATCGGCTCGATGTGCGAAAAGCTTGATCATATCAGCCGCGCCCATGTCGCCCATTCGGCCGACCGGATCGAGATCGGCGAAGACCTGATCACGCCCATCGCGCTCATCATTTCCGAGCTGGTCACCAATGCGCAGAAACATGCCTATGACCCGGAAGAGGGCGGCATCATTGCCGTCACGGCCCGCCGGAAGGGCGAGGGTATCGAGCTCAGCGTGCGCGATGACGGACGCGGCGTCGCAGGGGATTTCGATCCCCGCGCCGTCACCGGCTTTGGCATGAAGATGATGATGCGCGAAATCGATCATCTGGGCGCCACGCTGCGGGTTGAACGGCTGGACAAGGGCACCGCCTTCATCGTGGACATCCCGAACCGGGGTGAGGTGGACTGATATAATCGGTCTTTCGCGTTCAACATCCGCCTGAGCGGGCGGGAAGAGGGCGGAGCCGAAGCCCCGCCCCACTTCATTATCAGACGAAACGGTTGACCAGGTTTTCGAGATATTCCTGGCGGCCGGAGCGAGGCTGCGGGTTGATATTGTCTTTTTCAACACGCGCCGCGATATCAGCCAGGCTGAGCTTGCCGGCAAGGATATCCTTGCCCAGGCCATTGTCCCAACCGGCATAGCGGGCGTCGAGCAGCTTGTCGAACTCGCCATCTTCGATCAGTGCAACAGCGCCCTTCAAACCACGGGCCAGGGTGTCGAGGCCGAGGATGTGGCCATGCAGCAGGTCTGCGGGATCAAGCGACTGGCGGCGCACCTTGGCGTCGAAGTTGAAGCCACCCTTGCCCAGACCGCCCTGCTTGAGGATGTAGTAGAAAGCCAGCGCCATTTCGCCCGCATTATTGGGGAAGTGGTCGGTATCCCAGCCGGACTGGAGATCGTTGCGGTTGGCGTCGACCGAACCGAGCTGGCCCAGCGACGAGGCAACGGCCAGTTCGTGCTCGAAGGAGTGACCGGCGAGGAAGGCATGGCCCACCTCGATATTGCACTTCACCTTCTTTTCGAGACCATACTTCTGGAGGAAACCATAGACCGTGGCGACGTCGTAGTCGTATTGGTGCTTTGAGG
>JAEYTY010000014.1 GCA_023433775.1 Pseudomonadota bacterium | reverse complement strand
GCTATGTGCTGTTCATCTGCCTGCGCAATCCGGCCATGGGCCCGCCCATGTCGCGCGAAGAACTGGCCGAGGAATCCCTTGGCAGCGCCTTGCGTTCTCTGGCTGCGCCTCTCTTGATCGTTGTCGCCGTTCTGGGCTCGATCTATGGCGGCGTTGCTTCCATCACCGAAGCTGCAGCCCTGGGCGTCACGGCTGTCCTGGTGATCTCGTTCTTCCGTGGCGAGCTCAACTTCAAGATGATGCAGGCCAGCCTCGTCCACACGCTCGAAACCTGCGGCATGATCATCTGGATCGGTATCGCCGCAGCCGTTCTGGTCGGCGTTTACAATCTGATGGGCGGCAATCGCTTCGTCTCAAGCGCCATCCTGGCTCTCGATGCACCGCCGGTGGTCATCATCATGGTGATGATGCTGATCCTGATTGTCCTGGGCATGTTCCTCGACTGGATCGGCATTGCCTTGCTGACCCTGCCAATCTTCGTGCCCATCGTTATCCAGCTTGGCTATGACCCGATCTGGTTCGGCATTCTCTTCGCGGTCAACATGCAGGTGTCCTACCTGACCCCGCCCTTCGGACCCGCCGCCTTCTATCTCAAGAGCGTCGCGCCCAAGGAGATAACGCTCAAACACATCTACACGGCCCTGCTGCCCTTCATCGCGCTGCAGATCACCGTGCTGATGATCATCCTCTTCTTCCCGCCCATCGCCACCTGGGCTGTGAACTAACCGCTTGATACCGGACCGGCTATGAACCCATGGCCGGTCCGTTTTTCCGGGACCACGCCGCATTGCCGCCATGGCCCGCAATCGTCTAGACAGGGCGGAACACCACCGCCCTGACTGGACCCGCATTTGATCCCTTGGCAAAAGCTCGATGAAACCACCATGCCCGGCGGCGGCGTGCTCAAACTCATGCAGCGCGGCGCCGAGTTCTCGATCATGTCGAACAATATCGGCCTGATGAACAGCCGCATGAGCGGCTCGGAAGAACAACTCGCCGTCCTCTCCGCCGCTCGCCTCACCAAAAGTCCAAAGGCGCGCGTCCTGATTGGTGGACTTGGCATGGGTTTTACCCTGCGCGCCGCCCTCGCCGCCTTCGGTCCCGGCGCCGAGATCATCGTTGCTGAACTGGTCCCCGCTGTCATCGCCTGGGCCCGCGGCCCGCTTGCCCCCATTCACGGCACTAGCCTCGATGATCCCCGCGTCACGATCCACGAAGGCGACGTCGCCGCCGCCATTCGCGCCCATGCGCCGCTCGACGCCATCCTGCTCGATGTCGACAACGGCCCCGATGGCCTCTTCCGCCCCGAAAACGACCGCCTCTACAGCGCCGCCGGCCTTGGCGCCGCCAAATCCGCCCTCAATCCCGGCGGGCATCTCGCCGTCTGGTCCGCCTATCCCGACGCGCCCTTCACCAAGCGCCTCAGCCAGTCCGGCATGAGCGTCGAAGAAGTCCGCGTCCGCGAACGCAGCAATGGCAAGGGCGCCCGCCACCTCATCTGGTTCGCCACCAGGCCCGGCCGCTAAACACCTTTCAGCCCCACTTCTCGCCGCCCCGGCGCGGGAGTAGCTTCAGCCGATCGGGCCGCGATTCCATGGGGGAAATCGCCGCCCGTTGGGGGAAAATCATGCCACGTCTGTCAAACTATTATTTCCGCACGGCCATCCTGTTTCTGCTGGTCGGCATCGCCATCGGCATTCACATGTCGATGAGCCAGAACCACAATGTCATCGGCGCCCACGCCCATATCAATCTGCTCGGCTGGGTCACCAGCGCCCTGTTCGGCGCCTATTTCGCGCTCAATCCCGCCAAGGCCGAAGGCCGCCTGCCGCTGATCCAATATGGCATCTACACCATCGGCGTCATCATCATGAGCCTCTCGCTCTATCTGATGCTGGCCGGCAATCTCGCCATGGTGCCCGTCGTCGCCGCCAGTTCGCTGATCACCTTTGCCGGCGTGCTGATCTTCGCCTGGATCGTCTGGACTCCGGCCCGCAGCTAATCCCTCCGCCGGGCGCCATCCACGCGCCCGGCCTTGCCTCTGGAAGCCGCGCCATAGCTGACCTTTGTAGGAAGCTAGGTGGGTGCCCCAACGCCTAATTCATCACCGGAAACACCCGCCGCACCCGCTCATCGCGCAGCCACAGCGCCACCCAGATCGCCACGCCGAGATAGATCGAAAACAGCGTATGGCTGAACAGCGGATTATCCACCCGCAGATTGGCCGCCAGCGCCGCGCCCAAAAGCCCCGTGGTCAAAACCGCCCCCAGAAGCGCCGTGCGCGGAATGAGAAACAGCACCACGCAAACCACCTCGATCACGGCAATCAGCAAAAGATATTTCGCCGGCCACCCCACCACCGCCATAGGCTCCAGCGCCGCCTCCATCACCAGAAACTTCGGCAAAGCCGAAGCCCCGGCCAGAAACAGCCCGATAAGAACACTCAAAACCCAACCCGCAATTTTCATCTGAAAAACTCCACGGCCCCAAGCGGCCCATGCCGACACGACGAGGGAGGGGGCGGGGTTTCGACAATTTGGGAGCAGCTAGTGCTAACCCCTATCCCTTGGGCCGATTTGGACTTTCAGGGCTCCGCGACGTGTCCCGTCCGTCAGGCTCCTTGGCCACGCCCTTGAACGGACCTGCCGAAGACTTTCGCTCCATAAGCTGGCCATTGCGCTCATCACGCTTCTGCCAATCGCCATTGGAATGTTGGAACTGTGTACGTCCGGTCACCGCACCGTTCCTGTGACCTTTTCCGGTATTAGTCGCCATAGCGCACTCCATCAATTGCCACGAGCCAGCCACTTCGACACAGTAGACGCGCGACTCGACTTATGTTCTTATTATGTTCCAGTGAGGGGCGGATGGTCAACACACTATACTACGGCGACAATCTGAAAGTGTTGCGCGACCACGTGCCCGACGAGAGCGTGGACCTCGTGTATCTCGATCCGCCGTTCAATTCGAACGCGACGTACAATGTGCTGTTCAAGGCGCCCGACGGCAGCCAGAGCCACGCGCAGATCGAGGCCTTTGACGATACATGGCATTGGACCGATGCCGCCGAAGACGCCTACTGGCAGGTGCTGCGCGGACCAAGCAGCGAGGCCGCCAAGATGCTGGAAGCCATGCGGAGTTTCTTGGGCGAAAACGACATGATGGCCTACCTTGCGATGATGGCAATCAGGCTTATTGAGCTTCATCGTGTACTTAAGCCTTCGGGGTCACTTTATCTGCATTGTGACGCCACAGCTGGCCATTATCTGCGGGTTTTGCTTGATGCGGTATTTGGTGCGAGCAACTTCAGAAATCAGATAACTTGGAAGCGTTCGGCTGCGCATGGAGACTCAAAGGGACGCTTTGGCAAGGTCAGCGATCTAATTCACTTCTACTCGAAATCCGCCACGACCAAATTTAACCGTGTATTTGGACCTCATTCACAAGAGTATTTATCTGCCGAATGGCGGGAGGCTCCTAGCGGGCGATTGTATAAAACCGAAAATATGCTCGATCCCCAGAATAGGATGACAGAATACGATTTTCATGGGACGTCAGCGAGGTGGCGGTACACGCCAGACAGGATGAAAGCTCTTTGGGAGGCTGAACAAACTGAGGTGCCGGACAGTCATGGGCGAATTAAATTAGGTAGGGACGGCAATCCCACCAAACGATGTAGAATCGTCTTTCTAGATGAACTGCCGGGAGCTTTAGTTCAGGATTTTTGGGCAGACATCGCCTATCTCGCCGGAGGCTCGGGTGAGCGCCTAGGATATCCGACCCAAAAGCCAGTTGCCTTGCTCGAACGTATCATAACGGCGTCATCCAACCCCGGCGACGTCGTTCTTGACCCTTTCTGTGGCTGCGGTACTACGGTCCACGCCGCGCAGAAGCTAGGACGACAGTGGATTGGCATCGACATCACCCCGATCGCAGTCAATCTGATCAAGCGCCGTCTTTCCGAAGCTTTCGGGCCTGCCGCCAATTTCCGGGTCGTTGGACTGCCGCAGGATCTTGATGGCGCCCGCGCCCTGTTCGAGCAGGACCCGCACGCGTTCCAGCTCTGGGCAGTTTCACTCATCCCCGATGCTCAACCCTGGAAGGGCGGCAAGAAAGGGGCCGATACCGGCATCGACGGGCAGGTTTACTTACGTACCGGCAAGACGGAGAGCCACCGCGCAATGATCTCGGTCAAGGGCGGTAAGAATGTCGGCGTAGCAATGGTGCGAGACTTCGCTCATGTGGTGGACCGGGAAAAGGCACTAATGGGCTTTTTCCTCACGTTGACGCCTCCGACAAGAGACATGGAAACCGAGGCGGTTAAAGCCGGTTTCGTAGAAACCGATCACGGTCGCTTCCGCAAACTCCAAATCCTCACGATTGAGCAACTACTGACAGGAACACGCCCACATATGCCGTTCGTGGACTCAAGCGCATTTAAGAAAGCGAAACGCGAAAATACTGATGGATCGCAAGGCGCGCTAGACCTCTAGGGCGCATCCTTGGAGCCGCAGTCCCGTCCTATCGCCCCAGGCCGCTGCCCGACTTTCATCCTCTGCTAGCCCCCACAAAAGTACCCCGCCCAGCACAAGCTGAACGGGGTAATTCGCTAAAACCGTATCATGCGGTCGGTTAAATCCGGCTCTCTGGATGCGGTATGGCGTAGGCCTGCTTACTCGGTTTCACCGGTGCCGGCAGCGACATAGATCGTGGCCGAACCATTGGTCACGTCGATGCCGACGATCTGGTCGTAATTATACGATTCAGTGCGCAGGATGTCGGCGAGGACCGAATTGCCGGTGATGGCGTTCTGGACGTCAGCCGAGAGGCCATTGCCTTCTTCGCAATCGCTCAGCGGCACAACCTGGGCGCTGGTGGCGGACGAAATGTCAGCAACCTTGTCGACGCCGTTCATGGTTTCCATTTCAAAGCCGGTTGCGTCGCAAGCGATCACCGAACCAGCAGCGCCTGCAGTGGCGCCGGTTGCGGCTGCGCCAGCAGCGGCGCCGGTCGAAGCGCCGGCCGTCGCGCCAGCGGCAACACCGCCAGCAGCGGCTTCTTCATCGGAAATCGTACCATCGGCATTGGTGTCGAGCGACATGTCGGTTTCGACAGCAGTGTTGGCGTCCTCGCCCGAACCGGCCTGGGCTTCAGCATCGGAAACAACGCCGTCGCCATCGGTGTCGAACGAAAGATCAACTGAAGGGTTGGCGCCTGCGCCGGTATCGGCCGAGCCGCTGACATTGGCATTGGCGTTCACGGTGCCGCTGGTCTGTGCCATGGCCAGAGGCGTGGCAGAGATCATGAGAGCGGCGGTCAGAGCGATAATCGAAGTGGTTTTCATGTTGTTTTTCCTTCTATTGCCCACGTGCCCCACCAACGGGACCACATCCGATAGGGTTGCTTCACAATTGCACTTGTGATCGCGCCGCCGCTCGCCGCCCCGGTTTTCTGCGCGCTCCCCTCGTGCTAGGAATCGTGATCCAATCCCTGCTGACATTGCGTGACAGGACACCCATCTATGGGTTCCCTGCCCGTTCCCCCGCTCTACGGAAGTCTCGCCCCATGGCCGACAAATCCGCCCGCCCCGGCAAAGCTGAATTTTCCATCGACGACTTCTTCTCCGAGATCGAGAAGGCCGAGGATCTTGCGGCGTCCAAACCGCTTTATGCCGAGCGCATGAAAAACAAGCGCGCGCTGGATCGCGCTGAGGCGGCGGAGAAAGCGGCAGCGGCCCCTAAAACGGCTCTCGAAAAGCGCCGCACCACAAAATCCAACAACGACACCGCCACCGGCATGTCGAAAAAGACCGGCAAGACCAAGATCAATTCCGTCGACCGCGTCGATTTCGATGGCCTTGGCGAAGCCCCCCAGGCCGGCTTCAACCACATGCCATCCGCCCCGCTGACGGCCCGCGAAATCTCGCGCACCGCCGCCGCCGATCCGGAAGCCCAGGCCAAAATCCGCGAGGCGCTCGACGCGTCGATAAAGAAGAACAAGGCGAAAAAGAACGAGAGCCTCGAAGGCGCGCAGACCGTGGGTATCACCGCCACGGTCAAGGCGCTTGAGCAGATCATTCTCCATGGCCGCAAGGAAGTGGAAGGCTCCGCCCCCTGGACGCCCCACCGCCCCGAGCGGCCCGTGCGCGGCATTTCAAAACCCTTCCGCATGGTCACCGATTATGAGCCGCGCGGCGATCAGCCGACGGCCATTGCCGAACTGGTCGAAGGCGTCGAAAACGGCGAGACCGATCAGGTTCTCCTCGGCGTCACCGGCTCGGGCAAGACCTTTACCGCCGCCCAGGTCATCGCCCGCACCAATCGCCCCGCCCTCATTCTCGCGCCCAACAAGACGCTGGCCGCCCAGCTCTATGGCGAGTTCAAGAACTTCTTCCCCGATAACGCGGTCGAGTATTTCGTCTCCTATTACGACTATTACCAGCCCGAGGCCTATGTCCCGCGCACCGACACCTATATCGAGAAGGAGAGCACCATCAACGAGCAGATCGACCGGATGCGCCACTCGGCCACCCGCGCGATCCTCGAGCGCAATGACGTGATCATCGTCGCCTCGGTCTCCTGCATTTACGGTATTGGCTCGGTGGAAGATTACACCGCCATGACCATCGACGTGCAGAAGGGCGAGCAGATCGACCAGCGCCAGCTGCTCGCCAAGCTCGTCGCCCTGCAATATAAGCGCGGCGATACCGGCTTCGTGCGCGGCACGTTTCGCGTCCGCGGCGATACGGTCGAAATCTTCCCCGCCCACTATGAAGCCGCTGCCTGGCGCGTGTCCCTCTTCGGCAATGAGATCGAGGCGATCACCGAGTTCGATCCCCTCACCGGCAAGAAATCCGCCGACCTCACCTTCATCCGCGTCTACGCCAATTCCCACCACGTGACGCCGCGCACCACCATGAACCAGGCCATCAAGGCCATCCGCTCCGAGCTCGCCGCGCGCCTGCAGGAGCTCAACGGCGCCGGCCGGTTCCTGGAAGCCCAGCGGCTGGAACAGCGCACTCTGTTCGATCTCGAAATGATGGAAGCCACCGGCTCCTGCGCCGGCATCGAGAATTATTCGCGCTACTTCTCCGGCCGCAAGCCGGGCGAGCCGCCCCCGACCCTGTTCGAATATCTCCCCGATGACGCGCTGGTCTTTGTCGACGAAAGCCACGTCACCATCGGCCAGCTCGGCGCCATGTATCGCGGCGACCTGCGCCGCAAGGCGACCCTGGCCGAATACGGCTTCCGCCTCCCGAGCTGCATGGACAATCGCCCCCTCCGCTTCGAGGAGTGGAACGCCATGCGCCCGCAATCGGTCTATGTCTCGGCCACGCCCGGCTCATGGGAAATGGACCAGACCGGCGGCGTTTTTGCCGAACAGGTCATCCGCCCCACCGGCCTCATCGATCCCCCGGTCGAAATCCGCCCGGCCACCCATCAGGTCGATGACGTCATCGACGAGATCCGCAAGACCATCCAGGCCGGCTACCGCACCCTCTGCACCGTCCTCACCAAGAAAATGGCCGAGGACCTCACCGAATATATGCACGAACAGGGCATTCGCGTGCGCTACATGCATAGCGACGTCGACACCATCGAGCGCATCGAAATCATCCGCGACCTGCGCCTCGGCGCCTTCGACGTGCTGGTGGGCATCAACCTGCTCCGCGAAGGCCTCGACATCCCCGAATGCGGCCTCGTCGCCATTCTCGACGCCGACAAGGAAGGCTTCCTCCGCTCCGAAACCAGTCTCATCCAGACCATCGGCCGCGCCGCCCGTAACGTTGACGGCAAGGTTATCCTCTATGCCGACAAGACCACCGGCTCGATGACCCGCGCCCTGGCTGAAACCAACCGCCGCCGCGAAAAACAGATCGCCTATAACGAGGCCAACGGCATCACGCCGCAATCTGTGAAGTCCCGCATCAACGACATCGTCGACAGCGTCTATGAGAAGGACCATGTCACGGTCAGCATTGGCAAAGGCAAGGACGGGAAAGAGAAGATCGTCACCGGCGACAATCTCGCCACGGTCATCAAAGACCTGGAGCGTGAGATGCGTGAGGCGGCGACGAATTTGGAATTCGAGAAAGCCGCCCGCCTCCGCGACGAGGTGAAACGGTTACGCGAAATGGAACTCGATACTTTGGCAGGAGAGATATCGTAGCGGCTTTCTCGAATTTTCGAGACTTCGACGTGTCCGACCTACGGTCGGCAAATCGCTCCAGTGGAGCGATTTGAACGGACTTCGCAGACGGTCGCGTAGCGGATGCGCGGCTCCAGTGGAGCCGGGCAAGTCAAGAAGGCCATGAGAGCTAAGCTCGAATGGCAGGCGCGGTTGCGGGATGAGGTCAAGCGCTCGCGGGAGATGGAACTGCATACGCTCGAAGGCGCGGTGTCGTAGCTGTTCGCTGCGTTGCCCACACACTCGATTGTCATCCCGGCGAAGGCCGGGCTCATCGTGAGATTTCAAGATGGCTCCCGGCTCAAGGCCGGGATGACAGCCGGGAGCCCGTTGTTGCTACCTATTCCTAGCTCCGCAAGATAATGTCCCACGCCACGTCAAATTTTCTATATTCGATTTATGAATTTAAGGCCGCCTTGGATTAACGCAACTGTCTTTTCAACTGAGCCCAGAGTTTGGAGACCGCCTAAGGAGAATTGGACAAATAAATAACCTGCCCTTTGACTTATATCCTGTATATAGTATTCATCCACGGAAAGCTCTTTAGCAAAAAATGTGCGACAATCGGCTAGCAACGTATCTCTGTTTTGATAATTCTGAGCCCCCGTAGCAACATATTCAATACTGACTAATATTTTTGACTTGTCGTGATCAACCCAAACTTTTACAGTTGAACCATTCACAGAATGGCTAGCGCCTGCATCAGCGATGTCACTCCAATCATAGGGACGTGAGCCAGAAACCCTGCAAAGAACTTCTTCCGCAGCAATGTCCATTGGCACAATAGATTGATTGGCGTTGGCTGCAGTTGCGATTTTCTCAAATCGATTACGAAGGCTGCTGAACTCAAGTCGCTCAGCATGGTCCACTTTAGTCGCCTCGTATATCGCCCGAGACAGTAAGCTGGGCAGACACTTCCACTCACCAAAGTAATTCTGCTTCGCCGCTTTCGCGACCATGTCCGCCCAGCGCGGATCGAGCGGCACATTTGGTATTGGGTGCTTCCCACCAAACATCGCATACGCGGTCATGCCTAAGCCGTAACTATCTACTTTTGCAGATCGAGATTGCGCGCCCCCTGCTGGATCGGTCTGTTCAGGCGACAAATAACCAAAGTCGTCCCGCGATTCAAATACAACGTCCTTCTCGCTTGAGCCCTTGTGCCAGGACATATCAAAATCCAGAACAACTACCCGCGAATAAGTATGATCGGAATAGTCATAACCCTCTATCATCACGTTAGATGGCTTCAAATCTCTGTGCAGGACGGAATCGACCAACTTGTGACAATTGTCTACTATAACGGAAACATCCCTGATCATATTGACCTTGGAAGACCAACTCGTATTCTTCAACTCATCAAATATCTCTGACAAGCTATTTCCAGAAATAAATTCCATAACAATTGTCGGTGGCATTTCAAATGACTCAATGATGTGCGCCACATTTTCTACCCTATTTTTGGTCAAAATCTGCATGGATTTGCTGCCACGTCGAAATCCACCAAGCATTTCCTCATTCATAAGAATGTTATTATGCATTACCTTTACGGCAACAATAGAACCGGATGGGGATGTAGCCTGGTAAACTGTACCAAAGTTGCCTATCCCCATCTCTGGAAAATTTAGCTTGTAATCAAAGAAATTATTAGCCGAGGCCGATCTATAGAACGCCCTCGTTTGTATCGGATAATCGTATTCTCGAACGAAACTCATGAAACGATCGTAGATGTCCTGCGCGGGATTAGCTTGCAGCCTTTTGCTAATTAGATTTGACAGAACTTTTCTAGCGGCCTCGGGAGGCAGGTTCGCAACAATATCTGGACCGTCATTATTCTCGGGAACAGGGAATATACGAATTTTTCCAACAAGAGGGTCGGGCTTTTTCTCGTCTAATGACCTATAACCACCAATATCTTCGACTATTTCATTTATTACGTCGTTATGATCATCATCACTTTTGACCGCGTACGGCAATATCTGAATGTTATTCGACTCCGCCCACTTCTGGGTGTTCAAATCTTGTCTTGTTGTAAGCCAGAAAAGCTTACTTGGCTCGAAGCCACTCCTTCTTAAAGTCAATAAAGGGGCCGAAAGAGCAACGTCGTCTGCACTTAATCCGACGAAAAGCACAGTGTTTTGCAGATAAAGATTCGAGAGAAATAGTCCGTGCGCCTGAGTTCCGGTGATTGACTTCAGTTCGTCTTGATCAAGAACCCAAGTTTGAGAGTCATCGATTGATCCATGCAAGTACACCAAGAATGGCGTCTCGTCGTTCAAAAGCGCCCACTTCCTAGTCAGCTCAGTGCCGTAGATGGGCGCGACCGGGACGCCTGGCCGCGCAGCAGCCATCGCATTAGCAGCGAACCTGTCCAAATTAAGAGTGACCAGTCCTTTCGGCTTAAGCTGAAGTAGTTTCGTATAACCCGGAGGAATGGGTTTGTTGCTGCCGTCCAAACTTGAACGGATAATTTCCTTGAAGGTGGCCGGTGTTAGAGCCTTCTTGGCGTGTTTGAAGAACAACCAGTAGTCGACCGCGTCATGCGCTTCCGCAAAAAGCCCCTTGTCGTATGGGGTTCCAGTTTGGTTGTTGCTGTACTCAAGTTCATCCAGCTGATGCTCAACGATTTTCCGCAGTCCGGCCCAATTAGGCAACTTTGCGGGCGTGCTAAGCCCTGACCCTACCACCAGAACAAGTGGCCCCGTCTTTTCAACGATTGCTTTTCGTAGAACACCGTAAGCAGGATGTCGAAGGACTGGGGAACTCATCTCTGCTCCGTCTAAATGTTTGGTTGGAGGCGTTTCGAAATCCGGGTAAGAATCTGCGGCCACCAAGAATATGTGATGATTGGTACATGCATGATGTCAGCGAGTAAAATACCAAACGTGTCGGCCCATTACCCCACCTAATCCCCCCAAATAAAAATTCTTCGTTGGACATCCCACCCGTCCAACCCACACTCCCTGCATGACCACCGCACGCCTCTCCAACGGCGGCCCGCCGCTCGGTGATGATGACACCCACACACCCCTACCGACACATGCTCTCACACGGCACGCCATCCCCATCGCCATCCAGCTTGGGTCCCCATGAACAATTCGCCAGATAATACCGCGCCTCCTGGCACGAACTGATCTGCGTGCAATAGCGCCGCGATGGGCAGGCCTCTGCGGAGCGGGCGGGTTGCGGAGAGGATTGTCGTCTCGGCGCCGGAGCCGAATAGATGGGGGCCGGGGCGGCCTGCATGGTTCCGGACAGATAGTCTGCGCTCACCCAGCCAATATGCCCCTGAGCGGCAACCTGCACCCAGCCGTTTTGGCGCGCGCCTGCCTCGACCCGCAAATTGCGCGACAGCCTGGCGAGCACATTGGCGCTGGTCGAAGGACCATCGCGCAGGTTCAGCGTATCGGCAGTCACATACATCACCGCATCAAAGACCGGCGCTGTCGGGACGATAACGGGCACAGAAGCCGGCGCGCTGGCCGGCACAACGCGCGCACTGGCCGGCGTGTCCGTGCCCCCGATCAGATTACCGAGCGCAGACAGCACCATGATGCCAATCAGAAACCACCACAGCTTGCGCATGTCGTTCCCCCAAACCAACATGCGCGCGCAGCAGTCCCCTGTCCACTCTTCCGAGGCCAAGCGCGATCAGCAAAACCGATGCTGCCAGTAGAGAAAACTCGTTGGCATTGCTGCGCGCGGCACGCCATCCTAAGCCATGACGCAGCACTTCGCCCCGCCCAACCATAACGGCGGCCCGCCGCTTGATGATGACGACAGCTACGCCCCGCCCTGGGGCAAGAATGGCATTGGCAATTACTTCGTCTGGCAGGCCGCCAAGAAAAAGGCCTTCGACGCGCCTTATGACATCGCCAAACTCCGCGCCCAGCGCGCCGCGCTGATCGGGCTGACCTACGACGAGTATGTCCTCGAAATCCTCGAACGCGGCCGCTACCTCAATGCCGGCGACACGGACCGGATTGCGCAGATCGTGGCCAGGCGCGGGGTGCGGTATTGAGCCCCCCTGTCCTCCCCCGCCTGCGGGGGAGGGGGACCGCCAAAAGGCGGTGGAGGGGGGAGCCACGAGCGCCGACCTTTCGACCATGCTGGCGTGCGTGCGCCACCCCTCTCCACCACGCTTTGCGTGGTCCCCCTCTCCCGTGAACGGGAGAGGAATGGCGCCAGCGCGCAAAAAATCTATCCCCGCCCCCTTTCCCCTCTCCTATTCTCTCCCCATCCCCGCTGTTACGCGATCCCCACGCAGGATCGGGCGGGGAGGCCGGGAAGAGGGGCGCCTCTTTACGCGGGTAGACGCTCGGCAGCCGGACCTGCAATAACGGTACCGCCTGAATCCGGACCCGTGGAAAATCCGTGTTCCGTGACGGGCGGCCCTTGTGCCGTTTATTGAGTTCGGTGGGCACAAAGGCCGCCCGTTACCGTCTCCCGAAAGGGTCCATGTGAAAGCGCAAGCCGCAAGGCCGGGCGCTTATCCCCGCTGGTGGCGCCGGCGCCTATACTGCCTCGACATCATCATCCCGAGGCACACATGACCCATAATCCGCCACTTGGCCCCCGCGCCCTCGCCAGCTATCGGCGGCTCCGCGTTGAAATCGAGGCGCTGAGGGGCGTGCTCGATTATCGCAAGCCTTCAGGCGCCATGGGCGACGCCACCATTGCGTCGCTCGACAGCGTTCTTCACCGGGCCAACAAGCTCTTCTGCCGCCATGCCGATCTGCCCTGGTTCCCCCGGCTCGACGCGACCACGCTCAGCCAGGCCGATTTCGCCATTCTCGTCGCCCGCCTCGCCGCCGCCCTGCGGCAGTTCGAGGCGCTGCACGCCGATCAGCTGGCGCCGTGGCCGGAGGAGGATGACGATGATTTTGGCGACAATTACCGGCGCCCCGGCGCCGATGGCCTGCCCTCGCCGCATATCTGACAGCGGCGGGCTTTAATATCGGGCGCGCCGATGCGCCGGGCGGAAAGGATCGGGCGCGCTGGCCTCAGAGCCAGCCGCCCAGTTCGCGGCGCACCATTTTTTCCACGAAATCCATGCCGCCCGCTGAATCATTGAGGCAGGGGATATAGGCGAATTTCTCGCCCCCGGCCTCAAGGAAAGTCTCGCGCCCGCCCATGGCGATTTCTTCCAGCGTTTCGATGCAGTCGGCTGAAAAGGCCGGCGCCAGGATCGCCACCTTCTTCACGCCCTTGCCGGGCAGTGCTTCCAGCGTCTTGTCGGTATAGGGCTGCAGCCATTCCGTCGGCCCAAACCGGCTCTGGAAGGTGACCATCAGCTTTTCCTTGGGCCAGTCCAGATACTCGCGCACCAGCCGCGTGGTCTTGAAACACTGGCAGTGGTACGGGTCGCCGCGCTTGAGATAGTCCACCGGCATCCCGTGATAGGAGGTGATGACGAGGTCGGGTTCGAAATCGAGCGCCGCGACGCCATCGCGGATCGAATTGCCCAGCGCCGCGATATAGGCCGGGTCCTCGAAATAGGCCGGCGCGGTGCGCACGGCGGGCTGCCAGCGCATGGTTTTGAGCGCATCAAAGGCCTTGTCATTGGCCGTGGCCGTCGTCGTCGCCGAATATTGCGGATAGAGCGGCACGAGCAGGATGCGCTGGCAGCCGGCGGCCTGCATTTTTTCGAGCACGCTCTGGGTCGACGGATTGCCATAGCGCATGGCGAAATCGACCATGATGCCGTCGCCGGACAGCCGCTGCGCCAGGTTTTCGGCCTGGTTGCGGGTGATGACGCGCAAGGGGCTCTCGTTCTTCTCGCGGTCCCAGATCTGCGCATAGGCATGGCCCGACTTCTGCGGCCGGAACGAGAGAATGATCAGGTTGAGGATCGGCCACCACAGCCATTTCGGCGTCTCGATAACGCGCGGATCGGACAGGAACTCTTTGAGATAGCGCCGCACGCTCCAGTAATCGGTGGCGTCCGGCGTGCCCAGATTGAGCAAAACCACGCCAATCTTGGGCGTTTGAACGGGCGGATGGTCGGGAGGCAGATGTGCGGACATGCGGGCCAGTTTGGAATGGATCCAGTGTGGCGGCACCTTAACCCTTTACGCTCCCACCGCAAGGCGGCGATGGGTCGCGCCGCTTATTGATCTCGATCAGAGACTGGCAATCAGCAGCAGCACGCCAAAGCCCAGCACCGCAACGGCGCCAAGCAGCTCCGCCCACCACATGATGTGCCCGGCCAGCGCGCTATCGGCCCCGCCAATGCGCCCCGCCAGCCCCTTGGCCATCACGGCAAGGCTGGCCAGCGCCGCCACGGTGATTGCGGTCCCGAGACTCATCAGCAGCACCGAAACAATCCCCGCTGCAAGCAGGCCCTGTGACAGGGCAAACACCAAAACCACCAGCGCGCCCGAACAGGGCCGGAGGCCAATTGCCAAAACCACGCCCAGCTGCTCCCGCCAATCGCCACGGATGTCCCCGGGGCCAATGGCATGATGCATATTGTGCTCATGGGCGTTGTGATGGTGATGATCATGGTGGTGGTCGTGGTGATGATGGTCATGTTGCGCGTGGGTCGCGTGACCATGGCTATGCCCCCAGCCCAAAACCTTGCGCAGCACCAGCCACAGGCCCAGCAGCGCCACCATGGCATAGGACACAACGCCCACCCAATGCGCCGCGTCGCCCAGCGCCGTGCTGGTCAAGTTCAATACCCCCGCCAGCACCAGCACAAAGCCGATGGCCACCAGCGCCTGCATCAGCGCCGAAAGCCCGCTCAGCACCACGCCCTGGCGCAATTGCCGCGTATTGGCCAGCACATAGGAGGAAATGACCACCTTGCCATGCCCCGGCCCGGCCGCATGGAAAATGCCATAGAGAAAGCTCAGCCCGCCCAGGACCCAAAAGGCATTGCCATCGCTGCGCAGCGCGTCGAGCGCCCCGGTCATGGCGGCGTAAAAATCGCGCTGCTGGTTCTGCAGCCAGCCGAAAAATCCCGTGCGCGGCAGGTTGAGGCCAACTTCCGGCGGCGGCCCGCCAAAGGGTGTCGCCGGGCGGGTCTCGGCGACCTGCTGCGCCGCCTCCGCGGCAGTCGTGGCCACTGGCACAGCGCCACAGCTGATCACAATCAGCCCCTGCGTGCCCCGCATGGCGGCAGCCAGGTCGGGCGGCAGTTCCAGCACTTCCGGCCCCAGCGCATAAAGCCGCGCCTCGGTGTCCGGATCCATCGGGCGGGGCGGCAGCAGCTCGGCGCCGCAGCTGTCGGGCGCGTCCGTCAGCGTCACATGGCTCACATCTTCAAAGCTGATGGCGACATAATATTCCGGGTCATAGACCCCAAGCTCAAACCGCTGACCAACCGGCTGCGGCGCCTCCGCCACAAGGGAGAAGTCGAGCGTCACCAGATTATTGTCATAGCGCATGGCCTGGTCGCCCGCGGCGACAAAGTCCATGCCGTCGCCGGCGAAGGTGTAAAAGCCGAAATCAGCCAGCGAGCCGACATTCTCGTCGGCCAGCTCCTGCATTTCGTCGGGAGTGACCTGGCCATCGCCATTCTTGTCCAGCCCCTGCACCATCCAGACCGAAAAGGCGCTGTCAAAGGTCCAGCTGTGGTGCAGGCCCGACACCCTCCCGGCTGGGTCGAAGCTCACATCGACGCGCGCATCGATGAAAATATGCGGATGCGCCTGGGCCATCTGCGCCGTCCCGACCAGCGCCAGTGCTATTGTGGCAAAGCGCTTCCACCAGACCGGAATATTCAAGGCGTTTTCCTAGTGAATGGGATGGGTGGCAAACCACTCCACCAGATGATCGATCAGCGCGCGCACCTTACCCGCCAAATGCCGCCGGTGGGGATAAACGGCCTGCAATGTCTGCCCCGTGGGCAGGAAGTCGTGCAGCACCGGCACCAGTTCCCCCGTCTCGACAACAGGTTCGGCCAGATAGGACGGCAATACGACAAATCCGAGACCGAGCATGGCTGCCTTGCGCGCCGCCAGCGGGGAATTGACCCGCAACGGGCCATTGACCGGCACCGAAATGGTCTTGCCGCCCTCGTTGAAGCGCCAGTTGGACTGACCCTGCAGGTTCACATCGACAATGCAGGGCAGGTGCCGCAGGTCTTCCGGATGCTTTGGCGCACCAACCGATTTCAGCAGCTCCGGCGAAGCGCCGATCACCACATGCATATCGGCAATCTTGCGGGCGATGAGCGAAGAATCCGCCATGGTCGATATGCGCAGCGCGACGTCGATCCCCTCATCGATCAGGTCGACATAGCGGTCCTCAAGCCGCAGATCGAGCGTCACCTTGGGATATTGGCGCAGATAGTCGAAAATGGCCGGCGCCAGCGTGGTCTCGCCGAAATTGCGCGGCGCCGACACGCGCAACAGGCCGCGCGGCTCGGCTGTCTGGTCGGTAATGGTCGAATCGAGTTCATCAAGCTGCTGCAGCAGGCTCGATGCTTCCCGGTAATAGGCCTCGCCCGCTTCGGTCAGGCTCAGTTTGCGCGTCGTCCGGTTCATCAGCCGCACCCCGAGATAATCCTCGAGGTCCGTCACATATTTGCTAAGCAGCGCCTTGGAGCGTCCGTGCTGGCGCGCCGCTGCCGAAAAGCCGCCCGCGTCAAAAACCAGAACAAAGGCGCGGATGCGGGCAAGGTCTTGCGTCATGGCGTGGCGGCGGTCCGTTCGCTCGAACATGGTCAATCGACGCATAACTCATCTGCGTTGAGTGAACAATAACGGGCCTTGGTCGTTGAGCGATTAACGATAGGATAGATGCTGCATCGACGTGCATAAGGAGTTCGGACTATTTTCCCGCCCATGTCCAGGCCCTCCTCCCGCTCCGCGCTCTACCGGCTCATCGAAGCCGGCCAATTGGCGCACAAGGCGATACTGCTTCCCCTGCGCGAGATGGGTCTCGAGCCGGGCGACGACGCCGTTCTGTTCGTATTGGGCCGCTCCGGCACCACCGAGCAGCAATTGGCCGACGAACTGGGCCTTCCGCCCGAATCTCTTGCCTCGCGCCTCGACCGGCTCACCGATCGCGGCCTCATTGGCCGCCAGGCCGTCGGTCCCGAATTGACGCCCGGCCTTGCCCTCACCGAGCGCGGCGCCCGCATCCGAAATGCTCTGGCCGATCACTGGACCCAGCTCGAAGAGGCGCTGATGGGCGAGCTCAAGCCAAAGCAGCGCAAGAAACTCAGTGAGAACCTCAAGCGTTTCGTTGAGCTTCTGCGGCTCTAAGGCCCATAGGCGTTTGCCTTAACAAAGCGTTCAGCTTGGGTTCAGGCGCCAGGGTGTTTTCTGCAAGCACAGGCAAATTACGCCCAACCGGAAGAGGAGACTCATTATGGCTGTTACACGCAAGCTCCTGGCCACTGGCCTCGCCACTCTCGCCCTGATCGCAACCACCGCCATCGCTTCTGCTGCCCCCGCGATCGCCACGGGCAATGTCAATGTCCGCTCCGGCCCCGGCACGGGTTATGGCGTCGTCGATACCCTGCGTCGCGGTGAACGCGTCGATATCCAGGAATGCCGCGGCAGCTGGTGCTTCGTCGAAAAGCGCGGTCCCGATGGCTGGGTTTCGGCCAACTATCTGAGCGGCGCCGGCCGTCCGACCCCGCGTCCGCCCCACTGGAACCCGAGCCCGCGTCCGCCGCATTGGAACCCGGGCCCACAGCGCCCGCCGCACTGGAGCAATCCGCGTCCGCCCAGCTGGGGCCACAACCCTCGCCCCCGTCCGGTCCATCCGGGCAATTCCGGCGCCAGCTTCTGCTTTAATGGCCCCAATGGCTATTTCTGCGCCGGCAGCTAAGGCTAGGCAGAATTCGAAACGCCGCCCCTCGGGGCGGCGTTTTTATTCAACCATCAGCCTGTCAATATCAACGCCCCGCCGCTCCAGCGGCGCCCGCATCCGGCGATTGAGAAATTCGCTGAGCCCATAGGTCACGATAGCGCCAATGGCTGCTGTTACCCCGAAGCCGATCCAGCCTTCCTGGCTGGACACCACTATAGCGGCAATCAGCGTCACGGCGGCTGCGGCCAGCAGCGTCCAGTTCTTCTTCTGCTCGGCCGCGCGCAGGTTGCGCGCGCCCGAATGCAGCAGATCGCGCAGTTCGGTATCACTCATGACAGCAAGATCCGGGTTACGCCGCTCGCGCCTGATGGTCTCGATATAGGCATCGACGCGCCGCATGGTCAGGGAGTCGCGCTTGTCGCTCTGCTTGCCCCGGTTCAGCATCGTCCAGCCGCCGCCAATCAGCAGCAGCACGAGCGCCAGTTCCACCAGCCAGATCATCGATCCCTCCTCTCGTGTTGACCCCTCACATGCCCCGTTGGACGCCTCACTTCAAGGCTTTGGCAGATTTGCAGCGACGAAACTGATCCATATCAGGCTCTGGGCCGTTACCATCTGGCAATCAGCGGCAGGAGCACGCCATGAGCAAATATCTGATCCTCTACGCAGCCACCGCGCTGGTCTTCTTCCCCATCGATTTCGTCTGGCTTTCGACCATGGGCAAGAGTTTCTACAGTAAGGAACTGGGTGGCTTGCTGCTTGAGCAGCCAAACCTGGTGATCGCGGGCCTCTTCTACCTCGCCTATGTCGCAGGCGTCGTGATCCTGGTTTCCGCTCCTGCCGAGGGTGACATCACCAAGGCTTTGCTGATGGGCGCAGTCCTCGGCTTCGTCGCCTATGGCACTTATGATCTCACCAATCTCTCGACCGTAAAGGGCTTTACTCCGATGGTTGCAGCGGTCGACATCGCCTGGGGCACGGCGCTCACGGCCGTCAGTGCTGCCGGCGGGGTGTGGATTTCCCGCTTCTTCGCCTGACGCTATTTCTGGGTCGAACTGGCTTCTTCGGTGATGACGGTGGAACGCTTGACCCGCTCTCGCGCCATCACCACCAGCCCGGCCACGACAATAATGCCCGCGCCAAGCAGTGAGACCGGGTCGATCCAGTGCCCGAAGACAACCACGCTGAGCACAATTGCCCAGGGCAGCGAGAAGTAGTTGAACGGCTGCAGCACGCTGGCCGGTGCCATGGTCAGCGCAATCACCATCACGCCATGGCCCGCGCAGGTGGTGATCATCATGACGACCACCAACGCAAAATCGCCCCAGGTCATCGGCTCCCAGAAAAAGACGCCCACCGCGCCCGACATCACCAGCCCGACCAGTGCGACATAAATCATGCTGGTCGGCGCACTGTCATATTGGCTCACCTTGCGCGTAACGACGATATAGAAGGCGTAAAGCACCGAGGAGGCCAGCGCGAACGCCGCACCCCAGTCGAGCGGTACGCCGCCCGGCCGCATTACCACCAATGCACCGAGGAACCCCGCTCCCACTGCGGCAAAGCGGAACAGGCCAACCTTTTCGCCCAGAACCGGAATGGCAAACAGCGTCACCAGCAACGGATAGACGATGACAATGGCCTGCAATTCGCCCAGCGGAACGGTTTTCAACGCCAGGGCGAAGAACCAGATATCGGCGATCAGCAGCACTCCTCGCAGCACCTGCCACCCCGGCACCCTCGAATTCAGCGCCTGCCGGAGCGGCGCCTGCCGCAGCACCAGGACCAGCGCGAAAAGGGCAAAGCCCCAATAGCGCATCATGGTGATCATGAAGGGTGAATAGCTCTGCACCAGCATTTTGGACACGGCGTCCTGAATGCCGAAGACGCCAATGGTGATCAAAGTCAAAACAATGGCGCGGCCAACGGAGTCGGCGCGCGCATAGCCGCTATCAGTGGTCATGAGACTGGTGGAGATTCGCCTTGAAATGCCCCGCGGAACAATCCCGCGAGGCAATTACTCTATGATGCGTCTCAGGATTTCGCCATAGCGGACTTGATGGCGCCGGCAATGGCCGTCAACAGGCCACCGCCCACCAGACCGGCAGCGCCCTGCCCTGCCAGTGCACCGATATCGAGACCGGTCGCGGCACCTGCCACAAGCGTATCAAGTCCCGGGATCATGCCTGCCAGCCAGGTTCCGGCCAGGCCGCCAATGGCGCCGGCAATTGTATTGCCTGCAGTCCCTAGGCTCAGCTTCTTGGCCAGTTGACCGATAACATTGCCGCCGGCACCCCCGGCAACCAGTTGAATTATAAGCGGTACAATGACTTCCATTTCTTCCCCCTCTGGAAATTCCGACAAAACGACCACATCCCGGCATTGCCGAGCCTACGCCCGTTATTGAGTCTAAAAAAGGGGAAGGCTACTGACCAATTCTGTCACTGTCCGGCATCACAGCAGAGGGGTTGGTCTACGTTCAATTTGGAGCCGTATACGTCCTCTCCGATTGAAGAAGCAGCCGAAACCAGCCTATGGTCCCTCCGATGTCCAGCATGTCGCCCAACCCGCAGATTGCCCATCCACCCATCGCCCTGGTCACCGGCGCCAGCGACCGGATCGGCGCGGCTATAGCCATGGCAATGGCCCTGGCGGGCCATGCGGTCATCATCCACTATCGGTCCGATCCTGAGGGCGCCAAGGCCCTGCGGGCCCGCATCAAGGCCGAAGGCGGCCGCGCCGCCATTCTCAAGGCCGACCTCGCCAAACGCGCCCAGCGCAGCACGCTGATTGCCCGCGCCGCCGAATTCTTCGGCCCCATCACCGTCCTCATCAACAATGCCTCCGTCTTCGCGCCCGACTCGGCCAGCGATTTCGACGAGGCCTTGTGGGACCAGCACTTCGCCATCCATGCCGAAGCCCCGATGTTCCTCGCCCGCGATTTTGCCGCGCAATTGCCCGAGGGAGTGGAGGGCAATATCGTCAACATGATCGACGAGCGCGTGCTGCACCTGTCGCCCGATTACTTCACCTATACGCTGTCCAAGTCTGTCCTCTGGACCGCCACCCGCACGCTGGCCCAGTCCCTGGCCCCCGCCATTCGCGTCAATGCCATAGGCCCCGGCCCGGTCCTGCCTCATTCGCGCCAGAGCCAGGCCGAGTTCGACCGCTCGGTCGAGCGCCTGCCGCTCCAGCGTCATGCCGGCCCCGAAGCCATCGCTCAGGGCGTGCTGACCATTCTCTCTATGCCCGCCTTTACCGGCCAGATGCTGGCCCTGGATGGCGGCGAACATTTGCAATACCTGCCCCATAGCGGCCCAACGCCCCGATCATGACGGAAACGACCACCCCACCACCATCCGGCCCGGAGGTCATCCGGGCCTTTGTCCGCACTCTGCCTGCGGCGCCCGGCGTCTATCGCATGATCGATGCCGAAGGCGCGGTGATCTATGTTGGCAAGGCCCGCAGCCTCAAGGCGCGCGTCACCAATTACACCCGCCCCGACGGCCTGCCCCTGCGCATCCAGCGCATGATCGCGGCCACGGTCAGCATGGAATTTGTGCGCACCGAAACCGAGTCCGAAGCGCTCCTGCTCGAGGCCAATCTGGTCAAGCGCCTCAGGCCCCGCTTCAACGTGCTGCTGCGCGACGACAAGAGTTTTCCCTACATCCTCATCGCCACCGACCACGAAGCGCCCGAGCTGACCAAGCATCGCGGCTCCCGACGCAGGCAGGGCCATTATTTCGGCCCCTTCGCCTCTGCCGTCGCCGTCAGCCGCACCATTGCCAGCCTGCAAAAGGCCTTCCTGCTGCGCAATTGCTCAGACAGTTTCTACGCCGCCCGCACCCGGCCCTGCCTGCAATTCCAGATCAAGCGCTGCGCCGCCCCTTGCACCCGCGAGATCAGCCTCGAAGGCTATGCAGGCCTCGTCGAAGACGCGCGTCTGTTCCTCACCGGCAAGTCCCAGACGGTGCGCGATCATCTCCAGTCCGACATGAACAAGGCCGCCGAAGATCTCGATTTCGAGCGCGCCGCACTCATCCGCGATCGCCTGGCCGCCCTCGCCCTCATCCAGTCGCAGGGCGATGCCACGGCCCGTTCGGTGGAGGAAGCCGACGTCTTCGCCATTCATCACGAAGGCGGCCAGTTCTGCGTGCAGGTCTTCTTCTTCCGCGCCTATCAGAACTGGGGCAATCATGCCTTCCGCCCCCGCGCCGATGCGACGCTCACCGATGCCGAAGTGCTCGAAGCCTTCCTGGTTCAGTTCTACGAAGGCCGCCCGCCACCGCGGCTCGTCTTGCTGAGCCACGAATTGTCCGAACCGGCCCTGATCGAAGAAGCGCTTACCAGTCGCGCCGGCCACAAGGTCAGCGTGCAGGTGCCCCAGCGCGGCGAAAAGCGCGATCTGGTCAACCACGCCCTCAACAATGCCCGCGAAGCCCTTGGCCGCCAGCTCGCCGAAGGCGCCTCCAACCGCACCCTGCTCGAAGGCGTCGCCAACTGCTTTGGTCTCGACGATCCGCCGCGCCGCATCGAAGTCTATGACAACTCCCACATCTCGGGCACCAATGCCGTCGGCGCCATGATCGTGGCCGGCGAAGAAGGCTTTTCCAAAAAGCACTATCGTACCTTTAACATCAAATCCGACATCACCGCCGGCGACGATTTCGGCATGATGCGCGAGGTCCTGACCCGCCGCTTCACCCGCCTCGCCAATGAGAGTGATGCCGTCGAAGACGAACTCGAGGATAGCGGAATGCCCGACTGGCCCGATGTCGTTTTCATCGACGGCGGCGCCGGCCAGCTCAACGCCGTGCGCGAGGTCATCGCCGGGCTCAACCTGCCCAAGGAAGTCACCTTCATCGGCATCGCCAAGGGCGAGGAACGCGACGCTGGCCGCGAAAAATTCTTCATGGAAGGCCGCGACGCCTTCATGCTGCCCCACCGCGATCCGGTGCTCTACTATGTCCAGCGCCTGCGCGACGAAGCCCACCGCTTCGCCATCGGCACCCACCGCGCCAAGCGCAAGAAGGATCAGGTCAAGAACCCGCTGGACGAAATCGAAGGCATCGGCCCCACCCGCAAGCGCGCCCTGCTCAACCATTTCGGCTCGGCCAAGGCCGTTGGCCGCGCTTCTCTCGCCGACCTCGAGGCCGTCCCCACCATCTCAAAAGCCATGGCGCAACTGATCTACGATCACTTCAACAGAACCTGATCTGTCGGTTTCCTCAAAGCTCATCCGTCGCGGTGGCATTATACCCGGAGACACACGATGAAATACCTCACCATGGTCAAAACTCTCAACCCCGAAGCCGTTGGCTTTCCGCCTCCGGCGCTGATGGCAGCCATCGTCCAGCTCGGCATTGAAGCAGGCGCCAAAATGACCGAAACCGGCGGCATGGCGCTGGCCGGCACGGTAACGACCCGCAAGGGCAAGATGGTGACGGACGGTCCCTTCGCCGAAGCCAAGGAAGTGGTCGGCGGCTACGCTGTCTATGAACTGGAAACCGACGCCGAAATCGTCGAATGGACCAGGCGCTTCGTTGAACTGCATCGCAAATACTGGCCGGAATGGGACGGCGAAGTTACCATCCTCCAGCTGGAGCAATACAATATGGCGGGCTGAACTCCGGTCCTATGGCTCAAGACAGGTGTTGAGGTCGAACCGCAATGCGGCCTCATCGCTGCTCACCAGATAGTCGGGCACCTGCATTGACGCCTCGTCCATATAGCTGGCGATAAGCGCATCGACATATTCGTCCGTGAACCCGGCCTTGTCGAATGCCTCAAAGGCTATTCTGGACCAGCGCCGGGTCAGCGCGGCAGAACTATGCGCCTCCGGCGGATAGACGCCGAGCATGTCGAGCACCTGTATTGCGCTGGCGCACCACAGCGCCTGATCGGCACTCTCGCTGATCTCCTCAGCCGAGGCCGGCATGGCGACGAACAGCCAGACAATGAGTAGACGCATTCCGCGCATGTCCACAGCTCCGTGGGAAAATCGGATTTTCTTATCGCAATCGGCGCAATGGCCTTCAGCCCCCGTTCCGGGGCAAAATCGCCCCGCGGACCGGTCAAGGATTTATGATTGCAAAGTGATCGGCTCAGGTCGCGCGCTCCGGCAACCTCCCGTGCCCACGCCCGTTCCACTCCTCAACGCACGAGGAGTATTTCCATGACCGAGAAGAACAACCACACCATTCCCCACGACGAAGCCATTGACCGTATCTGGGAACTGGCGGAAAAAATCGACATCTGCATGTTCACCACCTGGGATGGCGAAAAGCAGCGCAGCCGGCCCATGTCGGCCCGCATCCGCCGCGAAGAAAACGCCATCTATTTCCTCACCGATCTCGAAGGCCACAAGCTGACCGAGATCGAGCGCTTCCCCACCATCTCCCTCGCCTGGGTCGACAGCAGCGGCTACAAATATGTCGTGATTTCCGGAGAGGCCGAAGTCTCCAACAATCGCGACAAAATTGTCGAGCTTTGGGAAGATTTCGACAAGGCCTGGTGGGATGACGCCAACGACCCGCAAATTCGCCTGCTGACCGTCACCCCCGAAAATGGCGAACTCTGGGACAGCCCACATAAGTTCGTCGCAGGCATCAAGATGCTCATGGCTGCCGTCACGGGCGCCAAGCCCGATATGGGCGACACCGCCAAGGTCCATCTCTGATCCGCATCTGCACCACCCTACGCCAGCGGAAAGGTGGTGCAGACCCCTCCTAAAGTCGGGACTCGACTCGCCGAAAATCCTCGGCTACGTTTCCGCCATGATCAACGCCGCGACCTTTTATTGGTATTTTAGCTTTCCGCTCCCGGCGGAGGCTATTGCGCGCGTGTTCTGAACCCAGCCAAAACACCAGACAAGCAAGCCAGCCGCCCGACTTCCGAGGCGGCTTTTTTGTTGGCCCCTCGAGAATAAAGCGCTTCCAGGAAAAGTGGATACCGGTTTTCTGGTTCGGAAGCGCGACAAAGAGACAACACCGAGGACCACCAAATGCTCAAATCCACCGACGATCTCCGCATCACCGAAATAAAACCGCTGACCACGCCCATCGAGGTCATGCGCACCCATCCACGCACCGATGCCGCGACACGCACCGTCATCGCCGCCCGCCACGCCTTCCACAATATACTCACCGGCGCCGATGATCGCCTTGCCGTTGTCGTCGGCCCCTGCTCCATCCACGACCCCGCCGCCGCCATGGATTACGCCAACCGCCTTGTCGCTTTGCGCGAACAACTTGGCGACCGGCTCGAAATCATCATGCGCGTCTATTTCGAAAAGCCGCGCACCACGGTCGGCTGGAAGGGCCTGATCAACGATCCCGATCTTGATGGCAGCTTCAATATTGACGCAGGGCTCCACACCGCCCGCACGCTGCTGCTCGACATCGCCAATCTCGGCCTGCCTGCCGCCTGCGAATTCCTCGATATGACGACCCCCCAATATATTGCCGACCTCGTTTCTTGGGCCGCCATTGGCGCGCGCACCACCGAAAGCCAGATCCACCGCGAACTGGCCTCCGGGCTCTCCTGCCCGGTCGGCTTCAAGAACGGCACCGATGGCAATATCAAGATCGCGCTCGACGCCGTCGCCTCGGCCAGCCAGCCGCACCATTTCCTCGCCGTCACCAAGGACGGGCGCTCGGCCATTGCCGCAACGACTGGCAATGAGGATTGCCACATCATCCTGCGCGGCGGCAAAACCACCAATTACGATGCCGAAAGCGTCAACGCCGCCGCAAGCGCTGCCGAAAAGTCCGGCCAGCGCCCGGCCATCATGATCGATGCCAGCCACGCCAATTCGTCCAAGAAACCGGAAAACCAGCCCGCCGTGCTGGCCGAGATCGGCGACCAGCTCGCCGCCGGCGACAAGCGCATCATCGGCGTGATGATCGAGTCCAACCTCGTTGCCGGCCGCCAGGACCTTGTTCCCGGCCAGGCGCTTACCTATGGCCAGTCCATCACCGATGGCTGCATCGATTGGGACACCACACTCACCACCCTCAATGCCCTGGCCGACGCCGTCGAAAAGCGCCGCGCCGCCACCAATCAGGCTGTTGCTTGATCAGTGAAACGTCCCAGCTCTCCTTCTCCCATCAGGGAGAAGGGGACACATAAACAAAAATGCGAGGGTCCCCACCGCTACTCGGCAGGTGTGTGATTGTGGTGGCCCTCAGGGGGCCGGTCCTGATGCTTGAGAAAAAGCGCAAACAAGATCATTGAGGCAAAGACACCCAAGAGCAAGAGCCAGAGAATAACGGTCGTATCCATTTATTCCTCCAATCCCTTCAGAACGTCTCGTGCAAACAAGTGTAGCACAATTGCGACCGTGACCCCAAATCCGGTCAAACCCGTCACGTTCAATATGTCGGTACCAAGCTGAACGGTTCCAAGCCGCAGACCTATAAAAGGCACAACGAGCGCCGCCAGCACCGTCCCCGACGCTACGGCATTGAAGAACGAGGCCGTCAGCTTCCTTCGCTCATTCCTTGCCAACTTGTTCAACACTCGCCCCCCAGCATGTTGAATGTTTCAAGACAGCGCTCCGGAGTTGAACTGTCAAGCGTACGCGCAACACCTTGACCCCCCGCCCTGCTTCCTGTTCTCTCCCCCAATGGCCAGAAACCCGCTTCTTCTCATCCCCAATATCATCACGATCGCCCGCATTCTGGCGATCATCCCCATCGTCTGGCTGGTGATGGATGGCGACATAACTATGCGCATCATCGCGCTCGTGATCTATGTCGTCGCCGCGCTCAGTGACTGGGTCGACGGCTTTCTGGCCCGCGCGCTGAACCAGTATTCCGATCTCGGCCGAATGCTCGACCCCATTGCCGACAAGCTCCTTGTCGGCATTCTCATCGCCGCCCTCGCCTGGGATGGCAGCTTCTCCGCGCTCGACATGATCCCGGCCTGCGCCATTCTTTTCCGCGAATTCTTCATTCCGGGCCTGCGCGAATTCCTCGGCAACAAGACTATCGTCCTGCCGGTGACACCTCTAGCCAAGTGGAAAACCACAATCCAGCTCGTCGCCCTTGCCATCGTGCTCATCGAGGCCATCATCCCCGGCCTGCGCCTCGCATCCGACATCGTGCTCTGGGTCGCCGGCGCCATCACCCTCTGGACAGGCTGGCTCTATCTCCGCGCCAGCTGGCCGCACCTCTCCGGCACTTCAAAATGAAAATCCTCTATTTTGCCTGGCTGCGCGAGCGTCTCAATCGCGCCAGCGACGACGTGACCCCGCCGCCCGATGTGGTGACCATTGCCGATCTCGTCACCTGGCTGCGCGCCAATGACGAAACGCTCGACATCGCCATGCAGAACGCCGCCATTTTCAAGCTGGCCCGCGATGCGCGCATCGTCGCCGCCGATACGCCCTTGGCTGGCGCCCAGACCATCGCCATCCTGCCCCCCATGACCGGCGGCTGAGATGATCCGGATCACTGACGCCCCCTTTGATCCTGGCGCCGAAGCCAACAGGTTTCAGGCCGCCCATCCCGAAGCCGGTGCCATGGTGACCTTTACCGGCCTTGTCCGCTCGACCGCGGACCAGCCGATCACCGCCCTAATTCTCGAATGCTATCCCGACCTCGCCCAAAACGAGATCGCCGCCATTCGCGACGCGGCCATTGCCCGCTTTTCCCTGCTCGATGCCGCCATCATCCACCGCCACGGCCGCCTCGTGCCCGGAGAAACCATCATGATGGTGATGACCCTCGCCCATCACCGGCAATCCGCCTTCGATGGTGCACAGTTCCTGATGGACTATCTCAAGACCGACGCGCCCTTCTGGAAACAGGAAGAAACCGCCGCCGGCCTGCATTGGGTCGAGGCAAAGGCCGAGGATGACGCCGCTAGGGACCGGTGGCTTTGACGCCACCAACAAAAAAGCCGGGGCAGAACCCCGGCTTTTTAATCTGCAACCAATCCAAACCCTACTCCGCTGCTGCCCGCTTGGGCGTCACAGCCGCCGTATAGGCATCGATCAGCGTCCGGCAGGCTTCGCCTGGGGTAAACTTGTAATCGCCGATCAGCGACACGGGCGTCACTTCCGCGGCCGTGCCGGTGAGGAAACACTCGTCGAACTGGCTCAGCTCTTCGGGCTTGATGTAGCGCTCGGTGACCGTATAGCCATTCTCCTTGGCCAGCGCGATCAGCGTCTGGCGGGTGATGCCGTTGAGAATGCAATCCGGCGTCGGCGTGGTGATGTCCTTGCCCTTGATGAAGAACACGTTCGCGCCCGTGGCTTCCGCCACATAGCCGCGATAGTCCAGCATCAGCGCGTCGGCAAAGCCATTGGCCATCGCGTGGTCCTTGGAGAGCGTGCAGATCATGTAAAGACCCGCGGCCTTGGCCGAGCATGGAATGGTTTCAGGGCTGGGGCGCTTCCACTTGCTCCATTCGAGGCGAATGCCCTTGAGCTTCTCCTCCACCGAGAAATAGCTCGGCCACACCCAGGCGGCGATGGCCACATGCACCTTGTTATTGCGTGCGGGCACCGACAGCTCTTCCGAGCCGCGCCAGGCCACGGGACGCACATAGGCATCGACCAGCCCGTTCTTTTCCAGAACGAGGCGCTTGGCGGCCTCGATTTCCTCGACGCTATAGGGGAAAGGCATATCCAGCGTCGCAGCGGAGCGGATCAACCGCTCGGTATGCTCGCGCGACTTGAAGATTTCGCCGCCATAGGCGCGCTCGCCTTCAAACACCGAGCTGGCATAGTGCAGCCCGTGCGTCAGCACGTGAATCTTCGCGTCTTTCCACGGTTTCAGTTCGCCATCGAACCAGATCCAGCCATCACGCTGGTCCATCGGCACGCCTGCCATAATGCCCTCCCGAAATTCTGTTTCCGCGCTCGCTCGCGGGCCTTGCCGCCGATCATGCCCCACCCCCTTGCCCTTGGCAAACCAGATTGGCTTTGGGATAAGGCTTCACGGCAGCGACTATGGAGCAACAATGCCAGCGGACCAAAACAATGTCAACAAGGCTGACATAAATTTCGGGACCTCCGGTCATCCGGATCTCCCGCTCGACATTATGGGTCTGTTTTTCTTCGCCTATCGCGACTTTACCGGCGATGCCGATGCCCAGCTTGAACGGCAGGGTTTTGGGCGCGCCCATCACCGGGTGCTCTATTTCGTCAATCTCCGCCCGGGAATGCCGGTGGCGGACCTGCTCGACATTCTCAAGATCACCAAGCAGAGCCTCGCCCGTGTCCTGCGCCAGTTGATCGACAATGGTTATATCGAGCAGCGCACCGGCCAGTCAGACCGCCGCCAGCGCCTGCTGCACGCCACGGAAAAGGGCCGCCAGTTCTTCGCCGCCCTGTCGGCCACCCAGGCCAGCCGCATCGATTCCTCTATCGATGCCCTGCCCCCCGAAGCCGCCAATATCGTCCGGCGCTTCCTTGTCGGCATGGTCGATCCGGCCGACCACAAAGTGCTCGACCGGCTCAATCTCACCAGCAATATCTGATTGGCGCGCTAACGCATGTCTCCCGAAAGGGAGAACCGGTTTCGGGATAAAGACATGCGCAAACGTGAAGGATAAGCGCACAGAGCGAATCTAAAAGATCTCGACCCGCTTTAGCCGCGCCCCAGCTCCTCGCTGCGCTTGCGCGCCGCATCGACGGCCCGGCCCATCAGCGGCGTCAGGCCATCATCGGCCATCAGCACATTCAGTGCCGCTGCCGTCGTGCCATTGGGCGAAGTCACATTCTGGCGCAATATGCCAGCCGGCGCCGTATCCGCTTCCATCAGCGCCGCCGAACCAATCACCGTCTGCCGCGCCAATTGCATGGCCACCGCTTCGGACAACCCCTGCGCCACGCCGGCAGCCGCCAGCGCTTCGACCAGGTTGAACACATAAGCCGGTCCGGACCCCGAAACCGCCGTCACCGCATCGAGGTCACCCTCGCGATCAAACCAGGCCACCTGCCCCGCCGCCGCCAACAATGCATCAGCCGTCGCCCGATCCTCGGCGCCAGCATCCGGCCCGGCAACCGCGCCCGTCATGCCCTTGCCGATTTGCGCCGGCGTATTGGGCATGGTGCGCACCACCCGCCCCGTCTTCAGCCCGGATGACAATTGCGCGATCGAAATTCCCGCCGCGATGGACAGCACCAGTGTCTGCGGCCCGATGGAGTGCAAAAGCCCTTCCATCACCGATCCGATGATTTGCGGCTTCACCGCCAGCACCAGCACATTGGGCTGCAACCCGCTGGCCTCGCTATGGATGACGAGGCCGAAATCCTCGGCCAGTTCCCTGGCGGCCTCACCGGGCGCAGGATCGACCACAACCAGATTATTGGGCGAGAGCCCGGCATCAAGCCAGCCCCGCGCCAGCGCCGCGCCCATCTTGCCGGCCCCGACAAGCATAACCGGCCCAATTGAACGCAGGCTCATCAGGCTTCGCCCACTGTCTCGAACATCACATGGCTCAGCGCATCAGCGGCCGATTTTCCCGCCCAGACGACAAACTGGAAGGCCTGATAATAAAGGTCGCAGCTATCGCTGGCCGAGCGCAGCAGCGCCTCGCATTGCTGCGGCGACACGTCGGCGCCACCTGTCAGCAGGTGTGAATTGCGGAACAGCACCGCGCCTTCCTTGTGCCAGATATCGAAGTGCCCGATCCACAATTGCTCATTGATCAGGCTGATCAGCTGCTTCACTTCCGCCCGGCGCCCCTCGGGCACTTTCAGGTCAAAAGCGCAGGCAATGTGCAGGGATTCCAGATCCACCATCCAGTTGAACGACACATGATAGTCGCTCCACCCGCCGCGCACCGAAATTGAGATTTCGTCCGCGTCCTGGCGTTCAAACGTCCAGTCATTGATCGAAGCGATATGCTCGACCAGGTCCACCGGGTGGACTGACCGATCAGGCTCGAATTCAATCACATTCATCAAAGGTCTTCCGTCCGCGTCAGGCGCTGTTGTCATTCACACGGCCAAAATGGCCGGCATGTCGGGGCACTTAACTCTCCGGTCCTGCAAAGAACCGCACACAAAGCCGGCCAATCTCTCTGCCCGGTGGGCACGAGAATCGTCCACTGAACTGACCGTACACCGCGCCACTGATTCAGGGGACGCGCCCGGCGAAGAGGATCGTAATCTCTTGTGGATGATGATCGGCCGCGATGCTTAACGAGGAGTTAACATGTAAAGCGCCGGCCCATCACGACGTGCCGAAACGGATCACAATCCACAGCCTCTTGGCCTCGGCATACCCGAAAAACAAAAATCCCCGCTTGCGCGGGGATCAACGTGCTGCCTGTCACGCCCTCGCTTTGAGGGACTCAATTTGCCCGATGGCAAAGGCTAAAAACCTATTTCGCCTTCAGCGCCGCCACTTCCTTGCGCAACGCTTCGAGCTCCTCGCTCTGCACCTGAACCAGCTCCCGCAGCGCGTCGAAATCCTCGCGCTTGACCAGGTCCATGTCATTGACGATGCGATGGGCCTGTGCCTTCACCACCGTCTCGACCTCGCGCCGAACCCCATCCGCGACCCCGGCCGCCTCATTCATCAGGCGTCCCAGATCATCAAAAATCCTGTTGCTCTGGCTCATGGCTCTGTCCGTTCCGCAAAGATAAGGTTGTTGAACTGATATGTAGGGCAGACCACGCCCGATGACCAGTGCGGCGGATGCGCCCGTTCGCTCAGCCTCCGGCCTGCTGCCTCCTGCCATCGGCGATGGTCTGCATGGCCTGAAAATGACTGAGGTGAATCTGCCCGCTGAGATGCCTGGCGAAGTCGGTCTTGCGCAATTGGTCGGAAACCGGCCCCTTGACCTCGGAAAGATGCAGCCGGACACCCATGTCGGCCAGGTGCTGCTGGATCGCCTCCAGGCTTTCAAGCGCCGACAGGTCAATCGCGTTGACCGCCGAACACATCAGCACCACATCCGTCACGCTCGAATCCGCCGCCACCTGCGCCTGGATCAGGTTTTCCAGATAGCGGGCATTGGCAAAGTAGAGGCTCTCGTCCACGCGTATCGAGAGAATGCCCGGAATGGTTTCCACCTGATGCCGTTTGACATTGCGATAGTGCTCGGTGCCCGGCACCAGCCCCACTACGGCCGTGTGCGGGCGCGAGGAGCGATAGAGAAAGATCAGCAGCGACGCGCCGACGCCCAGCGAAATGCCCACCTCAACACCAAGCAGCAGCGTTCCGATCAGCGTGATGCTCACCGCAGCGAAATCGGCCTTTGAATAGGCCCATGCTCGCTTGAAGATGGAAAAATCCACCAGCGTCAGCACGACCAGCACGATGGTCGCCGCCAGCGTCGCCTTGGGCAATATGGCGAGAAACGGCGTCAGCAGCAGCGTTGCACCGGCAATACCAATTGCGGTGAAGGCGCCTGCGGCAGGCGTCGCGGCCCCGGCATCAAAATTCACCACCGAGCGGGCAAAGCCCCCGGTCACCGGATAGCCGCCGCCCAAAGCTGCCGCCAGGTTCGAGGCTCCGAGGCCGATCAATTCCTGATTGGGGTCGATCCGCTCCCGGCGCTTGGCGGCAAGGCTCTGCGCAACCGAAATGGATTCAACAAACCCGACCACTGATATGATCAGCGCGGGCAGCAGCAGCGCCTGCATCGTGTCGAGATTAAAGCTGGGCAGCGACAGCATTGGCAATCCCTGCGGCACCTGCCCGACCAGCGCAACGCCCTTGCTGCCCAGGTCGAACAGGGCCGACCAGGCCATGGTGAGAAAGACAACGAAGACCGGCCCGGCCCGCACGACAACAGTGGCGACGCCCTTGGGCAGGCCAAAGCGCGCCAGCCAGTTCTTGAGATCCAGCCGGATCCACAACAGCAGCGCCAGCGCCACCGCGCCTACGGCGACTGTGTTCCAGTTGATACTGCCAATATTATCCGCAATGGACGTCAAAAGCTGCGGCAGGGCGTGGCCCTCCGTGCGGATGCCCAGCAACCCGCCAACCTGGCTGGTGGCAATGATGATGCCCGAGGCCGTGATAAAACCCGAGATCACCGGATGCGACAGGAAATTGGCGATGAAGCCTAGCCTGAACAATCCCATCACGGTGAGCATGGCGCCTGAAAGAAGCGCCAGCAGGATCGCGGCACTGGCATAGTCAGCCGTTCCCTCGGCTACCAGCCGTCCGACCGCCGCTGCGGTCATCAGGGAGACAACCGCTACCGGACCGACGGCCAGCGCCGAAGATGTTCCGAACAGCGCATAGGCAATCAGCGGCAGTATGGATGCATAAAGACCCACCTCCGGCGGCAAGCCGGCCAGAAGCGCATAGGCCAGCGACTGCGGGATCAGCATAATGGTGACGATGACAGCGGCCACGAGGTCGCTGGTCAGCGTCTGCCGGTTATAGCGCCTGCCCCACTCGAGGATTGGGAAGTAGGTCCTGAGCTGCATGGAACTATCTGGACAGGGTAGCGTAGAGGCTTCCCGCGCGGGCGCCCGAGCGGCAATAGCCGAGCATGGGCTTGGGCATCTTCTCCCAGGCGTCGTGGAACCGGATGACCTGTCCTTCGCCCAGCATTCCCGAAACCGGGATATGCACAATCTCTATGCCCAAGGCGTTAGCCGCCTTGGCCACGGCGTCAAAGCTTGGCTGGCCGGCGTCTTCATTATCGGGGCGAGCGCAAACGATGGACTTGAAGCCGGCATCGGCCACGGCCTGCATCTGTTCAGGCAGGATTTGGCCGGTGGCGGAAAAATCGGGGGCAATCTGTCGAATATTCATGGTTCTGGCTTTCACTGATTTATTGCTGAAGGGCCACATGTCAGAGGCCGTTCACGGGGACTTTGAGATAGGTCTTGCCGTCGCTGTCCTTGGGGGGTAGCTGGCCGGCGCGCATATTCACCTGAAGCGCCGGAATGATGAGCTTGGGCATGGCCAGCGTCGCGTCACGCGCTTCACGCATGGCGACAAAGCTGTCCTCGTCGGTGCCCTGCCCGACATGGATATTGTGGTCGATTTCGTCGCCAACAGTGGTTTCCCACTGAATGTCCCGGCCATTCGGGCCATAGTCGTGGCACATGAAAAGCCGCATCTCGCGGGGCAGGGAAAGCACGCGCTGGATTGACCGATAGAGCGTGCGGGCATCGCCGCCCGGGAAGTCGGCACGGGCCGAACCGCCATCGGGCATGAAGAGCGTATCCCCGACAAAGGCAGCGTCCCCGACAACATGGGTCATGCAGGCCGGCGTATGGCCGGGCGTATGCATGACATGCACCGTGAGGCCGCCAATCTGATAGCTGTCCCCATCCTTGAACAACCGGTCAAACTGGCTGCCGTCGCGCTGGAATTCCGTACCCTCGTTGAACACCTTGCCAAAGGTGTCCTGCACAATGGTGATGTTTTCGCCGATGCCCAGCTTGCCGCCCAGCTTGCTCTGAATATAGGGCGCGCCGGACAGATGATCGGCATGGACATGGGTCTCGATCAGCCATTCAAGCTTGAGCCCATTGTCCACGATATAGCGGACGATGGCATCGGCGCCTTCATAGGTGATGCGACCGGCCGCATAGTCGATGTCCATGACGCTGTCGATGACCGCGCAGGCGTTCGAAGCCGGGTCCTTGATCACATAGCTGATCGTATTGGTCGGCGCGTCGAAAAAGGCAGTGACCTCGGGGGTAACCGACAGGTCGGGTATGAAGGGAAAATTGCTCATGGCGATATCCTTTCGCAAAAATCAGGCAGTCTGGACTGCGCGCTGTTGCAGCGCGAGGCGAACGGTGCGGGCGGCGAAGATGCCGGCGAGCATTGCTCCAACAATAATCCAGGCGCTTGGTTCACCCAGACCAAGGGCCGGAATGGCGCCGCCCGGGCAGAAGCCGGAAATGCCCCAGCCCACACCGAAAATGGCAGAGCCTGCCAATAGCGGCGTGTCGAGCTTGCGCCCGGTCGGCAGATGGAAGCGCGCCTCCGCAATCGGCTTGTCGCGCTTGAGCACGAAGCGATAGCCAAGGGCGGTCACCATCAGAGCCCCACCCATGACAAACGCCAGGGACGGGTCCCAGGAGCCGGCCAGATCAAAGAAATTCAGCACCTTGGCCGGATTGGCCATGCCGGAAAGGGCAATGCCGGTGCCGAAGACAAGGCCAGCGAAACCTGCACTTATTGTGCGCAGCATCAGAAGCCTCCCATCACATGGCGAATGACAAAAACCGTGACCGTCGTGGTCGCCATGAAGATGGCCGTGGCAGCAATCGAGCGCGGCGAGAGCCGAGCCATGCCGCAGACCCCGTGGCCGGACGTACAGCCCGAGCCGAAATAGACACCGACACCCACGACCAACCCGCCGACCACCAGCCACCGGGCCGGCACGGGACTATCAAAGCTGACCGCCTCGCTGGAAATGCCAAGGATCAACACCGGCGCTACGATAGCGCCCGCGATGAAGGCCGCACGCCACGGCCAGTCGGTGGCCATAGGCGGCAGCAGACCGGTGAGGATGCCGGTCATCCCAGCGATGCGGCCATTGAAGGCCATGAGCAATACGGCAGAAAGCCCGATCAGCGCGCCGCCAAGCAGCGACATGAGGGGGGTAAATCCAGTCATGAATCAGGAAACCTTGCAGGTGGATATGCCGAGGGCGGCATAGAGTGGGCAGAAGCGCACCAGTGCGGTCACGATCAGCACGGCACCAACGGCGATGGAGGCCGTGACCCAGAACGGGCTGGCAAAAATGGCCAGCCCGGAAAGGAAGGGCAGCAGGATAAGCGCGGCGCCGAGGATGATGCGGATTATCCGGTCAGGCGTTCCAACATTGAATCTCATATCGGCATCCTTGAAACTGGCGGGAAATCGTCAGACATTGACGTCACATCCAGTCGTATATAAGCACATTCTAATATGATCAATATGGAAATCGAAAAAATGGAGGCCAATGCCGAACAGGCCACGCGCCTCCTCACGGCCATGGCCAATTCCAAACGATTGCTGATCCTGTGCAATCTCCTGGAGCGCGAGATGAATGTGACGGAACTGGGTGACCGGGTCGGCCTGGGGCAGTCACCGCTGTCGCAGCACCTGTCCAAGCTGCGCGCCTGGGACTTCGTCAAGACGCGGCGCGAAGGCCAGCAGGTCCATTACAGCCTCGCCTCCGACGCGGTGAAGCAGGTGCTGACCACCCTTTACGGCATCTATTGCGCCGAATAGGCCCCGCCCTGTCCCAACTCCGCTCTTGCGACCCATGCCCCCTGACGTTACGGCATTAGCACCACTCTGATCTGCCGCCTTCGGCAAAAGGAATGCCCTTGCCCTTCCCCAACATTGATCCCGTCGCCTTCGCCATCGGCCCCTTCGCCATTCGCTGGTATGCGCTGGGCTATCTGTTTGGTGTGCTGCTGGGCGCGGTCTATGGCTATCTGCTGCTGCGCAATGAGCGGCTCTGGCATCGCGGGGAGCCACCCTTCAAGGCGAATGACATCTGGGACTTCGCCTTCTGGACCATGCTCGCCATCGTCGTCGGCGGCCGTGTCGGCTATGTATTGTTCTACAACCTGCCTTATTACCTCGCGAACCCGGTCGAGATCATCAACACGCTTGATGGCGGAATGTCCTATCACGGCGGAATGCTGGGACTGATGCTGGCCGTTGTCATCTTCACCCTGCGCCGGAACGGCAATTGGCTGAGCGGGCTCGATCTTATTGCCGCCGTTTCCACCATCGGCATTTTCCTTGTCCGCATTGCCAATTTCATCAATGCCGAACTCTATGGCGCGCCCACCGACATGCCCTGGGGCGTCATCTTCCCGACCGATCCCCTGCAGGTTCCCCGCCACCCCAGCCAGCTTTATGAAGCCGCGCTCGAGGGTCTGGTGCTTTTCCTCATCATCCGCGTCGCCACCCACGTCTTCTATGCTCTACGCAAGCCCGGCCTGGTCGCCGGCATTTTTGGCATGGGCTACGGGCTCTCGCGCATCCTTGTCGAATTCGTTCGCCTACCCGATATCCAGATCGGCTACCTCTATGGTGGCTGGCTGACCATGGGCATGGTGCTGAGCCTTCCTCTGGTTATCGGGGGGATCGGACTGGTCTATTACGCCCTTTCGCGTCCCGTTAGCCTTTTGCGACCCTGAAGCGTCAGCAGTCTGCTAACCAAATGCCCGTGAGAAGCTGAACGTGAACAAAAATTTGACACTGGAAGAGCAGATCGAACTACAGGTTCGCTCATCAGGCCCCATGTCCGTCGCCACCTATATGGGCCTCTGCCTCACCCACCCCACCAAGGGCTATTACCGCACCGAAGACCCTCTGGGCACGCAGGGCGACTTCACCACCGCGCCCGAAATTTCCCAGATGTTTGGGGAGCTTATCGGTTTTTGGTTGGTCAATCTCTGGCAGCAGATGGACGAGCCCAAGGCCTTTACCCTGCTCGAACTGGGCCCCGGTCGCGGCACGCTGATGTCCGATATCCTCCGCGTCGCCTGCCGCGCCCCCGGCTTCCGCGACGCCCTCGACCTGCGCTTCTTCGAAACCAGCCCGGCGCTCATCGCCCTGCAAAAGTCGCGGCTAGAATCCTATGATCCTCAATGGGTTGAGACCTTTGAGCAGGTCGGCGACGGCCCCCTCCTCGTCATTGCCAACGAGTTTTTCGACGCCCTGCCAATCCGCCAATTCATCCGCAAACCCGATGGCTGGCACGAGCGTATGGTCGGTCTCGTCGAAGGCAAACGCGCCTTCGGCCTTTCGCCCACCCCCATCCCCGACAGCGCGATGCCCGAGGCCGTCGCCAATGCCGAAATGGACACCATGCTGGAAGTCTGTTTTGCCGGCGGCGAGGTCATGTCACGCCTCGCAAAAACCGTTGCAAAACAAGGCGGTGCTATCCTCGCCATCGACTATGGCTACGCCCAGACCCGCACTGGCGATACCTTGCAGGGCGTCCGCAACCATGCCTATGCCGACGTGCTGGACCTGCCCGGCGAAACCGATCTTTCCGCGCATGTCGATTTCGGCGCACTCGCCACCCTTGCCCGCGGCGCCGGCCTTGCTGCTCAACCTCTTGCCACACAAGGACAATTCCTCAGCCGCCTCGGAATAGATGAACGTGCTGCGGCGCTGTCTCGGGCCAATCCGGGCTCTGCCGATGATATCCGGACCGCGCGGGATCGCCTCGTTGCGCCCGAGCAGATGGGCGATCTCTTCAAGGTCTTCTGCGCCCACAGTCCCGGCCTGGTACCCGTGGGGTTTGTGCAGTGAGCGTGCGTCCGGAAAAGTCGCCCCAGCTCAGTTCCGGAGGCAATGTGCGCCATGGCTTTTTTGGCCGACAGGGCGGCCACTCGCAGGCCGAATTTGCCGGTCTCAATGTGTCCCTGACCGTCGGTGACGATGCCGACGCAATTGCCGCCAACAGGCGGGACATAGCCGATGCCCTGGGCGGCGGGCCGCTGATCATTCTGAAACAGGTTCACTCCACACGCGTCCAGACCATCACGACCGCCATTGATGCTTCGGCGATTGAAGCTGACGCCCTGGTCACCAGCACGCCCGGCCTGCTGCTTGGCATTCTCACCGCCGATTGCACGCCAATCCTCCTGGCCGACCCCAAAGCCGGCATTGTCGGTGCCGCCCATGCCGGCTGGCGCGGCGCCGTGGATGGCATTGTCGAAAAAACCATCGCCGCCATGCTCGACCTCGGCGCAGACATTGCCAATATCCGCGCCGCCTATGGCCCCACCATTCATGCCACAAACTATGAGGTGGGGGATAAGTTCAGGGCCGATTTCCTTGCCCTGCACCGCGATGGCGCGCGCCATTTTCACACCCCGCCCGGCGGCCAGCCGCATTTCGATCTGCCCGGCTTTGTCGCCCAAAGCCTGTCCGATGCCGGGGTCCAATTCGTCGATCAGGTCGGCGCCTGCACCTATGCCCACCCCGACCGCTATTTCTCGCATCGCTATGCTACCCACCAAAAGACCCGCACCGGGCGGCAGATTGCTGTCATCGGCCTGACATAGCTTTAATTTACCCATCCACCGAAAGTGGCGTTGCGAGTCTGGCAACGACCCGCTAAAGCTGCCGCGAAACTGGTAGGTCCCGCTCCCGGGGACTTGTTGAGACAGGATCGCGCCCCATGAAGCTGGTGACCGGCAATTCCAACCGTGCTCTGGCCGAGGCCGTGGCAGGCTATCTCGAACTCCCATTGACCGATTGCACGGTGAAGCGCTTCGCCGACAAGGAAGTCTATGTCGAGGTGCATGAAAATGTGCGCGGCGAGGATGTATTCATCCTCCAGTCCACGAGCTACCCGGCCAATGACAACCTCATGGAACTGCTCATCATTACCGATGCGCTGCGCCGTTCCTCCGCCCGCCGGATCACCGCGGTGCTACCCTTCTACGGCTATGCCCGCCAGGACCGTAAATCAGCGCCACGCACGCCCATTTCCGCCAAGCTTGTTGCTAACCTCATCACCGAGGCCGGCGCCAACCGCGTGCTGACGCTCGATCTGCACGCCGCCCAGATCCAGGGTTTTTTCGACATTCCGACCGACAACCTGACCGCCGCGCCGGTCATGGTGCGCGACATCAAGGACAATTATGACGTCAACAATGTCATGATTGTTTCGCCCGACGTCGGCGGCGTGGTCCGCGCCCGCAATGTCGCCAGCCGCATCGGCGCCAGCCTCGCCATCGTCGACAAGCGCCGCCCCCGCGCCGGTGTGTCCGAAGTCATGAACATTATCGGCGATGTCGACGGCAAGACCTGCATTCTCATCGACGATATCGTCGATTCCGGCGGCACCCTGGTCAACGCCGCCGAAGCGCTGCTCAAGGCGGGCGCTAAGGATGTTTCCGCCTATATTACGCACGGCGTGCTCTCCGACGGCGCCTCCGAGCGCATCGCCGCCAGCAAGCTCAAGGAACTGGTGATCACCGATTCCATCGAGGACACCGAAGCCACCAGCGCGGCTGCCAATATCCGCCGCATGAGCATCGCCACCCTGCTCGGCGAAGCTATCGCCCGCACGGCGAGCGAGCAGAGCGTGTCGAGCCTGTTTGACTAGGCTGCGGCCGCCTCACGGCAAAATCGCTCCAGTGGAGTGATTTTAGCGGCGAGTCCTCATTCGAAAGACGAGAATGATAGCCAGACCGATCCACATTGCCCTGACATTTGACGATAATTTCTGGGCGCCTGCCTATGCAACGATGCGCTCGGTCTGTCTTTTCAGCAAAGAGCGCGAGAATATCGTGTTCCATCTTTGTCATAGGACGCTTTCAGACGACCATCGCGCAGATCTGGAATCTATCGCCTCGGAATTCCCCGTGCAGCTCCGCTGGTACGATCTGGAACAATCCGATCTGTTTCGAGACCTCGCGCAGCGAATGCCGGAGAACAAGCGTCTCTCCAACATTGTCTATGCAAGGCTGGTCATCGACCGCCTGGTAGGCCCGGACGTTACGCGCATTCTTTATCTCGATTGCGACCTGATGGTCCGGGACGATATCTCCACCCTGTTCGATTGGGACCTGAACGGGCATCCTATTGCCGCTGTTCGCGACACCTCCGGTCCGTGGATCATGGCAGGCCGCGACGTCAGGGGTAACCGCGATATTTTCAATGTCGCCGATACCTATTTTAATGCCGGCATTGTGCTGATCGATCTCGCGGGTTGGCGAGAAGCGGACATCATAGGGAAACTGGAAAAAGCTTACGCCGATGGCGTCATGCAGCGCATCTACTACGATCAGGACTTGCTCAACCTGATCTTCCGGGGCAATTGGCAACGCCTCCCCTGGCGCTGGAACACAATTGACCCCAGGCCGCTGCACGAGTCACTCGACCCGGCAATTCTGCACTATACGGGCGACAACAAGCCCTGGCTCATGCGAACCGGCATGAGCCGGTCAGTCGCCTTTGTCCGCTTCTATCGCCACGTCATGACCAACGAAATTTTCTACAAATACGTTCGTCACCGCTGGAAAAGGCGATGGGCGAAGTTTCTTCGGAAAAAGTAAGCGCTTGCCGTCGATAGCCTCCGATCCGCTGCGTCGCGTTATTTCCATGGAATGACCGGCGCCCGCCGGAATCCCTTGCCCCCTGCCCTGCCTTGCGCTATAGCCCGCCCCATGAAGCGCTCGTCACCCCTGGAGGACGGGCGCGTATGCTGTTGTAGTGACACATACACCAACCCAGAATGGATATTTCCATGGCTGCGACCAAAGTGCTCAAGGCACAGGCGCGTGAGGGAGTGGGCAAGGGGGCCGCTCGCGAAGCGCGTCGTCAGGGACTCGTTCCCGGCGTTATTTATGGTGATAAGAAGCCCCCCGTAACGGTTTCTGTCGCGTTCAAGGATGCCCTGAAGTTCATCTATGCCGGTGGCTTCAAGTCCCACATCCTCGAGCTGGACGTGGATGGCACCAAGCACCGTGTCATTCCCCGCGACTATCAGCTCGACGTGGTCAAGGACACTCCGCTCCACATCGACTTCCTGCGCGTCGGCGCCAATACTTCTCTTCACGTTGAAGTCCATGTGAACTTCATCAATGAAGAAAAGAGCCCGGGCCTGAAGCGCGGCGGCACGCTCAATGTCGTGCGCCACACTGTCGAAGTGATCGCCCCGGCCAATGCCATTCCCGAAGAGATCACCGTTGATCTCACCGGCTATGACATCGGTGACTCGATCCACATTTCGGCTGTCACGCTGCCCAAGGGCGTCAAGGCTGCGATCACCGATCGCGACTTCACCATCGCCACCGTGGTTGCTCCTTCGAGCCTCAAGTCGGCCGGCGCTGATAGTGAAGACGGCGAGACTGCTGCCGAAGAGTAAAGCTCTTTTGCCGCGACTGAATCTGAACGAGGCGGCCCCGTGGCCGCCTCTGTCATTTTTGAAAGGCGCCCCGCCATGAAACTGCTGGTCGGCCTGGGCAATCCGGGCGCTCAATATGCCGGAAACCGCCACAATATCGGTTTCATGGCGCTTGATGCCATCACCTCGGCCAATGGCATTTCGGGCTGGAAGTCGAAGCACGCGGGCCTGCTTGCCGAAGGCAATATCGGCGGCGAGAAGGTATTGCTGCTCAAGCCGCAGACCTTCATGAACAAATCGGGCGACAGCGTGCAGCAGGTCGCACACTTCCACAAACTCGCGCCCCAAGACATCATCGTCTTCTATGACGAACTCGATCTCGCGCCCGGCAAGGTGCGGGTGAAGGTCGGTGGCGGCAATGGCGGACACAACGGTCTGCGCTCTATCGATCCGCAGATCGGGCTTAACTACAAGCGCGTCCGGCTCGGCATTGGCCATCCGGGCAAGGAATTTGTGACCCATCACGTGCTGGGCGATTTCGCCAAGGCCGACAAGGCCTGGTTGGAGCCCCTGCTTGACGATATCGGTCGTCATGCCGGCCTGCTGCTCAAAGGCGACGATGCCGGCTTCATGAACAAGCTGGCCCTCGCCGCGCAGACGGGCAAGGAAGAGCCAAAAGCCGACAAGCCCGCCCCCAAGGCCCAGAGCCATATCCGCCAGGCCCGCCCAGCCAAGCCGCAGGCAGACATGCCGAAGTCGGGGCCGATGGCTGACATGCTGAGCAAGCTGTTTGGCAAGGGCGAGAAGTAGCGCGCGGCACTCGCGGCGCTAATCGGTTTCAAGGCACTTCTCCTTGTGACGTCAAAGGTGAGGCATGACTTTCCGCCGGGCTGTCCAAAAACCCCCGGTTTTGCTTCAGTTGATGGTGCTCCGAGACGCCTTTTGTCTCGAAATTTAAAAATGAGACGCAAGACGTCTCGGAGCGCCGGGAATGCTTGCAGGGGGTTTCCTAGGGGGACATTACTGCCGCGAACCCAT
>JAEYTY010000123.1 GCA_023433775.1 Pseudomonadota bacterium | reverse complement strand
TCTGAATGGCAACGCCAATTTGAACGGTAATGCCAACTTCAACGCCAGCGAGAACATCAATGAGAACGTCAATACAACCACGGTCGATGTTGGCGTAACCGTTGATGTTGCCATGGATGGCTACCTTCCGGATGACGACGACTTTGCAGACATTGACGTCAGCGGTGGCAGCTCCGTGGAAGGCGTCTTCAACATCAAGTTCGAAGACATCCTCAACGACGCCCTTGGTGGTGATGGCAGTGACGTCGCCAATGTCCTGAGTCAGGTCGCCAACATCTCAGACGACGACTATCTTGGTTCTGCGTCCGTCAACAACAACGGAACGTTCGAGCTCAACCAGAGTGCTTCCGGAGGATTTGCGATCGCCAGTGATGGTATCAACGCCGGCGGCTCCGGAGGAGACGGTGGCAACGATGCCGATGCGGACGGCGGCGATGGTGACGACGGCGGCGATTCCACCGGCGGAGGAGCAACCGGTGGGGCGGGCGCCGGGGGATCTGCCGGAAGCGCCGCGCTCGGTGGCATCAGTGTCGGCGGTCTTGCAGCCGGCGGCTATGGCGACAGTGGTGACGCCACAAGCGGTGACGCGGACGGCGCCCGTGGCGGAAGCGGCAACGGTGCCCGCGGTGGCGACGCCCTTGGCGTTGGCCTCGGGCTGGGCCTTGGCCTGGGTGCGGGGCTGGCGTTCGGTGGAGAGGGTGACTCCGGTGGAGATAGTGAAGGCGGCAATGGCGGCGACGGCGACGACGGCGGTGATGCCGACGGCGGCAACGCTGGTGCCGGCGGAGCTGGCACCGGTGGAGACGCGATTCCCGTCGTGGGCTCGCTGGGCCTGATCAACCCGATCCTGGTCGGCGGCAATGACGGCGGTGATGGCTATGGCGGCAATCCGACCGGTGGCGCCGGCGGCGGTGGCGGTGCCGGTGGCGCCGGCGGTGCCGGTGGTGCCAGCGGCGCGGCCGGGGCAGGCGGCGACGGCGGTGCAGCAACCGGAAGCGGGAGTGGCACCGGCAGTGGCAGCGGCAGTGGCGCTGCGACCGGTGGCGCCGGTGGTGCTGGAACAGGCGGGGCCGGCGGTGACGCGGACAGCGGTGACGCGACGAGCGGAGCGGCCACAGGTGGAACCGGCTGGGCCGGCGGCGGTGACGGCGGCGCAGCCCTCAGCGGTGCCTGGGCGGACGGCTTCGGCGGTGATGCCTTCGGCGGCTGGTCCATGGGTGGTGCCGGTGGTGCCGGCGGTGCCGGTGGCACGGCAACGACAGGCTACGGCGGCGCCGGTGGCTCAGGCGGTACCTGGGGTTCGAACAATGGCGATGACGGCTTCGTCACCGGCACGAGTTCGGCATCGGCGGATGCAGCCATCGACACCAACGCCTTCAACCAGGAAATCGTGCTGGGGGCAAACCTGCAGCAGAACGCCATCGACATGACGATCGTCGGCGGCAGCCTGACCAGCAACGTCATCGGCGAGGATGATGACGCCGCCTAAGGGTGGCGCATCGCCCCAACGTTGAAATGGATCTGCGCGATGATCTTGCGCAGATCCACCCACTGGGACCTCGCCACCGACGAGATCCAGCCAAGGAGTGCTCATCATGCTTGGTATGGACAAGATCACCGAAGAGATCTCTCACTTTATCGGGATATTCCACACAACTCTGGAGGCGGCTCGGCAAAGGGATAGTTACGATGACTTCTCCTTCTCGCTTCCTAGACAAGACGTTCAATCAAGCACCAGCGAAAGCGAAACGTTCGCCACGCCGTTCGAGTTTCTAGGCTATGACCCATTCCTCTTCTACCGGCCGGTTGCGCCGCTCTTTCCTAAGGCGACTTTCTGGGAAGTTCCTTCACCTGTGATGGCGGTTCAGTCGGTGGTCACATGGCGAGAGTCGCCCCCCCCTGATGCGCAACTGATGCGAATGCCGGCTCCCGGACCGGCGGCCGAAATCGAGATGCCTCCGATTGAGCCAGTTGGCTCCGTGCTCAACTACATCCAGCAGCATATCTTCCTCAGTGACAATGACGTGTTCTCGGTCGGAAACCACGCCTTGGCGGTCGTTGGGACAACAATGGCCACGAAGTCGCTCCTTGATGCGGCGGACATGACCACGTCCATGTTCCCGCTCTCGGACGTCGAAGCTCCCGGATCAGCCGATGAGATGATCTCGCTTGTCAAGGGCGCCGCGGAGGCACTGGATGTTGCGGCCCAGGAGGGCGATTTTATCGTTGCCCAGACCGGCGCTCTTTCGGGAAGCTACGTCAACGGCGAGCTGGTAACGGAGGTCCCTCGGCTTGAGGATTATCACGCCTTCCAAGACGAGGAGGGCGAAGTCGAAGATCATGAGGATGGAGCGAACGATGCCGGGGGATCCAGTGTGGTCACATACGGACCCCTTGCGGAAGCGTCGGTTACCATCACGGCAGGCGAGAACGTGCTGGTCAACAACGCGGTCCTGAAGACTCTCTGGACCGGCGCCAAGGTGACGGCCGTGGTTGGAGACCATATCGAGGTAAACGCCATTGTCCAAGTCAATGCGATTTGGGACAAGGACGATCTTGGCTCGGCCCTCTCTGGCTGGAATGGTGGTGAGCCCAACCAACTTTTCAATATAGCGAGCTTCGAGCGCGAAAGTGGCTCAGGCTCTGGAGCAAGCCAGGGGTCGGATGCGTTCCCAGCTTTCTGGACGATAACCCAGATCAGCGGCGACCTGATGATCGTCAACTGGGTCGAGCAATATACCTTCGTCAGCGACCAGGAC
>JAEYTY010000074.1 GCA_023433775.1 Pseudomonadota bacterium | reverse complement strand
ACGAAATAGAGGAAGACGAAGCAGTAGAGGATCGCCGCATCGCCCATATTGTTGACCGGGAAGGGGTTCTGCGGCGCGTGGGCATACCAGTAAGCGACGGCCATCGTGCCCGAGGCGACGAAGGCCGCGACGCGTGAGTAAAAGCCAACCAGGATCAGCAGGCCGCCGACAACTTCGATCAGGCCAGCGAGACCAAAAAGGCTCATCAATTCGGTAGGGCCCTGGGCGGCAGGAAAGCCAAAGAGTTTCTGCGTGCCATGCAGAATGAACAGCAGGGCAGCGACGATGCGCAGCACAGCGAGTGCCTGTGGCGCATAGGGTGAAAGACGATCAAACATAAAATGCTCCTGAATGATGCGCCGTGCTGACGCCGTGAAGGAGCGATGGCTACAAGACGCGAGCGCGCGGCGAAACCCATGCCTTCACGCACGCACTGTTCAGCATTCTGCATATTTTCACTTTAGCGTGTTCAGCCTGAGACACAGATCAGCCCTGCTGGCCGACAGTCACATTGCGTAACCGTCAAACATTCTGTATGACGCGCGCAACCATTCCCACATCGGAAAATCCGCTCTCATGAGCCAAGCGCCAAAAATTGGCCTCGTCAGCCTCGGCTGCCCCAAAGCCCTCGTCGATAGCGAGCGTATCATGACCACGCTGCGCGCCCAGGGCTATTCGTTTTCGCGTGACTATGCCGGCGCCGACATCGTGCTGGTCAATACCTGCGGCTTCCTCGACAGCGCCAAACAGGAAAGCCTTGAGGCCATCGGCGAAGCGCTCAATGAAAATGGCCGCGTCATCGTTACGGGCTGCCTTGGCGTCGAAGAAGAACTGATCCGCCAGACACATCCCTCGGTTCTGGCGATTTCCGGCCCGCATCAATATGAGAATGTGGTCAATGCGGTGCATGAGCACCTGCCGCCGGTTCCCAACAAGTTCGTCGACCTGGTGCCCGAACAGGGTCTCAAGTTGACCCCACGCCACTACGCCTATCTCAAGATTTCCGAAGGCTGCAACAATCGCTGCTCCTTCTGCATCATCCCGCAGATCCGCGGCGATCTGGCATCGCGTCCTGCCGCCGGCATTCTGGGCGAGGCCGAGGGCCTGATCCGCTCGGGGGTCAAGGAATTGCTGGTTATCTCGCAGGACACCAGCGCCTATGGCGTGGACATCAAATACGCCGAAAGCAATTATCGCGGCCGCCCGGTCAAGGCGAAGTTTTATGACCTCGCCAAAGAGCTGGGTCAGCTCGGTGCCTGGGTGCGGCTACATTATGTATACCCCTACCCCCATGTCGACGCGGTCATGGAACTGATGGCCGAAGGCCTGGTCCTGCCCTATCTCGACATTCCCTTCCAGCACGCCTCGCCGCAAGTGTTGAAGGCTATGCGCCGCCCGGCGCATCAGGAAAAGACGCTGAATCGAACTCTCGACTGGAAGCGCCAAGTCCCTGATTTAACTGTACGATCCAATTTCATCGTGGGCTTCCCCGGTGAGACCGAGGAAGACTTCGAGATGATGCTCGACTTCATCGAAGAGGCCGAAATCGACCGCGCCGGCTGCTTCAAATATGAGCCCGTGACCGGTGCGCCGGCCAATGAGCTTCCCGGCATTGTGCCCGACGAAGTCATGCAGGATCGTTTCGAGCGCCTGATGGAGGTTGCCCAGAACGTTTCGGCTGGGCAATTGGCCAAGAAGGTCGGTCGCACCATTGACGTCATCGTCGATGATGTCCGTCCCGAGGAAAACCGCGTCATTGCGCGGTCCAAGTGGGATGCTCCGGAAATCGACGGCCAGGTCATCGTTGACAATGCCGATGGCATCAAGATAGGCGATATTGTCTCCGTCGTTGTCACCGACAGCGACGAATATGACCTCTTTGCCGAGCCGGTGCGCGGTTAGGACTGCGCATCATGGTCAGCGTTTGGTCGGCATTCAGCGCATGTGACGGGCGTGGAAGGCCAGTTCAATGCTGATCCAGCGGCGGAAGGAATCTTCTGCCTTTGTTGTCACGACAGGCTGGCCGTTTTCGTAGAGGCCATAATAGCCCCGCTCTGCACCATCGGTCAGAATACGCGTGACCTGCGATTTCGAGAGGCCAAACCGGGACGCCAATGCAGCGCGGCTTGGTGGTGGCGCGCGTCGGGCCTGCGTCATTATCAGCAATGCCAGCACCGCGCCGGCTCCCTCGCGCTCGCCGATATAGCCAATAAAGTCAGGCATGTAGCCGCCAGGCGGCTGCTCTGCATGGGCTGCCCCCGCCGACGCCAGCATGGTCTGCAGAAAGACTTCGTCCGTCTGCAGGCGGCATAGCCGCCGGGTTTGGGGCTCCAGCACGTCCAGCGCTGCCGCAGCATAGCCATAGGCAAGCCTTGCATGGCTGTACATGCGCCCGGTTGGACGATAGTGGACGACCCGCCGGTCGGTCTTTCCGCGCCATGTTTCAACGAAGCCCGCCAGTCGCAACAGCGCCAAAGTCGTCTTCAGGACGCGAGCCCCTACCTCTGCCCGGCGCGCCACACATATTTCGAACAACTCGCCATAGGTGACACCCCCCTCGCCGCCTGCAAGCCGGTCTATGGCGCTCAGATGGAGCAAATAGCCGGTCACATGCATCCGGCCCTTGTTTGCTCCCAGCTTATGCATGAGAGGCGACCCTTCGCGCCAGCGCACAAGCTCGGCGAGATAAACTGCGACAGCTTCTTCAAACTTCGCCGACTGATGGATCGCAGCTGCTTCGGCCAGAAAAACGTCATCTGAAACTGATTTTTCGTCTGAGATCATTGGGTAAGTGTGCCCCGGAGGGATCAGGTGCGTTTGTGACCGGGCATCTCCGGTCCGGCAAAGTTAGCCATAACAGAACTGATTCATTGTCGAGGTCCAGCCCGGTGCCATGGGCTCTACCAAAGCTGAAATACCTGGCCGTCACGGTTTCCGTGCTGGCACTGCTGGCTGCGCCCGGCGGCCCGTTAGCGGCCGATATCAACATCACCTCGGGTAGTGTTGCCTACGATCCTGCCACCATGAGCGGCAGGACCATCTCCATCAACGGATCGAGCGCCCGCTTCATCATTGATGCGTCTCACGCTATCGCCAACGGCATCGACGTCAGCAATGGAGGCACGTTGGAAAACCACGGCACGCTGGTCCGCACCGGCTCTGGTGAACAGGGTTTCAGCGGTGCCCACGGCCATCTCGAGAACTACGGCGCCATAAGTTCGGCGATCCGCCAGGGGGTGGTTCTGTTCAATGGCGGCACAGTGCTCAATTCCGGCCCCGTCGCATCAATCAGCGGCGCAGACGCCTATGGCGTCTCGATACAGGGCGCATCAGGCAGCCTGCGCAATGAAAATGGCGGCCGCATCACCGGCCCCACTGCCGGCGTGTACATCTCGCAAGGAGGGGACGTAACCAATACGGGCGCGGGCTCAATGATTTCGGGCGGTGTGGCCGTTTACGGTGATGGAGGCACCATAACCAATGCCGATGGCGCAGAGATTGCCGGACGCGTCGTTCTCAACGGCGGCGGCACTGTGAACAATACCGGCACAGGCACTGTGATCACCAGCACTAATCCCAACGACGCCGCCGTGGCGCTGGAAACCACCGCCACGCTCAACAATAGCGACGGCGCATCCATTTCCGGCGCGCGGCAAGGCGTTTACCTCGCCGAGGGCGGCACCGTGAGCAATGGCGCGGGGTCCTCCATCACCGGCGGCACCAAAGGCGTGGAGAGTGTCGGCACGCTCACCCTCACCAATCACGGTACGATAACGGGTGACTCCAATGGCATTCTGGTCAAGGACACAGCCAGTATTACAAATCACGGCATCGTCACGGCAACCAGCGACACCGCCATCGAACTTTACGGCGGCGAGGTGACCAGTTCCGGCGCCGGCGCCCTGATCGATGCTGCCGGTATCGGCATTTTCATGGACGGCGAAGGCGAGGTGACCAATACCGATGGCGCACGCATTGTCGCCGGCGGCGACGGCATTATCATGAATTATGGCGGCAACGTCACCAATGCATCGGGCGCCACCATTGATAGCGACGTGGCCGGCGTAGTCATCTGGGACTATGGCACAGTCACCAATAGAGGCGCAGGCAGCGCCATCCGCAGCACCGGCAATGTGGCAGTGGACTTTTCGCCATACGACTATAACGGCCCCTTTATTCTCGAAAATCTCGATGGCGCGCTGGTCGATGCAGGCTATGCCGGTGTGCGCTTTTTTGGCAGCGGCTCGGTGCGCAATAGCGGCGCAGGCAGCACGATTTCTGCCAATTCCTACGCGGTCTTTTTCGAGGAAGAGGCGGGCGAGGTCGTCAACGAAAATGGCGCCCATATTCTCAGCCGCCACGGCAGCGGCGTGGTGCTTTACCATGGCGGCGAAGTCGTCAACCGCTCCGGCGGCATGATCGAAGGTCCGGTCACGGGCATCTTCGTTTTAGACGGCGGACTCAATCTGCTGAACACCGGTGCGGGCACCGTCATCAAGGGAGCGGTGTACAATCCGGACGGCGATGGCACCATCACCAATTCCGATGGCGCGCGCATAGAAGGTGGCATTCGCCTGGGCAGCGGCAGTGTGACCAATAGCAGCGCCACAATCATTGCCGATGGCGACGCCGTGCGCATAAATGGAAACGGCGTCGTCACCAATACTGGCACGATCAATGCAGGCTTGCACGCCATCTATCTCGCCAATGGCGGCACCGTCACAACGACAAATGGCAGCATTTCGGGTGGAAATACCATTCAGCTCGATGGGGATGGCACCGTGACAGCGAACGGAGGCACGATTTCCGCCTCAGGCACCGCTATCCGCATCAATGGCGATGGCACTGCATCGGCAACCGGCACGACCATCACCGCCAGCAGCAATGGTATCAATCTCAACGGCAATGGGACAGTAGCGCTCAGCAATGGCAGCATCATCGCGGGCGGCGATGGTATCAATCTAGCCGGCAATGGCACAGTAACGCTTGGCAATGGCGGCATCACCGCCGGCGGCTATGCCATCCGTGTGGGCAATGGCAGCTCTGTCTCGGCGAGCAACACGACCATGACAGCTAGCGGCGATGGCATTCGTCTGACTCAGCATGGCTCGGTAAATCTCAATGGCGGCAGGCTCACCGCCGGTGGCAACGCCATCCACATGGGAACAGGTGGCACAATCGACATAGATGGAACTGTGGTGACGGGAGGCTCCATTGCCATAGGGGGCGACGGCCTCATGACCATCGCCAATTCCGGCGCCATAGCCGCCGATGACTATGCCATTTATTCCCCGACCGACATTGCCCTGACCAACACGTCAGGTGGCCACATCGAGGGCGGGATTATCGGTGTCTATATCGTGGATGGTGGCGGCACGATCACCAACGAGGCCGGCGCCACCATTTCCGGGCAGAGCGCCATTCATGCCTTCGGCGACACCACACTAGTCAACAAGGGTCGCCTTGAAGGCAAGGTCCTGCTTGCCCGCACCGACCGCAACACCGTCACGCTCCACTCGGGCAGTGTCATCACCGGCGATCTGGAAATCGGCGATCATTCCAGTTCCACCCTGACCCTCACCGGCACCGGCCATCAGCTCTATTCCGATGCCGTACTGGGCGAAACTTCCTTTGCCTCAAAACTGATCAAGACCGGCTCAGGCACATGGATCGTCGACAAGGCAATTGACGCGACAATTATCAATATCGACGCGGGCACATTGATTGTCGGGATACAGGGAAATGGTCAGATTGTCGGAACGGTCAACGTCAATCCAGGCTCAGTGATTTCAGGCTCAGGCAAGGTTTATGGCAATCTGATTGTTGATCGCGCGACCGTGGCGCCGGGCAACAGCCCCGGCGTGCTCACCATTGTCGGCGGCTATGCGCCGGGCGCCGGTTCGATCCTCGAGATCGAGCTCGACCCGCGTAACATCAGTTCTGACCGTGTCGACGTCATCGGCAATGCCGTCATCGATCCGGCAGCCGAGCTCAAAATCGTCCGCATCGACAATAATCCCTATACAATCGGCACGCGCTATACGGTTCTGACCACGACGACCGGCCGGGGCGGCACGTTCACCCTCACCGGCGATCTCAACCCCAGCGGCTTTCTCGCCATTGAGGATGAATATGATGCCGACAATGTCTATCTCGTGGTGCGCCAGACACGAAGCCTTGCAGCAGCGGCCAATACGCCAAATCAGCGTGCCGTTGCCGGCGGGCTTGATAAGGCGTCGGGGTCTCTGAACCTGCGCAATGTTGCTCTCAATGCAGCAAATGACAGCGAGGCCCGCGCTATTTTCGACGCCGTTTCAGGCGAGGTGCATGTCGCTTTGGGCCGCGACATCCTCTCCTCACTCTCCGGCACGGCGTCAATGCTCGTGGAACAGTTGCGCGGCGAGAACACGCTCTGGGCGCGATCCAATGCCGGCTCTGGTTTTGCGCGCACCGACGGCAATGGCCAGGATACCAGAACCGCCGTTGGCTCGCTTCTCTTCGGCGGCGACAGCTGGCTCAACAACCAGCTCCGCCTGGGGGTAGCGGCTGGAATTGTTTCCACCACGACCTCGCTTGGAAGCGCCACCGCCAGCGCCACCCTGCCGGTTATCGGGTTGTACGGCGCGGCAGGCATGGAACCGCTGGCTTTAAGATTTGGCGCGCTTGCGGGCCCGGGCAACCTCCATGCGCAGTCCGATCTTGGCCTGCCCGGTCTTGTGCAGAGCAAGGCCGCCTATGGCGGACTGGGCGGCTTTGCCTTCGCGGAACTCGCCTACTCGTCCGAAATTGCGTCCGCCCGAGTCGAGCCCTTTATGGGGGTTTCGCTGGCAGGCCTTGGCACGGGTGCGTTCGCCGAATCCAGTACCGGCCTCAACGGCCAGACATTTGCGCACGATCTTGCCAGCACGCTGGGTTTCCGGGCGTCCAGTAGCCTTGATATGGGCGGCTTTGCGCTCGATTTGTCCGGCGAGGTAAGCTGGCGCCATACGCTGGCCGCCACTGGCAATGGTCAATTCAATTTCGACGGTGGCCAGCCATTTTCCATCGCCGCCACCGGAAAGGCATCGGACGCGCTCAATCTTGGTCTGGGCGCAAGCATTCAGCTCAAGCCGTCAGCCAGTATCGGCGTCAGCTACCGCGCGACATGGTCCGGAACCTCGTCCAGCCAATCGGCACAATTGAGTCTGCGCGCCAGCTTCTAGTCACCTATCGCGCAAAGGCGTTGAACGGGTTGTCGTGGGTCAGCCGCGTGATCGTGGCCTCGTCGACACCCTCCGCGCGCAGGGCCGGCAGGAAGGTTCCCACCAGTTGCGTATAGGGCAGCGGGGTGCCGCCGCCGGGTTTGGCCGGATCGTACCAGCCGCGGTCATGGCTCAGCATCAGCCGTTTATCGTGCCCCGCCGCGATGGCCCGTGTGGTCAGCGCGACAATGTCGGCATCCGGCACCCAGCCGATATTGTCGAACTCCAGCCAGGCGCCGCGGTCAAAAACGGCCTTGTGCAGCTCGAAATCGGGCTCAAGCTGGGTGTGAATGGAAATGAAGCGTTCGGGCGAGCCGCCTTCGGCTTCGATGATGTCGAGCTGGTCGAGCACCACGCGGCCCTTGATGGTGTGCGAGCCAATAATGGCCCCGGTCTGCTGGGAAGCGCGCGCCGCCGCCCGCAGGATTTTCGTCTCCATCGGCGTAATGCCGTCATCGCCGGCGCTGACCTTGATCCAGGCGGCGATAACCCCGGTGTCACCGACACCTTCCGTCAGTTCGCTCACCATCCAGCGTTCAAGCTCGGCTTCGCTGGCGGCGGCAACCCAGTCGGGAATCCAGGGTTCGCGATAATTGCCGGTGGGAACGACAATCGGCAGGCCCGTCGCTTTCGAGACTGCGAGATCAATGTCGACGCGCAGGCCGACGCCGCCGGTAGAGCATTCCACCAATACAGTGACACCCTGTGCCTTGATCGCCTCGATTTGCGGGGCCATGAGTGCGACGACGTCTGACACCTCGGCTTCTGCAAAGCCCGGCTGGTCCGGGGTACGCAGGTCGACGAAGACATGCTCATGCGGCAGTATAAGCCCAGTCTGGTGCCGCTCCAGTGGCCCCAGAGTCGTATGCAGTTGCTTTCCCATCGCAGCCTCCCGTTTTTTGCCGCCCAGTTTGTCCTTTGTACTCAGGATGTAAAGCCGTCCCGGCGCTGATCCGCAAACGCCCGGCTTGCCTTTCACAGCCAGTGTGCGACCGTCCAGGGGTCGAAAGACTCAATGCGAGGAGGAATCAAATGGGATTTGACGGTATTGGCTGGCTTGCAGCCATCATCATCGGCGGTCTGGCGGGCTGGCTTGCGAGCCGGTTCATGAATTCCGGCGGCGGCGTGCTCAAGAATGTCATTCTGGGCATTGTCGGCGCCATCCTGGCCAGCCTGCTCTTTGGGCTGCTGGGCATCTCGTTCGGTGGCTGGATCGGCTACCTGATTGCCGGCTTTATCGGTGCCTGCATCATCATCATGATTGGTCGCGCCGTTTCCAAATGAACAAAGCCGGTCGCCGCAGGCGGCCGGACCCTTTTCGGCTGGAAAGGAATTGTCGCCAGACTGACTGGCCGCGCAACGTCTTTGCCCAAAGCCAATTGCCGATAAATTACTCATCCGAGACAAGCATTTACCGCTTTACGGCGCGACAAGGCCCCGCCACAACCGACGCTGACACGACCTAACCAATGGATTTAGCGTCCCATGAACAAGCTCTTCGCCTCTGCCGCGCTTGCCCTCGCCGTCAGCGCCAGCCCGGTGCTGGCCCAGCCAACCGACATCCTTAACGCGTCCTATGACATTGCGCGTGAACTGTTCGACGCCGAAAACCTTGCCTTCATTCCGGCCTATGAAGCCGCCAACGGCGTCACGGTGACGATCAACCAGTCCCATGCCGGCACCTCCACCCAGGCTCGAGCGATTCTCGAAGGCCTGCAGGCAGACGTCGTGACTTTCAACCAGGTGACCGATATTGAGAAGCTGGTCGAGGGCGGCTTTGTCTCCGACGACTGGCAGAGCGAATTCGCCAACAATGCCTCGCCCTTCTATTCCTTCCCGGCCTTCCTTGTGCGCGCCGGCAATCCCAAGAACATCGCTGACTGGGACGATCTTGCGCGCGACGATGTGCAGGTAATTTTCCCCAATCCCAAGACATCCGGCAATGCGCGCTACACCTATCTGGCCGCCCGGGCCTGGGCCAATGAGGAATTCGCCGGCGACCAGACCAAGGTCGAAGAGTACCTGACCAAAGTCTTCCTCAACGTGCCCGTGTTCGAGACCGGTGGCCGCGGCGCCACAACAGCCTTTGCCGAGCGTGGCCTGGGCGATGTGCTAATCACCTTCGAAGCAGAAGTTTTAAGTGCCGTCGAATTGCTGGGTGCCGACAAGTATCAGTCCGTCGTTCCCTCGGTGAGCCTCTTGGCTGAGTTCCCTGTCGCCATCGTCGACAAGGTCGTTGATGCCCGGGGCAGCCGCGATCTGGCCAAGGCGTACCTCGATTTCCTTTATTCGCCGGAAGGCCAGCGCATTGCTGCCGGTCGCAACCACCGCATCAATGACGAGACAGTTGCCCCCGAATTTGCCGACCGTTTCCCCGAAATTCGGCTGGTGAATGTCGACGAGGCCTTTGGTGGCTGGGACAAGGTGACTGAGGAGCATTTCGCGGAAGGCGCCCTGCTCGACAAGGTCTTCGTGAACCAGTAAGCGGACCAAAACGTCCAAGAACGGCGGCGCAGCCAGGCTGTGCCGCCGCGCCATTGAGAGGGCACATGGCACGATCTCGCAGCAAGCACCTGCTGCCCGGCTTCGGGCTGACCATGGGCGTCTCGCTTTTTTACATGACGCTTGTCATCCTGCTGCCCATTGCAGCCATGTTGCTCAAGGTGATGGGCATGGGGTGGCCCGAATTCTGGCGCATCGTCAGTTCCAACCGGGCCATGGCAGCCTATCGGATCACCTTCACCTCGGCCTTCGCCGCCTCCATCATCAATGGCGTTGTCGGACTGCTGCTGGCCTGGGTGTTGACGCGCTATCGCTTCCCCGGGCGGCGCATCCTCGACGCTCTCGTCGACCTGCCCTTTGCCCTGCCTACCGCCGTAGCCGGCCTCGTTCTGGTCACTCTCTTTGCCAATACCGGCTGGTATGGGCAATTTCTTGAGCCCAATGGCATCAAGGTCAACTACACCCAGCTCGGCATCATCGCCGCCATGGCCTTTACCTCGATCCCGTTTGTTGTCAGGGCCGTGCAGCCCGTGCTTGAAGATCTCGATACCGATCTTGAAAGCGCCGCCCGGACGCTGGGAGCAGGTCGCTGGCAGATTTTTACCCGCGTCATCTGGCCTGCAATCTTGCCAGCCTTTATCGGCGGCTGCGTGCTGTCCTTTGCCCGTTCGCTCGGCGAATTCGGCGCCGTGGTGTTCATTGCCGGCAATTTGCCAGGCATGACCGAAATCGTCTCGCTGCTCATCTTTATCCGGCTCGACGAATATAATTACGAAGCGGCGGCTGCGCTGGCATTCATCCTGCTGATCGTGGCCTTTCTGACTTTGCTGGCCACCAATATTCTGGGCGCCTGGCAGACGCGCTATGTGGACCGAAACGCATGAGCACCCGCACCAATCGCTCGCCTGGCGAGATCGCTCTCATTGCGCTGGCTATGCTGCTGGCGACGCTGCTGCTTGCCGTGCCGCTGATCTATATATTCGTCACGGCGCTGCGCGAGGGTTTTGCGATCTATTTCGCCAATATCCTCAACCCCAACACGCTCCACGCCATCTTTCTTACCGTGATGACGGCCGTCATCGTAGTGCCGATCAATATGGCAGTCGGCGTCTGCGTCGCCTGGCTGGTGACGCGATTCAAATTTCGCGGCAAGCAATTGCTGATCAGCTTTATCGAACTGCCTGCTTCCGTCAGCCCTATTGTGGCCGGCGTCGTCTATCTCTTCCTCTATGGCGGCCAGGGCCTGCTGGGCCCGACGCTACAGGGCGCGGGCATCCAGATCATGTTCACGCCGCTGGCCATCGTGCTGGTGAGCCTCTTTGTCACCGCGCCCTTCGTGGCACGCGAGCTGATCCCGCTGATGAGCCAGCAAGGCGGCGAGGACGAGGAAGCCGCGCTATCGCTGGGTGCCAATGGCTGGCAGATGTTCTGGTTTGTCACCCTCCCCAATATTCGCTGGGCGCTGCTCTATGGTGCCGTGCTGACCAATGCGCGCGCCATGGGCGAATTCGGCGCGGTGTCCGTGGTCTCCGGCGCCATTCGCGGCCAGACCAACACCCTGCCCTTGCAGATCAACCTGCTCTTCAATGACTTCAACATCACCGACGCCTTCGCCGCCGCCTCGACGCTGGCACTGATCGCCGTGGCAACGCTGATCATCAAGACGATGCTGGAAAGCCGGCAGCACGTTTAGGCTCCGGCTTTCGCTAAACGCCCCGCTGTGCAAAAACCAAATCTCAGGCGTCCGCCGGAGCGAATATGCACACGACCCATTCCATCACTCTGCGTCATCGCCCGCCGCTGATCCTGGGTAAGCGCGCCCTTGTCATGGGCATTCTCAATGTCACGCCGGACAGTTTTTCAGATGGCGGGCAGCATGATCGCGTGGATGCAGCCCTGGCCCATGCGCGGCTGATGCTGGATGAGGGCGCGGACATTCTCGATATTGGCGGCGAAAGCACGCGCCCGGGCTCGGAGCCGGTCGGCGTGCAGCAGGAACTCGACCGCGTCATACCGGTGGTCGACGCCATTCGCGCAGCCGGGATAACCACGCCCATATCCATCGACACCATGAAGCCCCTCGTGGCGCATCAGGCGCTGGAGGCAGGCGCCGACATCATCAATGACGTCAACGGCCTCCAAGGCGCGCCAGAAATGGCCGAGATCGCCGCGGTGATGGAGGCTCCCGTCATCGCCATGCATTGGGATCGGACCTGGACAGCTTCGACAGACCCGATACCATCCATGCGCGCCTATTTCGAACGGACTCTGTCCATCTCCGGCGCCGCCGGCATCGATCCGTCACAGATCATCCTCGACCCCGGATTTGGGTTCACAAAGACGCTAATTCAAAATTATAGCATTTTGCACCAACTCCCTGAACTCATGCGTTCTTTCCCCGATCATGGGCTGCTGGTCGGCACGTCGCGAAAGTCGATGATCGGCAAGCTGCTGGGGAACCAGCCCAGTGAACGATTGCCCGGCACCATTGCGACCACGACTCAAGGCTATGAGCGCGGCGGGCATATTTTTAGGGTTCATGATGTCGGACCGAACCGCGACGCCCTTCGCGTCGCCGAGGCAATTCTGTATGGTCCGCCGGCAAATCTGGAATAGATCATGATCACACCATTCACGGGCGACCGCATCATCCTCCGGGATCTGGGATTTTACGGCTATCACGGGCTGATGAGCGAGGAGAAGGCGCTCGGCCAGCGCTTTTTCATCGATCTGCAATGCGGCGTTGACCTGTCGGGCCCTGCCCAGACTGACACGATCGGCAGCACAGTCTCCTATGCCGACATCTACGATGTGGTGAAGGCAGCGTTTGAAGATCGGCGTATGCATCTGATTGAGGCTGTCGCGCAAAATATCGTCGACGCGATCTTTTCCGCCTTCCCCGATGTCGCCTGGATCATCGTCTGCGTGCGCAAGCCCGAGGCGCCGATCGCCATGGTGCGCGGCGAAGCAGCGATCGAGCTCCACCGCGTCCGGCCTGCCTGATGGCACAGGCATGGCTTAGCCTGGGCGCCAATATCGGCGACCCGGAGGCGCAACTGGCTGAGGCGGTCCGGCGCATTGCCGCGACTGACAATATCCGCGTCACGGTGCAATCCACGCTGATCATCACAAAGCCCTGGGGCAAGACCGATCAACCGGATTTCGCCAATCTGGCGCTCGAAATTGAAACTGCGCTTCAGCCGCATGACCTGCTGAAGGCCACGCAGGCCATCGAGACCGAAATGGGTCGCGTTCGCCAGGAGGTGTGGGGGCCACGCCTGATCGATATCGACATCATCGCCTATGGCAGGCTGCTGATGTTCACGCCCGAACTGATCCTGCCACACGCCCACGCGCATGAACGTGACTTCGTGTTGCAGCCACTGCGCGAAATTGCGCCAGAGGTTGCAGACTGGGTCGTGGGGATGGGATCAGGCGGCGTTTAGCGCCTTTACCACCGCGACCGCCGTGTCGAACTCAACCCGGCGCATGGCGCGGCGTTCGCTGGCTTCCTCGTCTTCGCCCCAAAGGCGAATCTGATGATCCTCATCGACATGGGCGATGGTCCAGATTTCGTCGGGCGTGAACAGGTCATGCAGCAGGCCAATGGCAAGAAGACCTGAGCCGGTGATGCCGGTAACGGACACCAGCGCCGTAAGGGTTAGGAGGTCGAGCCCCTCCAGCGCAGCATCGAGCTTCGTCAGAGTTGGAGCGGGCTGCGCCTGATGAATGATGCCGATGGTCGGCTGAAACGCGACATCGAAATGCCGGGCCAGCCGAACCAGCGCCCCATCCCAGTGCTTTTCCTGATCGGCCACCAGATCCTCAGGCGCATCAGCACGATAGAGCAGCAGATCATTGGCAGCGAACTTGCCGACCTCCGCACGAAAGGCCGCCATGGAATCCGCGCCGCTCTCGATGGCCGAATTGATCAGGCGCACCATGGGCATGGTCGCGGGATTGATGAACTCCGCCTGCGCCGCCCATTCTTCGGCCATTGAAGTGGCGATGGACTGGGATGATACGACAATGGGAATTTTGCGGTCTGGGGTCCGCACCTGACGCTTGTCGAGCGTGACCGCAAAGCCGCCCTCCACGGGCGCTACCCCGACTTCCGTGTAAAAGCGTTTGGGCAGTTCAACCTTGTTGAGGTGCTGGGCGCGGCCATAACCATCATCGCTGTGCTTGAGGGCATCTTCAAGCTGATCGCGCATGTCAGGACTCCAGAATTCTGTCGATGGCAGAAGGCAGTTCGGCATAGTCCTCGACAATAAGGTCGGCCCCGGCCGCAGTCAGTTCCTCGGGTGCATGGTAGCCCCAGGTGACGCCGATGGCCCGAACGCCTGCCGCCTTGCCCATTTCAATGTCGAATGTGGTGTCGCCGATAATGACCGTCTCGTGCTTGTCAGCGCCCGTTTCCGCCATGGCCCGCAGCATCATGCCAGGATGGGGCTTTGAGGGATTGTGATCCGGCGTTTGCAGGGTGACGAAGAGATCGGCAATGTTATGAAGCGCGATGAGACGGCGGACGCCACTGAGCCCCTTGCCGGTCGCAATGCCCAGTTGGGTATCGGGCCGAGCGGAAAGCAAGTCCAGCGCTGCCCGTGCGCCGGGAAAGAGATCCTCGCGCCCTGCAGCAGAGACGAGACTGTCGCGATAGTGCGCCCGATAGTCCTCGACCAGCCGCGAAATGAGCGCGGCGTCATTCGTATCGGCCAGGCGAGCCATGGCTTCGGGCAAGGACAGGCCGATGATCCGCCGGGACTGGGCGGGCGTCGGCGGCTCAAGGCCAGCGCCGGCAAAGGTTGTCGCCATGTGTTCGGCAATCAGAGCCTGCGTGTCGATCAAAGTGCCGTCCATGTCGAACATGACAAGGGTCATGCATCGTCCTCAGGATCGGCATTCTGCGCGTCGTAGCGATCAGCGTCGAAGCCAAGCGCATCAAAGCTCTGGCGCATATGCGGCGGCAGGGGCGCGGAAATATCGAGCCTTTTTCCGTTGCGCAGCGGCAGGGCAAGACGGCGGGCGTGCAGGTGCAGTCCCTCGCCCAGCCCCGGCGCTTCCTGCCAGTTTTCAATGTTAAAGTAGCGTGGGTCACCAATAATCGGCGTACCCAGCTGGGCCATATGCACGCGCAGCTGATGGGTGCGGCCCGTCACCGGTTTGAGCGTAACCCACGCAAAGCGGCGGCTGGCGGTGTCGGTGGTCGAATAATAGGTCGAGGAGTGGACGGCACCGGGCGCACCATTGCGCACGACGACCATCTGCTCGCCATCGGTCGTTACCTGCTTGGCGATAAAACAGGAAATTTCACCCTGTCGCGGCGTGGGATTGCCGGCGACGACGGCCCAGTAGATCTTCCGGGCCGAGCGTGAGCGAAACACTTTGCCGAAATGGGTCGCTGCCGCCTGTGTCTTGGCGACGATCAAGCAGCCGGAGGTGTCGCGGTCGAGCCGATGCACCAGCTTGGGCGCCTCACCCTGCTTGTTGGTGAGGTTCTTCAAGAGACCATCGAGATGGCGCACTGTGCCGCTGCCGCCCTGCACGGCGAGGCCATGGGGCTTGTTGAAGACATAGACGTCATCATCCTCGTAGATGATCATGTCCTTGAGATAATTGACTTCTTCGTCATTGACCCGCACGGGTCGGATGACGCCGGGGTCATCAATGGGCGGAATGCGGACTGTCTGGCCTTCGAGCAGGCGCGTGCTGGCTTCCACCCTGCCCTTGTCAACCTTGACCTCGCCATTGCGGATCAGCTTTTGCAACCGGCCGAAACCGAGCTGGGGAAAGTGCCGGGCAAACCAGCGATCGAGCCTTATGCCGTCTTCGTCTGCGCTCACTGTGCGATGTTGAACAGCGCTCATGCCGTGCCGCCTCTTGTTATCAGAAGGCCGAGATATAGCCCGGCGAGGCAAACCACAACCGACAAGGCGACATAGGCCATCGCCTGCGCCAGTGCGCCGCGCTCGATCAGGGTTATGGTTTCGAGCGAGAAGGACGAAAATGTCGTGAAGCCACCGAGTAATCCGACGGCGACGAACAGGCGGGCTTCGGCCTGCCAATCGGGGAGAAGGCGGGCCATCAGGCCGACGAACATGCCCATAAAAATCGAGCCTAAGATATTGACCAGCAAGGTGGAAATGGGAAAGGCCATGGGAAATGTGCGACCCATGAAGATGGAAACACCATAGCGTGCCATGGAGCCGAGAGCACCGCCCACGCCGACCAGCAGGAATGCATTCATCGCGAGCAAACCTCTGTTTTCATTAGGATAAATCGCATCATTCGCTCTGCCCCGATTTTGCGGCGCGGAGGCGGGCGAAATAGTCCATGCGCTTGCGCAGATCGCGTTCAAAACCCCGCTCGACAGGCTGATAAAATTGTTGTCTGCCAATGGCTTGCGGGAAATATTCCTGGCCCGAAAAGGCGTCGGGCGTGTCGTGGTCGTAGATATAGCCCTCGCCATAGCCCTCACCCTTCATCAGCTTGGTGGGGGCATTGAGGATGACCATGGGCGGCCTGGGCGAGCCCGTTGATTTTGCAACAGAAACGGCAGCCTTGTAGGCGGTATAGACGGCGTTCGACTTGGGTGCGAGGGCAAGATAGACGACGACTTGCGCCAGCGACAGTTCACCCTCGGGCGAGCCCAGCATTTGATAGGCATCGCGGCCGGCAATGGCGAGTTGCAGAGCTTGCGGATCGGCCAGGCCAACGTCCTCAGAAGCCATACGAATCAAGCGTCTAGCGAGGAATAGCGGGTCTTCACCGGCATCCAGCATCCGGGCGAAATAGTAGAGCGCGGCGTCAGGGTCCGAGCCGCGTATCGTTTTGTGTAAGGCGGAGATCAGATTGTAGTGGCCGTCTTGCGCTTTGTCGTAAATTGGTGCCCTGCGCTGCACAATTGTTAGCAGACTGTTAGCATCGAGAGTCTCATCAGGGCGCTTAGCGGCAATAATCTCTTCGACCAGCCCCAAAAGCGCGCGACCATCGCCATCGGCGAGACCGAGCAGGGTCGATCGCGCTTCTTCAGTCAGCGGCAATGCCGTGT
>JAEYTY010000038.1 GCA_023433775.1 Pseudomonadota bacterium | reverse complement strand
CTTCAAGCCCATGGCCTCCATAGCCTTTGAGAAAATCAGTCTCACGCGTGGTGAAGGCCGCGTCCTGGTCTATGGCAATCCGCGCGACACGCATGACATCCATTGTGGCCGCTGCGGCTCATTCCTTTATTCCTACATTGCGGAAAACGGAAACGGCCATGTCGCCATGGGATCTCTGGTTGATGCGCCGTCGGTGAAGCCATCCTTCCATATGTTCGTCGCCTCCAAGGCCCCGTGGTACGAGATCACCGACACGCTGCCACAGTTCGACGGCCTGCCCACCTGAAGACTATGTAATGGCTGGAATTCACGCGCATTCATGCTAATGCAGCGGCCTCGTGCGTTACAAAACGCCGACAGAAAAATTATGGAGACCTAAAATGACCATCAAGGTGACGTTCCCCGACGGTGCAGCTCGCGATTTTCCGCGTGGCACCACCGGGACCACCGTGGTCGAGGGCATCTCCAAGAGCCTCGCCAAGAAGACCATCGCCATGCGCTGGAATGGCGTGCTGTCCGATCTCAGCGATCCGCTTGAAGTCGACGGGACGCTCGAATTCATCACGCGCGATTCCGGCTCGAAGGACGCGCTGGAGCTGATCCGCCACGACGCTGCCCACGTGCTGGCCGAAGCGGTTCAGGAACTCTGGCCCGCCACGCAGGTCACCATCGGCCCCGTCATCGAAAACGGCTTCTATTACGATTTCTACCGCGAAGCCGGCCCCTTCACCGAGGAAGAGCTCCGCACAATCGAAAAGAAGATGGCCGAAATCATCGAGCGCGGCGCTGCCTTCACCAAGGAAGTCTGGAGCCGCGATCAGGCCAAGGACTTTTTCCGCGCCAAGGGCGAGCACTTCAAGGTTGAACTGGTCGATGCCATCCCGTCCGATCAGTCGCTCAAAATGTACAAGCAGGGCCAGTGGATCGACCTTTGCCGCGGCCCGCATATGCGTTCCGTCAAAGATGTCGGCCAGGCCTTCAAGCTGACCAAGGTGGCCGGCGCCTATTGGCGTGGCGACAGCAATCGCGAAGTGCTCTCGCGCATCTACGGCACGGCCTTCGCCACCCGCGAGGAGCTCGATGCCTATCTCCACATGGTGGAAGAGGCCGAAAAGCGCGACCATCGCAAGCTGGGCCGCGAGATGGACCTGTTCCACATGCAGGAGGAAGCGCCAGGCCAGGTGTTCTGGCATCCTAAAGGCTGGAGCATCTATGTCGCCCTGCAGGACTTTATGCGCCGCAAGCAGCGCGCCGATGGCTATGTCGAGGTGAACACGCCACAGGTCGTCAGCCGCAAGCTCTGGGAAGCGTCCGGCCACTGGGACAATTATCAGGAGAATATGTTCATCGTCGAAGTCGATGAGGAACATGCCAAGACCAAGACGGTCAATGCGCTGAAGCCGATGAACTGCCCCTGCCATGTGCAGGTGTTCAACCACGGCCTCAAATCCTATCGCGACCTGCCGCTGCGCATGGCCGAGTTCGGCTCCTGCAACCGCTACGAACCCTCGGGCGCGCTGCACGGCATCATGCGCGTACGCGGCTTCACCCAGGACGACGCCCATATCTTCTGCACCGAGGAGCAGATCGAGGCCGAAACTAAGAAGTTCATTGATCTTCTGGCTGGCGTCTATGCCGATCTGGGCTTCACCGATTGGCGCATCAAGCTGTCCACGCGCCCCGAAAAGCGCATTGGTTCGGAAGAGAGCTGGGATCGGGCCGAGGCTGCGCTGGGCAATGCCTGCAAGGCTGCCGGACACGACTATGTCGTCTTCCCAGGCGAGGGCGCCTTCTATGGTCCCAAGCTGGAATTCGTGCTGACCGACGCCATCGGCCGCGACTGGCAGTGTGGCACACTTCAGGTCGATCCAAATCTGCCCGAGCGGCTGGATGCGGAATATGTCGGCGTCGATGGCGCCAAGCACCGCCCGATCATGTTGCACCGCGCCGTTCTGGGCAGCTTTGAGCGCTTTATCGGCATTCTGATCGAAAACAGCTCCGGCAAGCTGCCGCTCTGGCTCGCGCCCACCCAGGTCGTTGTGACCACCATCGTTTCGGAAGCCGACGAGTATGCCGAAAAGTTGGTGCGCCAGCTCCGCGATGCCGGTATTCGCGCCGAGATCGACACCCGCAACGAGAAGATCAACTACAAGGTGCGCGAGCACTCGGTGCAGAAAGTGCCGCTGCTGTTTGTGGTCGGTCGCCGCGAGGCCGAAGAGGGCACGATTTCGGTCCGCCGCCTCGGCACCGAAGGTCAGCAGGTCCAGCCCTTCATGGATGCACTGGTGGCCCTGATGGCCGAGGCGACCCCGCCTGATCTCAGGGCAAAAGCCGAAAAGGCCGCCTGATGCCGCAGCGTCCGTCAAATCGGGAAATGAAGGCTCTTTATCATCTGGGCGAGGACAATGTCCTTGGCCCGGATGATTTCAAGGATGTCGGCGAAAAGACCTTTGCCGTCATGCTCAAGAAGAACTGGATCGAAGCTGTCGAAGGCCAGTCCGGCAAATACCGGACGACCGAAAAGGGCCGGATCATCCACGACGAAGAAGTCTATTTTTCCGGCCGCTGGAAGCGGTAGCTTCAGGGGGAGCGCAACAAGCGGCTTCTGCCCTCTCTCCCCCGTGAGGGGAGGGTAGCGTCGCTAGGCCCGTCGGGCCTTAGCAGAGCTGGGGTGGGGGTGGGTTTGTGGCCCACCGACGGACCCCCACCCTCACTCCCTCCCCTCAAGGGGGAGGGAGGCGATGAGCATTGGCTGAGCAGCTTGGTGCAACGGAGCGAGGGACATGGCCGAACCTATCCAGATCACCCGGACAGTCTCCATCGATCCGTCAGAAATCGAGGAGACGTTTGTTCGCGGATCGGGTCCCGGCGGCCAGAACGTCAACAAGGTCGCGAGCGCGGTGCAATTGCGCTTCGATCTTGAAAACTCGCCCAATATTCCGGAGCCCATGAAGCGTCGCGTCGCCGCGCTGGCGGGCAGTCGTCTCACCAAGGATGGCGTGGTCGTTATTGTTTCCAATTCCCACCGCGATCAGCCGCTCAACCGCGCCGAGGCATTGGCCAGGCTCGTTGCCCTGTTGCGTGAGGGTGCCCATGTGCCGCGGCCCCGCATTGCAACGCGGCCAACCCTTGCCTCCAAGCGCCGTCGCGTGGAGGGCAAGGCGCGCCGCGGGACCATCAAGAGTCTGCGTGGCACGCCCCGGAGCGGCGAGGAATAAGGCGGCAGATGTTCCCCGCCGCCTGTCCGACTATTCTGCGCTGGCGCTGATATTGACCTTGCCGATCAGGGTCGTCGGGTCGGACTCCGCTTCCATCATGTCTTCCAGACCAAGGCCGGGGTCGTTCTTGGCCTCAATCACGATGTTCAGTGTCCGCGCCGCGCCGCTGACGAACTTACTGACGACCTTGCTGAGATCAGCCGCATTGGCCGCCTCCGCCATCATGCCGATAATGGTGCCTTCTGCGAGGCCAGCCAGCATGGGACGCATGGCTTCCGGTGTCGTATTTTGTTCAGCGGCGACAATGTTGAGGGCGAGGTCCGAAAGGCCGTAATCCTCCACCGTCAGATCCAGAACTTTCACAGCGATATTCATGCCGGCCATGATGGCGGCTTCCCCGTCATTGCCGAACAGATCAGCACTGGCATTGTTGATCGTGCCCGCGAGCAGGACCGAAGCCAGGTCGTCGCCGGTGAACGAAATCTCTTCGATGCCGATCGTTTCGCTGGCTTCATCCCATGCTGCTGCAAGGCGGAAGCCGGCATTGATTTCGGACAGGCCAAGCGCGATCAGCGTCTGGAGCTGTTCGTCTTCCGAATCCTCAGGCAGCACCAGTTTGATACTGTCGCCCGATGTATCGATCAGCGATGGAATGCCGTTGATATAATTGCCGAGTGTCAGGTCGAAGCCGCCAACGCTGGCAACGATGCGCCCGCCTTCGGTTTCCGGGTCAGGAATATCCATGTCCAGCCCCGAAAAGGAAAACCCTTCTATGGCCGGGATCAGCGAACGGTAATTGGCTTCGAGCCAGGCTTCATCCACCAGGTCGGGCGCATTGGCCAGGGTCGCTATTGTCTGGCTCAGGTCCATGGGCTTGAAGGTGAAGTTCTCCAGCGCGAAAGCGCCATCGCCTTCCACCACCATGCTGAAGCCGTCCATCGAGAATGACGGGTAGATGCCGGGCGTCATGGCGTCGATGGACATGCCGCCGATGGAGAAAGTCATCGGCCTGCCATCATTATCTGTGCCTTCGCAGTCCATTCCTTCGAAGCTCGATTCCGAGGTTTCAAACGCCGTCAGCATGTCGGCATACATATGCATGAACTGGCCCATCAGCGCCGGGTCGGCCTCGGGGCTGTCTTCCATGCTTTCGGCCATGGCGATGAAGTCGAAGATCGAGGACTTGAGTGGACGGGCGCGCAGCTCACCGCCACTGACGGCGCCAAAGGTGCAGCTGACCTCTTCTGCTTCCAGAAGGCCGCCCTCAGCCGCAAAGTCGGTATAGATGGTCTTGATCTCGGTCGGGCTGTCTGTGCCAACCAGGCCGTAAATGCCCAAAATGCCGCCAATATCGAGATTGGAAGCGCTCATTGTGCCCAGCGAGAACACGCCTTCCTGGCTGTCGAGATTGACCCCGCCCAGCGTGACGCTGCTCGCAACGCCGTCAACGACGTCTTCAAAGACAATGTCCGACAGCACGAATGCCACGACGTCGGCGTCCGGGTCGTCTTCAGCGACTGAAATTTCGATGCTTGGCACGGTGATGCTCTCGGCATTGAGGGTCGCCAGCGCCTCGGCATTGTCGGTGATATTGCCGCTGAAAATGTCCATCAGCGTGGCATCGTCAACGCTCGACCCGACAGCCTCGATGGTAGGAATGGTCACCGTCGGCGTGTAGCTGGATTCTGCCGGGGCAGGGTCCTTGGTCTTGACCTTTTGAGCCATTGCCGCGCCACCAGGCAGCGCTATGGCGATCACGCCCGCTGCTGCCAAGGTGGCGACATCGCGCCGGAGACTGGGTTTGAAGACCATGAAATTCTCCCGTTCGGTTGCAGCCGGTCCCAACCGGCATCACGTCAGGAAGAATTATCTCTCTTGCGAATATGGCGCAATTGAAGTTCGCAGCGTTTATGGGACTGCGCTGACGCAATAGAATTGCGGCGCTCCTCATTCAGTGGGCGCCGGGATGCTCCGCCCGTCAGTAAATCGTGCTCAGCACTTCAAATTCACGGGACGTGCCCGGCTGGACGAGGATTTCGCGGTTGTAGACGTTATCGCCCACCTTGGCGAAAACCAGATATTCGCCCTCGGCAAAGACCGCAGAGGGGAAAGCGCCGCGATCCGTGAACACCGTCTTGCCATCCGCCGTCTGCACCGTCCATTCCACATCCGCGATGGCTTCGCCGCCTTCTTCCGAGACCAGCTTGAACGAGACTTCGCTGGCATGGTGGTAAAGCGTTGCATCGGTCAGCTGGCCGGGCTCCACCCGCAGGTCGGCGCGCACTTCGGCATTCACCTTCCCGTAGTGGGAGACGATCTTGTAGACGTCGGCAGTCAGCGTAACGATCTGGTTTGGCGGCACATTCTGCGCGATCAGTGTCTCGCTCGATTCAGCGCCTTTTGCGTAGATGTCGAAGGTCACCTGGGCCGGCGAGATCGGAATGTCCCCGGTCACGGCAGAATTCAGCCGCAGGGCGCCGGCGTGCAGCACGACCACCTTGTCGTTCTCGCCCAGCCCGACCGACAGCGCCTCGCCCGCCTGCGCATGGCCATAGCCGACATGTACGAGATAATCGCCCGGAGGCAGCTCGAAATTGGCGACGCCGGTATTGGCCTCCGCCACCATGACCATTTCGCCGCTGTCGTCTGGCTGGGCATTGAACACAGTCCACAACAGCCCATCAGCAATCGGCTGGCCTTCTTCGGTGATCAGGGCGCTCAGCCTTACCGGCTGGGGCGTATCGGTCAGCGCAGAGATGGCGTCGGCGGCCGTAGCCGCTGCGGGACGCTCCGTCGCTTCAGACGACATCGCTTCGCGGTCAGGACGTGGGCGGGGCAGGGGCGGGATTTCGACAGAGGTTTGTGCCAGCACGACAGGTGCTGGAACTGAAACGAACAGGCCGGCCGCAAGGCCAGCCAACAATACCATCACTTTCGCCAAGCGCATGACCACTCCCGGTTCGCCCGCAACACTGCTATCGGCCGACTCTCCGGTGCAAATAGGCCGCGAATGGGGAAAAGCTGTGTCACAGTCGCGCTTGTTTTGAAACCGCCATTGCTCAGGGTCGCGCATTTTTGCATTGCCTCTGGCCGCTCCGGCGATAGGGCGCTATGTCTCCCGCCAGCAAGGAGTTTCATATGCCCGCCATTCCCGCCCTGCGCGATTATCTGCTGACGCGCCGCTCTGTTGGCCCGATGTTCCTGCAAGAGCCGGGTCCAAATCCGGAGCAGCTGAAAACCCTGCTGACCATCGCTACTCGCGTTCCCGACCACGGCAAGATCGCGCCCTGGCGTCTCGTCATCGTCACCGGCGACGCCCGCGAACAGGCCGGTGACATGCTGGCCGAAATTGCGCAGAAGCGCCGGCCCGACATTGACGAGGCTGGTCTCGAAATCGAGCGGCGGCAGTTCCTACCCGCGCCGCTGACCATTGGCATTCTTTCGACGCCCAAACCGCACCCAAAGGTGCCGGAATTTGAACAATTAATCTCGGCAGGCAATGTCGCCTTCAATCTGCTGCACGGCGCCTTCGCTCTCGGCTTTGCCGCCCAGTGGGTCACCCCTTGGTATGCCTTCGACGCCGAAGCTGCCGCCCGTCTTGGAGCGGGTCCGGGCGAGCGATTTGTCGGCTTCGTTCACATCGGAACGCCCACTGCCATCATCGAAGATCGTCCTCGTCCGGCGCTTTCCGACGTTGTGACCTATTGGCGTCCCGCTAAGGGCTGATCGCGAGGCTCAGGGTTAACAGTCTGTTAACGCGAGCCCGTGCTAATGTGACGTTTCGTGATTCCCGTGCGATAGGTCGCCACATTGGGCGTTCAATCTATCTCAGTTCCGCAGCAATTGGCGCAGGCGCTCACCAATGCCGGCAGCCGCAGCGGTGTGGACTTTGATTATCTGCTCCAGACCGCCGTTCGCGAAAGCAGTCTGAACCCGCAGGCTCGCGCCAGCACATCATCCGCCGTTGGTCTTTTCCAGTTCCTCGAAGGCACCTGGATGCAGGTGATGAAACAGGACGGGCCGCGCCTTGGCTATGGCCAATACGCTGATAAGATTGAGGTTTCTGGCAGTGGCGACTATTTCGTGCGTGACCCGCGCACCCGCGCCGAGATCCTTAAACTGCGCGAAAATCCGCAAATCGCCTCCGACCTGGCGGCCGCTTTCACCCGCAGCAATGGCGATTATCTGCGCCAGAAATTCGGCCAAATGCCCAGTGCCGGCGAGCTCTATATCGCCCATTTCCTCGGCGCGCAGGGCGCCGAAAAGCTCTTTGATGCCGGTCTGCGCAATCCGGACCAGATTGCGGCAAAACTCTTTCCCAAACAGGCCGAAGCCAACCGGGCGCTGTTCTATTCGGACGGCCAGCCGCGGACAATTCGTGAGCTATATCGGGTACTTGTGGCCAAACATGAAGGTGGTCCCAGCGCCACTTTTGCCGCGCAACAGATGGCCGGGCAGGGCGCCCCAATCCCCCAGCCGCCGGTCATCCCGTCCCGTTTCTCGCAGGAAGACATGTCCTTCACCAGTCTCTTCCGCACCGAATCCAATATGCCGGCCAGCGATGAACCGGGACCGGCTAATTTCTTCATGCAGCTCTATGGGCAGTAGGCCGGTAAGTCCCTGATGAAACACATGAATTCGAAAATGTTCGACACACCATTTCACTTCAGAGGCTGGATCATTCTCGCGCTCGCGCTACTCAGCTGGGGCGTGGTCGCGGTGCTATTGCACGGAATTTCTACCCTGTTCGGTTGAGCGATTTATGGTGAACCGTTCCTTAAGTACTGACAGGTAGTCTCAATTTCGCGTCGTCGCGGAGTTGAGTAATGATTGAGTACAAGGCGTATGCTGAGCTTTCGCTGTCCAATGACAGTGACGACCGTGGTCACGCAGCCCACCTGGCTGCAATGGCCTATCTCGACCATCGCGGCCCAGCCGACGAACACGCAGCCCTCTATGCCGCCCTTATCGGGTTTCTGGATGACCCGTCTGTAAAAGTGCGCGCTGCCCTCGCCTACGGGCTGCTGCACTCTGCCGAAGCGCCGCGGCCGATTATCCTGGCGCTGCTGCAGGATAGCCCCATCATCTCGCGCGCCGTCCTGCAATATTCGCCCGTCCTCGTGGATGCGGACCTTACCGGTCCGGCCCGCCAGGCTGAAATGTCCGGGCCCATTGCCATCGCGCAGCGCCAGACATTGTCGCCGCGTATTGCAGCGCTGCTGATCGCGCGCGGCGAGAAGGCGCTGACCCTGCGCGTTCTGCGCCGCAAGGACGTCCGCATTGCCGCCGAAGTCCTCCAGTCGCTGGCCTCGTCCGTGGGGGAGGATGCGGAAATGCGGGGCGCCTTGCTGGCCCGACGCGACCTGCCAGCCGCCGCCCGAATGGTCCTGGTGCAATTTGCCACCGAAAGTCTGCGAAAGTGCCGGCTGGTCAAGGGTTCGCTGACCTCGGATCGTCTCGACCGTCTGCTGCGCAATGGCGCTGACACGGCGCTCTCCGTCATTGGTGAGGCCGAGGCCATCGAATCCCGTCAGGACTATGTGGCGAGCCTTGTCGGCACGGACCAGCTCAATACCCGCCGCCTGCTTCATGCGGTCGTCACCGGCCATGTTATGTTTTTCTCCGCCTGCGTTGCGGCATTGGCCGATGCATCGCGCGCCAAGGTCTTTACCCTGCTGGAAACGGGCTCCCGTGCGGCCCTCAACGCGCTCTTTGCGCGTTGCGGGCTCGATCCGGCCATCTGCCGGTTGCTTGTCCGCATGATCCTTCACGCGCGCACGGCCGATCTCGCCGACGATATTTCGGCACGACACTATGTGGTGACGGCGTTGACCGAGGAATTGATTGCCGAATATGACGGCGATATTCCG
>JAEYTY010000147.1 GCA_023433775.1 Pseudomonadota bacterium | reverse complement strand
CGACTTCCTGGGCGGTGACACCTGGGCAACCGAAAACGCCAGCTATCGTGCGTTCAGTCAGGAACTGCGTGCGCTGACCGACTTCGAAGGTCCGATCAACCTGATGTTCGGCGGCCTGTTCCAGGATACGCGCCGCGACTTCTTCCAGGCGGTGGTGTTCAGCGGGTCGGAGGATAGCCGTGCAGCGCCCAGCAACCGCTATGTTTCGTACGCCAAGCAATCGGCGACGGACGGCCGCACCCTTTCTGCCTACGGCCAGGTGATGTGGAAGATCCTGCCGACGCTCGAGGCGACGGCCGGTGCGCGTTACATCAACGAGACGAAGAAGAGCTGGTTCACCCAGCCCTACGTCAATGCCTCGCTGACGAGCATCTTCCGGCCGGAGAGCGCTGCTACCAACGGGACGCTCTACGGTGACCAGACCTTCGACGATTGGTCGCCGGACATCACGGTGAGCTGGAAGCCGAACAGCGACGTGATGGTCTATGGTGCGTACAAGGTCGCCTACAAGTCGGGCGGTTTCTCGAACAGCGCCATCAACGCCACGCGCTCGCCAAATCCGTCGCAGGATCTGACGTTCAACCCCGAAAAGGGGCGCGGCTTCGAGGCCGGTGTGAAGAGCACGCTGTTCGACAACCAGCTGCGCCTGAACGTTGCGGCCTATTCGTTCCAGTATGTCGATCTGCAGATCGACTTCTTTAACGCTGCGAACTTCGCCTATGTGACGTACAATGCGGGCCGGGCACGTTCGAAGGGCGTCGAGCTGGACTTCGAATTCGCGCCGCGCGACGTGCGTGGCCTGACGCTTCGTGGCTCGCTGAACTACAACAGCGCGCGCTACGAAACCTTCCTTGCGCCGTGCTACTCGGGCCAGAGCCGCGACGAGGGCTGCACGCTCAACTCGGTCGGCGCGACGACCGCTCCGGGCGTTGCAGGCACGTTCTTCGACCTGAGCGGTTCGCGTACCGCCATGGCGCCGGACTGGACGGGCACGGCGGGCGTTGCATACGAGACGGAAACCAACTCGGGCTTCGTCGTAGGTGCGAACGCAGATGTGCGTTACAGCGACTGGTACATCACCTCGGGCTTCGGCGATCCGCGCACGCGGCAGGACGCCTATGCGGTACTGGACGCGGGCATCCGCGTGAGCACCGACGATGAGCATTGGGAGCTGGCGCTGATCGGCAAGAACCTGACCAACAAATACTACCGGCTGGGTGGTGGCACTGCGCCGCTCACGGGTTCCGGAACCGGCACCAACAATCGCGTCCAGGGCGACATCCTTGGCTATGGTGCGCTGCCGCGCACGGTGCGGCTCCAGCTGACTGCTCGCTATTGAGAAAAACGCGTGTTGCCGGCCGTTCGGGCTTTGCTCGTTCGGCCGGCAATGCTACAACGCGTGTTACAAATAGAGAGGAGAGGTCCGCATGGCCTTAGATGATCCGCTGTCGCCGGGCGCTGCCCGTTGTCCGGGGCCTGCCGCGCGCGATATCATCCTTGCCGACGGATGGCAGGTGCCCGACGCGCTGGTTGCGGAAGCCTATGACTTCATGGGCGATGAGGACATCGGGTACGACCGTTACGTTTCCCCTGAATTCTTCGAACGCGAGATGACGCACTTGTGGCCGCGCACCTGGCAGTGGGCGTGCCGCGAAGAACATCTGATCGAGCCCGGCGACTGGATCACCTACGACGTCGGACGCCATTCGGTCGTGATCGTCCGCGGCGAGGACAATGTGATCCGCGCCTTCCCCAACGCCTGTCTGCATCGCGGCACCCAGCTGAAGCGGCCGGGTGCCAGCGGCTCCTCCACCGAGCTGCGTTGCCCCTTTCACGGCTGGAGCTGGTCGCTCGACGGTGGGCTGAAGAACGTACCCTGCCGCTGGGATTTCCCCCACGTCACCGATGAGGCGTTCAAGCTGCCGCAGGTGAAATGCGAAACCTGGGGCGGTTTCGTGTTCATCAACATGGACCCGGATGCCCGGCCGCTCGCGGAACAGCTCGGCCCGCTAGCCGAACATTTCACCGGCCGCTGGGATCTCTCGAACCGCCGGATCTCGCTGCACCTGCAGAAGGAGCTGCCGACCAACTGGAAGGCAGCGCAGGAAGCGTTTCTTGAGGCGTATCACGTTTACGAGACGCACGCGCAGGGACTGGCCACGGCCGGCGATGCGAACGCCAATTACGACATCTTCTCGGATCATGTGACGCGCTTCGTCCATACGATCGGCACACCCAGCCCGCATTACACGCAGCCGCAGACCGAGCAGGAGATCCTCAACAAGATGCGCGTCGACGGCGCCATCGTTCCGGAGGGGCGCACCGCTCGATCAGTCGCGGCGGAGAAAACGCGCGAGACGCTGGGCGCGCAACTCGGTGTCGACCTGTCGGAATATTCCGACAGCGAGATGCTCGATTCGATCGAGTATCACCTGTTCCCGAACATGTGCCTGTTCCCGGGCGTGTCGCTGCCGATGATCTATCGTTTCAGACCGATCGGGATGGACCCGGGGCGGACGATGTTCGACCTCGTCTTCCTCAAGCTGGTGCCGGAGGGCACGCCGCTCGACTATCCGCCTGATCCCATTCCGGTCGCGGCGGAGCAGAGCTATGCCGATGCGCCCGGCATGAACCCGGGGCTGGGCGCGGTGTACGATCAGGACACCGACAATCTCGCTGCGCAGTACCGGGGGTTTGAGTCCTCCGTGAAGCGCGGCCAGACGCTGGGCAATTACCAGGAGGCGCGCATCCGTCGCTTCCACCGCACGATTGACCAGTATCTCGCGCGTGGTTGACGTCGTCGGAGACCGGCTCGACCGGCTGGAAAGCTGGCAGGCGATCTACGACCTGTCATGTGACTATATGCGGGCGCAGGACCGGCTGGATCCGGTGCTGCACCGCTCCGTGTTCCATCCCGACGCAACCACCGATTATGGCGATGGGTACCGCGGCGACGCGGACGGTTTCGTCAAGTTCGCGCAGGGGGCGCTCACCCCCCATGTCGCGAACCATCACATGATCGGCCAGGTGCGGATCGACTTCGAAGGCCCGCATCTGGCCTTCGGTGAGGTCTACTTCCAGGCGCATCATCGGCTGGAGGGCGAAGGCGAGGGCGTCGACCTGTTCGTGGCCGGCCGATACGTCGACCGTTACGAGCGGCGTTTCGGCAAGTGGAAGATCGCGCACCGCAGCGAACTGGTCGACTGGATCCGCACGGAGCCGGCGACCGACAGCCTGTCGCCGGGCGCCTCGCACTTCCCGATGGGCGCCCGCGCGCCGCATGATTTGTCCTGCCGGCGCGAGGAGATGCGCACACGATGACTGATCTTACCCCATCCGAACTGACCCGCCTTGCCGATCGGATCGCGATCCAGGACCTGCTCTACCGTTACTCGCGGGGCATCGATCGTTGCGATGAGGCGACGCTGCGCGCTGTCTGGTGGCCCGGGGCGACCGCGGATTACGGCACTGGCCCCGGCGACGCCGGCGAATGGTCCGGCGCGGTGGTGAAGGCGCTCGCCGGCATGCTGCGGACCCAGCATTTCATCGGCAACCTCATCATCGACGTGGATGGCGATCAGGCCACCGCGGAAACGTATATCCGCGCCTATCACGAGATTCCGTCACCGGACGGGCCGCAGGACGTAGAGGTTGCGGGCCGCTATCTGGACAAGCTCGAAAAGCGCAACGGCGAATGGCGCATTTCCGCGCGCCGCTACGTCATGGACTGGAACCGCAACAAGCCGAGCACCGCCCAATGGGATGGGCCGATGTACGGCAACTTGACCCGGCGGGGCGGCCGTTACCCTGACGATCCGGTTTATACCGGCGCCTGAGAGGGTTTAGGCGCCGAAGCGGATGGGCCGTTCCGGCGGAAGCGCCGTGACGGCCCGAGATGTTGAGGCCGCTTCCTGAGAGAAAAAGAAAGGGCCGGACGCTTCGCAGCGTCCGGCCCTTTTTTCTTGCAGGCTACGGCTCGACTTCAATCGTGCCGTCGCTCGGGCGTTGCCCGGCGGCTGCTTCCGGCTTCCGGTCCGGGGCGGGGGAGGCCCGCCCCGGTGGAAATCAGAAGTCCATGCCGCCCATGCCGCCCATGCCGCCGCCGCCCATCGGCATCGCCGGCTTGTCTTCCGGCAGCTCGCTCACGGCCGCTTCGGTCGTGATGAGCAGGCCGGCGACCGACGCTGCGTTCTGGAGCGCGGTACGGACGACCTTGGTCGGGTCGATCACGCCGGCCGTGACCAGGTTCTCATAGGTGTCGGTCGCGGCGTTGAAGCCGAACGACGTATCGCTCTGGTCGAGCAGCTTGCCCGATACCACGGCGCCGTCCTGACCGGCGTTGGTCGCGATCTGGCGAACCAGCGCGGCGAGCGACTTGCGGACGATGTCCACACCGCGGGTCTGGTCCTCGTTCTCGCCCTTGAGGCCGTCGAGCGCCTTCGTGGCATAGAGCAGCGCGGTGCCGCCGCCCGGAACGATGCCTTCTTCGACCGCAGCGCGGGTCGCGTGCAGCGCGTCGTCGACGCGGTCCTTGCGCTCCTTCACCTCGACTTCCGAAGCGCCGCCAACCTTGATCACGGCCACGCCGCCGGCGAGCTTCGCGAGACGCTCCTGGAGCTTCTCACGGTCATAGTCGCTGGTGGTGATTTCGATCTGCTGACGGATCGCGTCGGTGCGGCCCTTGATCGCATCGGCTTCACCCGCACCGTCGACGATGGTGGTGTTGTCCTTGTCGATCGTGACGCGCTTGGCGGTGCCGAGCATGCCGAGGGTGACGTTCTCGAGCTTGATGCCGAGATCTTCCGAGATGACTTCGCCCTTGGTGAGGATCGCGATGTCTTCCAGCATCGCCTTGCGGCGATCGCCGAAGCCCGGCGCCTTGACCGCTGCGACCTTCAGGCCGCCGCGCAGCTTGTTCACCACGAGCGTGGCCAGCGCCTCGCCCTCGATGTCCTCGGCGATGATCAGCAGCGGACGGCCCGACTGGACGACGGCTTCCAGGATCGGGAGCATCGCCTGCAGGTTCGACAGCTTCTTCTCGTGGATCAGGATGTACGGGTCGTTGAGCTCGACCTGCATCTTCTCCGGATTGGTGATGAAGTACGGCGAGAGGTAGCCGCGGTCGAACTGCATGCCTTCGACGACGTCGAGCTCGAATTCGAGACCCTTCGCCTCTTCGACGGTGATCACGCCTTCCTTGCCGACCTTCTCCATCGCCTCGGCGATCTTCTCGCCGACTTCACGGTCACCGTTGGCGGAGATGATGCCGACCTGGGCGATCTCGCTCGAGCCCGAAACCGGCTTGGAGCGCTTCTTCACGTCCTCGACCACCTTGGTCACGGCGAGATCGATGCCGCGCTTCAGGTCCATCGGGTTCATGCCGGCGGCCACCGACTTCATGCCCTCGCGCACGATCGCCTGGGCGAGCACGGTCGCGGTGGTGGTGCCGTCACCGGCGACGTCGTTGGTCATCGAGGCCACTTCGCGCACCATCTGGGCGCCCATGTTCTCGAACTTGTCCTCGAGCTCGATCTCCTTGGCGACGGAAACGCCGTCCTTGGTGATGCGCGGCGCGCCGAACGACTTGTCGAGGACGACGTTGCGACCCTTCGGGCCGAGCGTCACCTTCACGGCGTTGGCGAGGATGTCGACGCCGCGCAGCATCTTCTCGCGCGCATCCGTCGAAAAACGTACGTCTTTGGCTGCCATTGTGTGTGTTCCTTAACTGTCGGATGGGGGTGGGGAAGAGGCGCGTTACGCGGCCTTCTTCGAGGACGCCTTGCCCTCGATGACGCCCATCACGTCGGATTCCTTCATGATGAGGAGATCCTCACCGTCGATCTTCACTTCGGTGCCGGACCACTTGCTGAACAGGATGCGGTCACCCACCTTCACGTCGAGCGCGACGAGCTTGCCGGCCTCGTCACGGGCGCCTGAGCCGACGGCGATGATCTCGCCTTCCTGCGGCTTCTCCTTGGCGGTGTCCGGGATGATGATGCCACCGGCGGTCCGAGCTTCGGACTCGACCCGGCGAACGACCACGCGGTCGTGCAGCGGACGAAACTTCATGTTGTCCCTTCCTCTTCGATATTGCCCGCGCAACACTGCGGCGGGCGGAAAACGATGCTGCTAGCACTCTATGGAGGTGAGTGCCAGCCAACGCGACTGCGATTTAGGAATGGGCCTTCCGCCTGTCAAGCG
>JAEYTY010000055.1 GCA_023433775.1 Pseudomonadota bacterium | reverse complement strand
CACTGGCACTACAGGGCCTTGGGGCACAATTGTGCGGCGGGCGAAGCCATGCCGGGAAACCGCACCCCGGCGGCGCAATCCCTGATGCAGGAATGTGCGCGCCGCCGCCCGACTGGAGAAAAAAAGTTCCGTCGGCCGTTCCACACACCGCTTTGTGGCACACGCCGAAAGCGCCGCCCGGCTGACTTATCCCCGGCGGCAAAGCAGCATCCATTATGGACCATTATCGCAATGGAGCCTGCAAATGCCCGATACATTCGAAAATTACGCCGCCAGCCTCGAAAGCCCTGCCCAGCACGGCTTTGCCATCACACCCCATGACAGCGTCCCGCTAACCACGGCGACGCGGGCGATCTATGTCGGCACTGCCGGCAATATTGCCGCCGTGCTCATCTCAGGCGCCGAGGTGACATTTTCCAACGTGCCGTCGGGCTCGCTGCTCCCGGTTCGGCTGGCCAGAGTGAAGTCCACCGGCACAACCGCCTCCAACATGCTGGGCCTCCTCTAGATGCACCAGATCAGCATTTCCCCCACTTCCGCCCGCACAGCGCGGTGGTGGCCAGACGGCGCTGTCTATGCGGCCGATTTTGTCTCCAACCGCTTCATGCGCGACCAGCAGGAAGTGCTGGCCCCGACCGCTTTTTCCCTTGCCCGCGCCAGCACCAAACTGGCGCGCGACGCCGCCGGACGCTGGCACAGCTTTGCCTCGAACCAGGCGGCACAAACCAACAAGGGCGTTACGGTCGAGGCAGCCGAAACCTATTATCCGGCCAATTCCGCTCTGGCTGGCGCCAGTATCGGCATTGTGGGCAGTGGCGGCGCCCTGCCCACCGGTTGGACGGCGCCAAGTTGGACTCAGGTCACCGTGGTTGCCCTCGGCACGCATGAAGGCCTCGATGTCATCACGCTGGACCTGACGGCGAACAATATCAGCGGCGGAACCGCGCTGGGCCGGTCGGTCATGTTCTACAACCTGCCTACGACACAGGGCGAATTCTGGACCATGGGCCTATTCGGCGAACTGATTTCGGTGTTTGGCGACGACACCTGCACGCCGGCAACCAATATGCTGCAAATTCAGGAGCGCAGCGCCGCCAACGTCTTCCTCAACAACAACAATGGCATCATCGCCAATTTCAACGCGGTGGGCCTGTCGACACGCCAGACAAAGACCAAGGAAATGACGGCGGCAAATGCGGCGCAGGTGCAGGGATTTTATTCCTGGAACGACATCGCCGCCGGCACCTATTTCCATCGCCGCGTGGCGCTTAAAATGCCGAGCATGACAAAGAGCCAGACTGTCTCCTCGCCTATGCAGACCACAAGCAGCGGCACCGTGACACGCGCTGCGGACGGGATGACACTGCATCTGCCTGCCGGCACGCATAGTCTGACCACCCATTATGCCGACGGCACCTCGGCATCCATCGGCGGTGTCAGTGGCGACTATTCCGTTCCAGCGAATTCGGACAAGGTCATCACGAAGATCTCGGCCCAGCCCGACTGATGGCGGCCTGAGCCATGGCGTCGGCATAAATTTGCTCTAGCTGGTGGAGATTGGCCCGGGGCGTATAATGGGCAAGATAGCTCGCCCGGGCCCCGGAACCCAGCCTTGCGCGCAATGCCTCGTCGGCGAGCATGGTGTTCATGGCCGTGGCCAGCGCCTGGGCATCGCCAGCTGGAAAAATGAGGCCGTTCTCATTGTGCTGCACGATGGAGGCAACTCCACCGATGTCCGAGCTGATAACCGGGGTGCCCTGCGCAAAGGCTTCAACGGCAACACGCCCAAATGGCTCGGGCCAGCTTCCCGGCATGACCACCATCGACGCTTGCCGCATCAGCACATAAACCTCCTCCTTCGGAAGCTTGCCGGTGAATTGCACATTGCGAGACACCGATAGCGGACGCTCGCCCTCGCCCACGACAATGAGGTCGCTTGCCACTTGCACCTGATGCCAAGCCGAAAGAATCATATCGAGACCCTTTTCCGGGGTTAAGCGCCCAACGAACAGCACGCTCGGGCGACCTGCTCGCGCCAGGAAATCAGCACCAGCCCGCATATCGGGAACAAAGTTCGGTTTGACGGTAATTTTGGCTGCGGGGAAGCCACCTTCCACCAGCCTCTCGGCCACATAATCCGAAATCGCGACATAGCGATCAACTGAATGAGCCCAGGTGTCCATTGCATGATGCACCACAGCCATAGAAGCGACTACGGCGCTTCCCGCCATGCTGCCGCGATAGCAGCGATGGACAATTCCCGGCCATTTCCATCGTTTCGAAACGCAGTCATTACAAAACCCGCCATCCCGAAACAACGTGGCGGCCGGGCAGACAAGCCGATAATTCCGCACCGATTGGACCACAGCAACATTGTTGAGCCGCGCCGCGCGATAGACGGAGGGCGAGATAAGCGGAAAGAAGTTCTGCACATGCAGGACATCGACCTGATGCTCGGCCAGATGGTCGGAAATCCGACGTTCCCAGTCTCGGCTCCAGATGGTTGAAATGGCGGCGCCAACAAGGCCAGTGCTCTCACCAATATCGTCGTTGAACGCCTCCAGCAGCGTCACCTCGTGACCGGCCTCACGCAGCATCGCCACCTCCAGTTCCGTGGACTCATCCTCGCCCCCCCTGATCCGATAGCGATTATGCAGCATGAGAACGCGCATCAGCGAGGCTCACCGCGCGCTAGCAACGTCACGCCCAGAAGCAGCGCGAAGAAAACCGGATGATTACCCACCAGGAGCGATGACTCCGTGAGGTTGTGCACGAGCGAAAAGAGGAGCAGCGCTATGCCCGTATTAAGCGCCAGACCCCCTGCCCTGATCGCTCCCGGCAGCAGCGCCATCGGCGCCACCACAAATGTGATGAGCGTCAGAACCAATCCCGGTGCGCCGAGGGTCACCAGAATATCGAGATAGCCATTATGCCCCTGCCCCGTGCGCGTGCCCCAGCCCCAGGTCAGCGACAGGATGGGATTGCTGTCCCCCACGCGCCAGAACGACCCGAACCCACTCCCGGTGAGCAGATGCGCCTGCGCATAGGCCAGCATCGCATTCCATAGCTCCACCCGGCCGGTGAGCGTCGCGTTGCTATCAAGCACGGCGCCGGGAAGTCGCAGCATCACAGCGGAAAGTGCGGCGATTATGATGGCGGCCAAAACCGACAATGCGCGCGCATTGCTGGAACCGATAAAGCGGAACAGCATATGCAAAATGATCAGGGCTAGCGGCACCGGAATGGTCAAGAAAATCGACGTCCGCGAGCCGGTGCCAAATAGAAAAAGAAGCGAAAGCCCCGCCATCACCAGGTCGGATAGTCGGCGCAGATGAAAACTGCGCAGCAGGAAAACCAGCGCCGCCAGTCCGGCCACGGCGCCCGCATAATTCTTGTGAATGTGCAGCCCCTTCCAGGCCCCAACCAGCGCCTCGCGCGGCTCATTGAAGCGGTGCACCGCATTTTCGGACAGCAGCAGACTGGCGAGATCCACCAGGATGACCATGCCGAGCGCAAGGGCAAACAAGTGTACCAAACGCTGCGCAGGGACAACCGCCACCATGCCCATCACCGCGCAGGACACCAGCAGATACTGGCCGAAGCGCGCAGCAGCCTCATTGATCGATAGAGACCAAGTGAGGGACATTGCGCACCAGATAGTCAGTACTCCAAACCAGAGATAGAGACGACGCAGGTGCGATAATTTCATCCGCGGCAGGCAGGTCAGGATGCAAAGCAGCGTCAGGGAAAGATAGAGAACCGTTTCGAAAGCGCTGCCCCGGCTCGACATCGCTTGGCGCTGGATATCGCCATGCTCAAACGGGCGAGTGCCGGCCAGAACCAGCACGGCGAGGCCAAGAAAGCTCAGTTCCCGAACGATAGCGATAGGCGGGCGTGGCCCACGCAGGGTGGTAGGCGCGCTGTCCGGCCCGCTCAAGCGGCTTTTCTCCCGCTTTTGAGAACGTCCCAAAACAGCAACCACAGGAAGCGCGGCGACGTCACCAGATAGCGTCGCCAAAGGCGACTTGGCTCCCGCAGCAGACGGTAGAACCACTCAAAGCCAGACTGGTGGACCCAGCGCGGCGCTGGCTCGATGACGCCGGCATTGAAATCAAAAGCTGCACCAACGCCGATCAACATGGCATCAAGCTGCGATGAATGATCCGCCATCCAGATTTCCTGTTTGGGGCAACCCAGACTGACAAAGACCAAAAGCGCACCGGACGCGCGCAGCGCCGCGACCAGCCTGTCGTCTTCCTCTACGCTCACAGGTCCGAAGGACGGCGAAAATGCATAGGCAATATCG
>JAEYTY010000035.1 GCA_023433775.1 Pseudomonadota bacterium | reverse complement strand
CGTCGACACTGTGTGGCGCAATGGCGAGGCCGTCGCTGTGCGGGTCAGTTTCGAGCATCTGACGCGGGTGGCCGATTTTTCCATTACGGCCGGCAGGCCGGGCGGGCCGGCACGCGAAGTGTCTATTCCGCAATGGCTGACCGACCTCAGGACCAATGAATCGCTGGAATCGGTCTGCATTGCGCCCGAGGCCTCGCCCATTGCCGGATCAACGCTGCTGATCACCGAGGAGGCGCTGGACGCCGACGGCAATCATCGCGGTGAGCTGCTGGGGGTCAATGACAAGGGGCCGATTGGTTACGCCAATTCGCCCATCGTCAACCCGACCGATTGCGCCTTCCTGCCCAATGGCGATCTGCTGGTGCTCGAGCGGGGCGTGTCGCTCTTCACCTTTGTGATGAACTTGCGCCGCGTGCCGGCGGCCGATGTCCGTCCGGGCAATCTGATGAAGGGCGAATTGCTGCTCTCGGCCCAGGGTGGCGAGGTCGATAATATGGAAAGCCTGATGGTGCATCAGACGCCGGGCGGCGAAACGCGCATCTTCATGGGCTCGGACAATAATTTCAACGACTGGCAGCGTACGATGCTGCTGGAGTTCGCTCTCCCGGAGTGACCCCACCTAACCTCCCCCTGAGTGTTTACTCTGGACTTGCGTCTCTTTCGCTTCCCTCCCCCTTGAGGGGGTAGTGTTTACTCTGGACTTGCGTCTCCTGCGCCTCCCTCCCCCTTGAGGGGAGGGATTGAGGGTGGGGGTCCATCAGAGGAAAACAAAATCACCCCCACCCCAGCTTTGCTACGGCCCTCGCGGGCCGAGCGGCGCTACCCTCCCCTCAAGGGGGAGGGAGAGCAGGAGCGATATGCCAAGTTCAATGAGTGCAAAGTCCAGATTGATCACTACCCCTTGCGGGGAGGCCGGGTGGGGGTGGCCTTACGCTGGCACCGGCATCCGGCGGAGGACCAGATCGCGGATGGCCTTGTAGGGCGCCAGCATCAGCAGCGCCATGACCAGCTTCACCAGGAAATCGCCCAGCGCCAGCGATTGCCAGAGTTCGACCTCCGGACCCATGCCCAGCAGTGGCGCCGGGAAGGCCAGCGAGCTGTCTTCCATGCCGAACCATGCATCAATGCCGGCAAAAGCAGGCGCCATGGCGAGGGAAAAGAAGATGATGGTGTCGAGCGCGGACGAGAACAGCGAGGAAAACATCGGCGCGTGCCACCAGGCGCCATTGCGCAGGCGGTGGAAGATGGACACGTCCAACAATTGCGCCACGAGAAATGCCGAGCCGGAGGCGATGGCGATGCGCGGGGCGGCCAGCGAGATCGAGAGCACAACCGCCACAGCAAAGCCGGCAATGACCACAAGGCGGGTCTTTTGCGGGCCGAAAGCGCGGTTGGAAAGATCGGTGACGAGGAAAGCCACCGGATAGGTGAAGGCGCCCCAGGTGAGGATGTCGCCGATATGGACGGCGCCCAGCGTCAGATCGACGGGGAATTGAACGAGAAAGTTCGAGGCGGCAACGACGGCCACCATGGCGGCAAGCGCCCTCAGCAAACGAGACAGCATCAGACTGTACCTATGTTGCCCGCCAACCGGCAGGAGACCGGAGCGGAAAAGAAAACCGCGTGGAACCAATGGCTCCACGCGGCGAAATTTCTAGCAGGAAAGCGCTTAGCCGGCGAGAGCGGCGCGCAGTTCCTTCTTGATGCCCAGAGCGACGGGGCTCAGATCGGCGTCATCCTGCTTGAGGAGGAACGCGTCGAGACCACCGCGATGCTCAACCGAGCGCAGGGCATAGGCCGTGATGCGCAGCTTGACCGGACGGTTCAGCTTTTCGGACAGGAGGGTCACATTCAGCAGATTGGGGAGGAAACGGCGACGGGTACGGTTCAGGGCGTGCGAAACATTGTTGCCCACCATAACGCCCTTGCCGGTCAGTTCGCAGCGACGTGCCATTGTTAGATATCCTATTTGTGTAAAGGTCCTGCGTGGCGGAGAAGTCCGCGACGGGCCTCGATTGTCATGAAATCTGGTGCGGTCTTTAGAGAAAACGGGTTCTGCCGTCAAGCTAAGGCCCGACTCAAAGGGCCGCGAGCGCCTTGCCAGCGCTTTGAGGTGGCGGCACGGTGGAGCATTCGAGTGATTCGGGCCATCGCCAGCGTCTGCGGCGGCCAACGCAGCCAAGAAGACATGCCGTGAACCGTTCCATCCTCGCACTCGCCGCTTTTATGCTTCCTCTGGGCGTATTGCCGGCAGCAGCCCAACCGGTGGCAGCCAAGGCCAGCTATATCCTCACCATTGGCGGGATCAATGTGGCGGCGCTTGAGGTCAACATCGAGGATAGCGGCAGCCGCTACGCGCTGGACCTGTCGGCCAATGTCGCCGGGCTCGGTTCGCTGGTGGCCAGCGGCACCGCAAAGGCAAAGGCATCCGGCACATCCAGCGGCGGCGGCCTCGTTTCCGAGAGTTTCGCGCTTGAGACGCGCGCCAATGGCGAAGTGTTCAATGTCGATATCGGCTTTGCCAACCGCAATGTGGCGTCGTTCAAGGTCGATCCGCCAGTGCTCGACAGCTATGATCGCGTGGCGCTGGAACGCCGGCACCTCACCGGGGTCGGCGATTTCCTCTCCGCCTTTGTGGTCAAGGGCGGGGCGCTCGACAACAAGCTCTGCCAGCGCAAGATGAACATTTTTACGGGCGTCGAGCGGCTCAATATCGGCATGAGCTTTGTGAAAGATGACGAGGCCACCTCGTCGCGCACGGGTTATCAGGGTCCGCTGGTGCTGTGCCAGATAGACTATCAGCCGGTCTCCGGCCACTATTCCAGCTCGGAAATGACCACCTATCTCGATGAGGTCAGCCGTATCCTTATCTGGTATGCGCCGCTGGAGCAGACGGGCTATTTCATCCCCTATCGCGTGCTTCTGGGCACATCGATGGGTGATCTCTCGATGGTGCTGGTGCGCACCAGTTCCTGAGGCCGCTGTCCCGCAATCGGACGGTCAAAAGCTTTTTTGCCAATTTTTGCCTGGGGCGGGGCCGCAATTGCGGGGTTTGCCGGTTAACAGCGCGTGGGCATTTGCGTTTTGTTCCGGCAAGCTTCTGGCAGGAAAGCGGTCCTTTGGTGCAAATTTAACCCAAATTTAACCGAGGTTTATCGATTTCGGGACCTTTGCGCCCATTGGCTTGCCCGCTAGTGGCCCGGCTATCGTGACCACACCATATGCTGTTGGGAACAAAGCCGGATTTCCGAGTCTGGCCTGATTCATCCCCTGTTCGTTCCGGGTTTGGGCCAAAAGCTAAAGCCGGGGCGGCTGGGAGGCCGTCCCGGTGCCGGAATGGGACAGGTCAAAGCGTCTGTAGATGCGCTATCTTGCCATCATCGCTCAGAGCGAAGCTTTGACGGAGTGTTGCCGGGCTGCCCGGGAAGGTGCCTGACACTTCAAACGTCACGATGTGTCTCTGCTGGTCATGGCTGGCCTGTTTGAGACGGTAGCGCGGGTGATAGCGATGCTCGACGTCGTCGAGCCAGGCGATGATCTGCGGGAGGCCTTTGTGGGTCCTGCCTTCATCGACAACCACCGCCTCAGCGGCAAAGAGCCGGGCGGCCTCTCCTTGTCCGGAGGTGGCGAAATATTGCGCGATCGGCAGGGGCAGGCTGGCAAGGTCATAAGTGGTCATGGACGTCTCCTTGACCACACATTCACGCCCCTACGCGTCAGATGCTGTCAGCACGCCACCTGTCCCATAGCGGCACGTCAATGCGGTTTTTCGTCAATCCGCTCCCGATACGCCCAAGGCAAAGCTGGCATCTCTGAATAATGGCCAAAAAATCTTTGCCCGGCATGGATTTACCCGGCCTTCATATTCAGGCGGATCGGGGCGAATTTTACCGAATGGCAAGGGAGTTGAACGGGATATGGGGCCAAAAGCAGCGCTGCCTCAGCCGTCCCGGGCTTGCTTGTGCAGAATCGGCGCAGCGTACCACCATATCTCGTAGGGAACGAATCCGGATTCGGTGAGTCGCGCCGATTCGATGCTGGTTTGTTCGTTTCTTGTTCTCAGTGTTAAAGACTGAAAGAATTGATCAGCCAGCCTGTCCTTTCGCGGGACAAGTCATTGCTGCCTCTCGCAACTGCAACAGCGACCCACTACATTGGCCGCAATGACCTTCGCTCCCTCACAATCGGTCAAGGCCATTCTGGGCCCGACCAATACCGGCAAGACCTATTACGCCATCGAGCGCATGTTGGCCCATCCCACCGGGATGATCGGCCTGCCGCTGCGTCTTCTGGCGCGCGAGGTCTATTCCCGTGTTGTCGAGCGGGTTGGCGAAGGCGCGGTGGCGCTGGTGACGGGCGAAGAGCGCATCGTGCCCGCCAAGCCCCGCTATTGGGTGGCGACGGTCGAGGCCATGCCCACCGATATTCATGTCGATTGCGTCGCGGTGGATGAAATCCAGACCGCCATCGATTTTGATCGGGGCCATGTGTTCACCGACCGCATCCTCAAGATGCGTGGCCTGCGCGAAACGCTGCTGCTCGGCGCCGGCACGATGGCGCCGGTGATCCGCCGGCTGTTGCCGCACGCCGAGATCATCGAGCGGCCCCGCTTCTCCCAGCTCACCTATTCGGGCTCGAAGAAGATTTCGCGCCAGCCCACCCGCAGCGCCATCGTCGCCTTCTCGGCCCGTCAGGTTTACGCCATTGCCGAATTGATCCGGCGCGAGCGCGGCGGGGCGGCGGTGGTGATGGGGGCGCTCTCGCCCCGCACCCGCAATGCGCAGGTCGAGCTCTACCAGAATGGCGATGTCGATTTTCTCGTCGCCACCGACGCCATCGGCATGGGGCTCAATCTCGACATCCACCACATCGCCTTTGCCGACGACAGCAAATTTGACGGCCACCAGAGCCGTCCGTTGACCCCGGCGGAGCTGGGCCAGATTGCCGGCCGGGCCGGACGCCACGCCCGAAACGGCACCTTTGGCGTCACCGGCGGCACCGAGGGTTTTGACGAGGAACTGGTCGTCCAGCTCGAATCCCACGATTTCGACCCGATAAAAGTGCTGCAATGGCGCAACAGCGCGCTGGATTTTTCGTCGCTCGAAGCGCTGCGCCGCTCGCTCGAAGCTGTTCCGCAGGACAAAAATCTTACCCGTGTGCCGCTGGCGACTGACCAATTGGCGATGGAATTTCTGGCGCGGAACGAGGCCGGGCCGCTGGCGCGTGGCCACGATGCGGTCAAACTCCTCTGGGAATGTTGCCAAATCCCTGATTATCAAGGGATTTCACCCGCCGCCCATGGCGAGATCGTCACCCGGATCTATACTGACCTGCGCAGGAAAAACGTGGTCAATGCAGACTGGATTGCCGAGCAGGTCCGCTTTTGCGACAGTGCCGAGGGCGATATTGATACGCTGAGCAACCGGATCAAGCAGATCCGAACCTGGACATTTGTCGCTAACCGCAAAAACTGGCTTGAAGACCCTGCATATTGGCGCGAAAAGACCCGGGATATTGAGGACCGTCTGAGCGATGCGCTGCATGAGCGTCTCACCCAGCGATTCGTCGACCGACGCACGAGCGTGCTGCTCCGTCACCTGAAAGACAAACGTATGGTATCTCCCGAGATCAATGAGCGCGGCGAAGTCAGGCTGGAAGGCCACCTCATCGGCACGCTCGAAGGCTTCCGCTTCACCCTGGCCCGCAATGAGGGCGATGTGGACACCAAGGGCTTGCGCGGTGCAGCCGACTCGGTGGTGGCGCCGGAGATTCACAATCGTGCCGAGCGCCTTGCCGGGGCGCCCAATGAAGAATTCGTTCTGGCCACGGACGGACGCCTGCGCTGGCGCGGCGAAGTGGTGGCGGAACTCGCCGAGGGCGACAGCCTTTACCGGCCCCGCATCATCATGCTGGCCGATGAAACCCTGACCGGCCCCGATCTCGACCGGGTGCAGGACCGCCTCAGCCTGTGGCTGCGCCATCATATCAATACAGTGCTTGAGCCCGTCATGTCGCTCGAAGCGCCTGCCGATCTCGACGGCACGGGCCGTGGCATCGGTTATCAGCTCTTCGAACATCTCGGCCTCTTGCCGCGTGCAAACGTGGCCGACGAGGTCAAGGCGCTGGATCAGGACGTGCGCGGCAAGATGCGCAAGCTGGGCATCAAGTTCGGCGCCTACCACATCTATGTGCCGATGAGCCTCAAGCCCGCGCCGCGCGAGCTGGCGCTGATCCTCTTTGCGCTGAAGAATGGCGGCGTGCGCCAGCCGGGCGTTACTGACATTCCCCATATCGTGCTGTCTGGCCGCACTTCCTTTGTTGTCGATCCCGAAGTCGATACGCGGCTTTATGAAATTGCCGGTTTCAAGGTGGCGGGCAGCCGCGCGGTGCGCGTCGATATTCTCGAGCGACTGGCCGATATCATCCGTCCGCTGATCGCGCTCGACGCCAGCCGGCCCTATCAGGGCGAATTGCCCAATGGCGCTGCCGAGGGCAATGGCTTCCGCGTGACCGTGGAAATGACCAGCCTGCTCGGTTGCTCGGGCGATGATTTTGCCTCGATCCTAACCTCGCTGGGCTATCGCGTGCGGCGCACGCCAAAGGTTGCGGTGCCGACCCCCGCTGAGGCCTCTTCGGAAACCGCAGCCCTGGCTGAGGTGCTGGACGAAAATCCAGCCAGCCTTGAGGCCGCAGACGAGGTGGTTGAGCCTGTCGCTGCGCCCGAGGCCGTCCCGGTCGATGCGCCCGTGCCCGATGCGGCGCCAGCCGATGCTGCGCCTGCCGAGACCGAATTTGACGAGGTCTGGTTCCCCGGTGGGCGCCGCAATGACCAGCGCCGGCATGAACCGCGCCGTCGCGACAATGCCGGTGAGGGCGAAGGCCAGGTACAGGGCCGTCGCCCGGACCGTCAGCGCGGGCCGAGCAAGCGTCGGCCGGACAATGAGCGTGGCGAAGCGGCCCTCATGCCCGCCGCTGCGCGCGGCAGGCCGGCTGAGGGACGCAACAAGCGCCCCGACAAGGCCGATCGTCCCGAAAGGCCGGAGCGTCAGCGTCCGGTTCGCGAGGAGCGCAAGCCGGTATTTGATCCTGATAGCCCATTCGCTGCGCTCGCCGCCCTGCGCGGCAAGACCGAGTAGAATTGACGGGGCCGGTCGCCACGCCGATCCGCAAGGAGCGGCTCGACCGGTTCCTGTTTTTCTCGCGTGCGGTGAAGTCGCGCACGCTGGCGCAAAAAATCATCGAAACGGGCGCTATTCGCGTCAATTCGGAGCGCACCGAGCGTAGCGACTACAAGGTCGGGGCGGGCGATGTGCTGACCATGGCGCTGCATGGCCGGGTTTTGGTCTGGCGCATTCTCGATGCCGGCACGCGGCGCGGTCCGGCCAGCGAGGCACAGGGTCTTTACGAGGACCTGTCGCCGCCACCCGTGCCGAAGGCCGAACTCAGCCCCTATGACGCAGCGATTGCGGAACGGCCCGCGGGGGCAGGGCGACCGACCAAAAAGGAACGGCGCGATACCGATCGCCTGCGTAATAGCGATGAGGATTGAGCCGGTTTCGCCCCGATAGCGCTGCCTGCGGTATGGCATTTCGCCCGCGGGCAGAACTGCGCCAAAGCGTCCGCCGTCCTGCACTTGCAGCGCTGCCAAAAACGGTTTAGCACCGGACCCGTTGAGAGCGGCCGCGTGTCTTCCCCCAGGCGCGGCACCCAAGCGCGGGAACGTCTGCCAAGATGACCTATATCGTCACCGACAATTGTATCGCCTGCAAATATACCGACTGTGTGGAAGTGTGTCCGGTGGACTGCTTCTATGAAGGCGAGAACATGCTGGTCATCCATCCGGACGAGTGCATCGACTGCGGCGTGTGCGAACCCGAATGCCCCGCCGAAGCCATCAAGCCAGATACCGAAAGCGGTCTTGATGAATGGCTGGCGCTCAACACCAAGTTCGCTTCGATCTGGCCGAACCTGACCGAACGGCGCGATCCACTGCCCGAATCCAAGGAGCGGGACGGGGAAGAAGGCAAGCTCGGGAAATATTTCTCCGAAGCGCCGGGCGAAGGCGACTAAAGTTATCGAGCCGGCCCGCAAAGGCTTATCCGGCCGGGATTTCTTTGCCCAGACGGCTGACGATTCTGCGCTTTAGCGGCGCATTAAGTCTTGCTGATTCGTTAATTTTGATTTTGCTGAATTTTTATGCTATGGTCAGGCCATATGCAGTTCAGCCCGTCACCCAGCACGTGCCGTAGGGCACGATTTTTTTGACACAACATCAATAGTTGCATGGCGTTCCCGTTAAGCGGACCGGGGCAGCCAGGGGTTTCACTGCGCCAGAGCGCCCGGGGTTCGGGCGTGTGTAAGAGTATGATGGTCGGTCCTTGCCGCAGGGAACCGGACATTGGGGCGTCAACAAGGAGTTCCAGCATATGGTAGTCAAGAAGTCACAGCAGCGGCTCGGGTACAAGACCGGCGAGTTTGTCGTCTACCCTGCCCATGGCGTCGGCGTGATCGTCGCCATCGAAGAGCAGGAAGTTGCTGGCATGACCCTTGAGCTGTTCGTGATCAGTTTCGAACAGGACAAGCTGACTCTGCGCGTTCCCGTGGCCAAGGTCAAATCTGTCGGGATGCGCAAGCTGGCCGAGGAAGAAGAAGTGACCCGCGCGCTGGAAACAGTGACTGGCCGGGCACGCGTCAAGCGCACCATGTGGTCGCGCCGCGCGCAGGAATATGAAGCCAAGATCAATTCGGGCGATCTCATTGCCATTTCCGAAGTGGTCCGCGACCTTTATCGTTCCGAAGAGCAGCCCGAGCAGTCCTATTCCGAGCGCCAGCTGTTCGAGCAGGCCATGGACCGCATGAGCCGCGAAATCGGCGTGGTCAACAAGCTGACCCTGACCGAATCCGTGCAGCTGATCGAAAAGAACCTGGCCAAGAGCCCGCGCCGCACCAAGGCCGACGCGGCCGAAGCCGAAAGCGACGAGGAAGCTGCGTAAAAGCGCTGTCCTCATAGAATAAAAGAAGGCCGGTGGTGACACCGGCCTTTTTGTTTGTCTAGTCGCGCACCCGCATCGGTTCGTAGGAGACCATGACGTGCTCCCTATATGCGGCGCGCGCCGTTAGCGCCTGATAATAGCGCTCGACATGCGGCCTTTTGGGTCGCTCAATCATCATGTCGTAATAGCGGTAGAGAATATGGCCGAACTGGATGTCGGCCAGGGTGAAATCGGGGCCGGCCAGAAAGGCATTCTTGGCCAGTTGCGCGTCTGCAATGGCCAGGACGGCATCAAAGTCAGCAATGGCTTGGGTAATGGCCTTGGGGTCTTGCCGAGAAGGCGCTGTGCGCACCACCTGCCAAAAGATGGGGACGGTAAAAGCCCGTGTTGCGTTGATCTTGGCCCATTCGGCCCATTTGTCGATCTGTGCGCGGGCGTGCGGATCACTCGGCCAGAATGGCGCCGCCCCATACTGGTTGGCCAGATAGCGCAGGATCGCTCCTGTTTCCCAGAGTGGCGGATTATCACCGTCGCGCAGCACTGGCACGAGCCCATTGGGATTCATCGCAAGAAATTCCGGCGTGTCATTGCCACCATGGATATGGCCGATATCGTGCCGCTCAAATTCGAGACCAAGCTCGCCGATGCCCCACATCAGCGCCTGTACATTGGCCGAGGTTTTTCGTCCCCACACGGTCAGCGTCATGGATTCTCCCCTCCATTCAGAACGTCGCGTAGTCTGGTCGTCGCGCTGCCTGGCCGTAGTGGTTTTTGCTGGCTTTCATGCGGCACCCAGCCGGCGAGCCAGATGATTTCGAGCGTGGCGCGGACGCGGCCATCGGGGTCGGCGTCGCGCTCGGCATAGGCTTCTGCCGCGGCGGCCAGAAGGGTGCGGGTCGCAAAGCGTTTTGGGCGGTCGGCGAGCGGGTTGGATGCGCCGAGCGCTTTGAGCTCTGCCATCAGGGCAAAGGGGCTCGAATAGCGCACCTTGTGGGTTTCGACATCGGCGACCGGCAGGGCAAAGCCGGCGCGTTGCAGCAGGGCGCCGCCATCGCGCACCTGCATCATCGGGGCAATGCGCGGTGAGGCGCCGCCGGAAATGGTGACATCGGCAGAAAGAAATGCCTCGCGTAATTCGGTGAGGCTTTCTCCACCCACAATGGCCGCCATCAGCAGGCCATCGGGCGCCAGCTTGGCGCGCAGGCGGGCGAGATAGCCGGGCACGTCATTGATCGCCTGCAAATGCAGCAGGGTGACGATGAGATCGTGCTCCCCCTCGGGGAGCAGCGGGAATTCATCCGGGCCGACGAAAGCCTCGATACGGGTGAAATTCACCGCGCTGCTGCCCGTGTGAAGGGTTTCGGGCAGAGTCTTGGCATCCGGCCCGATCAGCAGGGCGCGTGGAAAATCGCGCAGCAGCGCCCCGAGACGGTCGCTCAGGTCTTCCACCACCAGATCGCGCACGAAATCATTGCCACCCGCGCGGCGGGCGAGATTGCGGCTGATCTGGGCGCTATCGAACAGGCGGGGCGGTTGGGACATGCCGAAATTGTCTCAAAGGGGCTGGCCCCGGCGCGGGGGCGTGGCAATATGGGTCTTATGGAGAGCGGGGCCGGGGAAGTCAAAGGCGGGGATTGGCGGCTTCGGCTGGGGCAGGGATTTGCCAGGCTGGGGCATATGTTGCTCGACCAGCTCTATCCGCCCGGATGCGCTTCTTGTGGCACGCCGCTGGAGGCGGGGGACGCGCTCTGTGCCGCATGTTTTGCCAAGATGAAGCCAATCACCGCCCCGCTTTGCCCCGTGCTTGGCCTGCCCTTTGAGGTCGATATGGGGGAGGGCGCGCTGTCAGCCGAGGCTCTCGCCGATCCGCCGCCCTTTGCCCGGGCCCGGGCTGCCGTGGCCTATGGGCCGGTGGCGGGAACCCTGGTCAGCCGGATGAAATATGGTGACCGGCCCGAACTGGCGCGGCTTTGCGCCCGGCTGATGGCGGGGGCAGGGCGCGAATTCTGGGATAAGGGCCCGCTGCTCGTGCCGGTGCCGCTCCATCCCAGCCGCTTGCGCGCGCGGCGCTATAACCAGTCGCTGCTGCTGGCGCTGGAGCTTGGGCGGCTGACCGGGCTCAAGGTGGACCCGCATCTGGTGCGGCGCCATCGCAAGACCCGGCAACAGGTCGGGCTCTCGGGCGAAAGCCGCGAGCGCAATGTGCAGGGCGCGTTTTCGGCCCATCCCGATGCCCTGGCCCGCCTCAAGGGGCGGGGTGTGGTGCTGATCGACGATGTCTACACGACAGGCGCGACCGTCAAGGCGGTGACGCGCGCGCTGAAGCGCGGCGGGGCAGAAACTATTGAAGTTCTGGCCTTTGCTCGCGTTGTCATTGGCGATGATCTCCCCATATAGTTGAGACCATGTCCCTTTCCTGGAGCCTTTGAACCCATGGCCAAGGTAGAAATCTATACGACCCCAACCTGCCCCTATTGCCACGCGGCCAAGTCGCTGCTGGCCGACAAGGGCGTTGAATTTTCCGAAATTTCCGTGCTCGACCCGGCGCTGCGCGAAGCCATGACCGAACGGGCCCATGGGCGCCGTACCGTGCCGCAGATCTTTATCGGCGATACCCATGTGGGTGGCTATGACGATATGGCGGCGCTCGACCGCCAGGGCGGTCTCGACCCGCTCCTCTCGGCATAGGATCAGGCATGAAAATCGCCGCTATCCAGATGCGCTCGGGGCTCGACCCCGAAGCCAATCTTGCTGCGCTGGAGCCCTTGCTGGCCGAGGCGGCAGCGGGCGGCGCGCACTATGCGCTGACGCCGGAAGTCACACTGATTTTTCCCGAGAACCGGGATCAGCTCAAATCGGTGGCAGCGCCCTTCGAAGGGCACCCGCAACTGGCAAAGGTCAGCGCGCTGGCGCGGCAGCACGGGATGTTCGTGCATATCGGTTCGCTCCCCATTCCTCTGGACGATGGCCGCTTTGCCAATCGCTCGGTGCTGTTTGGGCCCGACGGGGCGCAGGTGGCGATCTATGACAAGATCCACCTGTTCGACGCCGATATTGCCGGGCTCAATGCCTATCGCGAAAGCGCCACCTATAAGGGCGGCGATGCGGCTGTTGTGGCCGATCTCGGTGATTTACGCCTCGGCTTTTCCATCTGCTACGACATGCGCTTTCCGCGTCTCTTCAACAGCCTCGCCAATGCCGGCGCCAATCTGATGGCGGTGCCGGCGGCCTTTACCGTGCCAACGGGGCAGGCGCATTGGCACGTGCTGTTGCGGGCCCGCGCCATCGAGACTGGCTCCTATGTCATCGCGGCGGCGCAGGGCGGGGAGCATTCCAATGGCCGCGCCACCTATGGCCATTCGCTGGTGGTCGACCCATGGGGCAAGGTTGTCGCCGAACTGGGTCATGATGCACCCGGCGTTCTCTTTGCCGATATCGATCCGCAGGCCGTGGTCGAAGCGCGGCAGCGCGTGCCGGCGCTGGCCAATGCGCGCGAATTTGCCCTTCCGGGGCGATGAGCCTATATCCCTTTGAAATGACCCGCAGCCCCGGCCCGATGAGCCTTTTGCCGTGATTCAATATTCTCTCCATTGCCCAAAGGGGCATCAGTTCGACGCCTGGTTCAAAAGCGCTGCCGCTTTTGACGAGCAGAAGGCGCGCGGCATCGTGACCTGTGCCGTCTGCGGCGATGGCGCGGTGGAGAAAGCCCCGATGGCTCCCGCCGTCGCCCGGAGCGATCAGGGTAGGGTGTCGCTGAGCGCGGCCCACCCCGATGCGGCCAAGTTCCGCGAATTGCTGCGGGCCTATCGGCAGAAGGTCACCAGCGAGGCCGATTATGTCGGCGACAAATTCGCCGAGGAAGCGCGCAAGATCCATTTCGAGGAAGCCGAAGCGCGCGGCATTTATGGCGAGGCGACGCGCGACGAGGTTGTGGCGCTGGTCGAAGAGGGCATCGACTTCCTGCCCTTGCCCGATGTGGGCGAGGACAACTGATCCCGGCCAAAACCAGAATATCGCTTCCGGCACTAATCCGCCCGGACGCCGGGGGCGTATAAGCCACTCTAGCGTCAGAAGGCTCGTGTCGTGGCCAAAACCGAAACATCCTCACGCCCCGCCGCCCGCCGCCGCAAGCGGCGCTGGTTCTGGCCGCTCTTGCTCGTGCTGATTGCCGCTGGCGGGGGCTATTTCGCCTGGAGCCAGCGCCCCTGGGAGCCCAGGCCAAAGGCGGTCCAAACCGAGATCGTGGCCGCGGGCCCCGCCTCGCAGGTGCTTGCCGTCAATGGCCGCGTGGCGGCGCGGAAGTCGGTGACCGTGCGTTCGGCCGTCTCCGGTCAGGCGCTGTCCGTCAATGCCGATGTCGGCGACACTGTCGAGGCCGGCGCGGTGCTGGTGTCGCTCGATGCCGCCTTGGTCGAGGCGCAGGCCGAGCAGGCGCGCTCGGCGCTCGAGGCCCAGCAGGTCAGAGAGCGTCAGGCCGAAGCCAATGCGGCGCGCAGCCAGGCGCTTGGCGATAACGCAACCCGGGCCAGCCGCGAGGAGGCCGAACTCGCCTTCGCCGGAGCGGTCAACGAAACCGCCCGCTTGCAGGCGGCGCTTGATCAGGTCGAGCGGCAAATCGCCCAATATACAATTTCCGCCCCCATGGCCGGCGTTGTGCTGTCGCGCGGCGTCGATCAGGGCCAGCTTGTCGATGCGCAGACCGAATTGTTCGTCATTGCCGACACCGCCGATCTGGTGGTCGAAACCGATGTCGACGAGCTCTACTCCTCCCGTGTCAGTGCCGGCCTCAAGGCCCTGCTCAAGCCCGTCGGCGCCAGCGTCGCCCAGCACGGCACCGTGACCTTCGCCGCGCCCAATGTTGATCCGTCCACCGGTGGCCGCGCCATCAAGATCGCCTTTGACGACCCGGTCTCCCTGCCCGTCGGCCAGACGGTCAATGCCAATGTCATTGTCGACGAAGTTTCGGATGCGCTCACCCTGCCGCGCGGCGCCATCATCACCGAAGGCGCCGACAGCCATGTGCTGGTGGTCGAAGACGGCGTGGCCCGCTCCCGGCCTATCCGCTTCAACGACTGGCCGGCCGAGCGGGTGATCATCACCGAAGGGCTGGCGCCGGGCGACGTGGTGATTGTCGAGCCCTCGAATGTTGCGGCGGGCGATCTGGTCGAGGCACGCTAGGCCATGCTCTACGGCATCAAGATCGCCTGGCGTTACCTCTCCTCCAGCAAGGCCCAGACCGGGCTTCTGGTGGCGGGCGTGGCGACGGGCGTCTTCGTCTTCATCTTCATGAGCGCGCTGATCGGCGGTCTCGCCGTCTATCTGGTGCAGCAGACCGTGGGCGACATCTCCCATGTCACTCTTGAAGCGCCTAGCCGGGATGCCGGGCTGCTATTGCCCGAGGGCGTCGAAGCACAGCTCGTCCAGCAAAAAGCCAGCGGCCAGCGCGAAACCTTGCGCACGGCTGAGGCCTTCCTGCCCGGCATCGAGGCCATGGCAGGCGTCAAGGCCGTATCGCCGCAGATCGTGGGCAATGGCTTTGTCATTCGCGGCCAGTCGCGCGCGCCGGTTTCGGTCACCGGGGTCGAGGCCGACAAGGTTTCGGTCATTGCCGATCTCGAAAGCCGGCTGGTGGCGGGTGATACGGTTCTGACCAATTCCAATGTGCTGATCGGCAAGGTGCTGGCCGATGATCTTGGCATCGGGGTCGGCCAGGTCATTCGCCTGCAGTCGGACCGCAATGTCGAGCGCACCCTGGTCATTGCCGGCATCTTCGAAATCGGCGTCGACGCGCTCGATGCCCGCGCCGCCTTTGTCAGCACCGCGGCGGCCCGCACCCTGTTTGAGCTGCCCCAGGGTCTCAGCCGGGTCGAAATCAAACTCGACGATCTCAATAGTGCCGATGAATTTGCCAGGCGGATCGCCGCCGATACCGGGCTCAAGGCCACGCCCTGGACCGAAGGCAATGCGCAATTGCTGAGCGGGCTGCGGGCCCAGGCCAATTCGGGCAATCTCATCAAGGGCTTTGCGCTGGTCACCATTGTCATTGGCGTCGCCAGTGCGCTCTTGCTCTCGACCTATCGCCGCCGCCCGGAAATCGGCATCATGCGGGCCTTTGGCGCGTCGCGCGGCTTTGTGGTCTTTGTCTTCGTGCTGCAGGGCACGCTGATTGGGCTGCTGGGCGGCTTGCTGGGCGCCGGGCTCGGCTGCCTCGCGCTCTCGCCCTTTCCGCTGCCGGAAAATGCCTCGGCAGGCGGCCTGCCCATCGATGTGCGCCAGGGCGCCTATGGGCTGGCCATAACGCTGACGACCGTGGGCGCCATCCTCGCCTCGATCCTGCCGGCCCGCTCGGCGGCGCGGGTCGATCCGGTCTCGGTGATCGGTCAATGAGCGCGCTGGTTGAAATCCGCGATCTGGTCAAGACCTATGGCGAGGGCGAGGCGGAAACGCGCGTCCTCAAAGGGCTCGATATGGATTTGCAGGAGGGCGATCTTGCGGCTCTCCTCGGTCCCTCGGGCTCGGGTAAATCGACCCTGCTCACCATATTGGGCACTCTCATGCAGCCCACCAGCGGCCAGCACATCATGCTGGGCGAGGACCTCACACGGGCGCGCGACGCGGCGCTGACCGAATTTCGCAACAGCCATATTGGCTTTGTTTTCCAGTTCCATCACCTGCTGCCCGATTTTACGGCGCTGGAAAATGTCATTTTCCCCACCGCCATTGCCGAGGGCCGCGAAACCGCTAGCGCCCGCCGACGCGGCGAGGAATTGCTGGAGCGGGTGGGGCTGGGCCATCGCATGGATTTTCGCGCCACCCAATTGTCCGGCGGGCAGAAGCAGCGCGTGGCCATTGCCCGCGCCCTGATGAACCGGCCCGAACTGGTGCTGGCCGATGAGCCCACCGGCAATCTCGACCGGGAATCGGCCGAACAGGTCATGGAACTGATCGGCGAGATCAATTCCCAGGAAAAGACGACCTTCCTGATCTCCACCCATGACGAAAAAATCGCAGCCGCCTGCCGCCGCCAGATCAAGGTGGTGGACGGCAAGACCGTTTCCAGCTGATCCTGCTGCTGCCAGTTTCTGACGCCGTGCCATAAGAGCGTGCGCGCCTTGGCATGGGGGATCGTCGCCGTGAGCTTGTTTGACCGGACATCATTTGACAGGGCGCTGGCCGACTGGCCCGGGGTCATGCTGGAAGATTTGTGGGAGCGCCGTGTCGCCAAGGTCGGCGGCAAGGTTTTCTGCCTGCTCTCCGACGATGCGCCCCACCGCATCACCTTCAAATGCGGCGAGACCAGTTTTGATCTCCTTACCGAGCTCGAAGGCATCAGTCAGGCCGCCTATTTCGCCAAGCGCATGTGGGTCAGTGTCGAGGAGCCATCCCCGCTGACCGAGGCGGAACTGGCCGCCTATATCCGCCGCTCCTACGCCATGGTCGCAAAGGGGCTTACCCGGAAATTGCGAACCGAGCTGGGCATTGCCGAGGATTTGGGGATTTAGGGTCGGTTCGATAGGGAGGGTGGAATCCCCGCTATCGAACCTGACCAGTTCAGCACCTTGGCAGACACTGAGTGGCTGGGCGGGGTGTTAGCACCGGCAAAGGGCGTTGTCACGCAATTGTGGCCCGAAATCAGTAGTTGAACCGTCCGCTGCGCTTGGCCAGCCAGCGATAGATCAGGAACAGACCCGCCGCGAGCATTGCTCCGGTTCCGATCAAGGGGGTTTCGACGGGATGGCCAATGAAAGCCAGCCACGCCGCCACCCCAAAGGCCGCCCCACCCACCAAGGTCAGCACCAAGCCGAAAAACAAACCCATTTCACGCCCTCCAGATTTTTTGGAGACGCTAGAGCGCGCCTGTTAATGCCCTCGCTTGGTGACCCTTAGAATTTTAGCGATATGCGGCGCGGCGCCGGTTTCAATTCCACAGCTTGTCAATCGCCTGCGTATCGCGCACGGCGCCGCGGGCGGCGCTTGTGGCGAAGGCCGCATAGGCCTTGAGCGAAGTGGTCACATTGCGCTTGCGCGGATGGGCCGGCTTCCAGCCGAGCTGGTCCTGATCATGCCGGCGCTGTACCAGCTCGTCATCCTTGACCAAGAGGGTGATGGTGCGGTTGGGGATGTCGATTTCGATGATGTCGCCTTCGCGCACCAGCCCGATTGTGCCGCCCTCGGCCGCTTCGGGTGAAACGTGGCCGATGGAAAGGCCCGATGTGCCGCCCGAGAAGCGGCCATCGGTCAAGAGGGCGCAGGCTTTGCCGAGGCCCTTGGATTTGAGGTAGCTCGTTGGATAGAGCATTTCCTGCATTCCGGGGCCGCCGCGCGGGCCTTCATAGCGGATGACGATGACATCGCCTTCCTTGATCTGATTGGAAAGGATTGCCTTGACGGTGTCGTCCTGGCTTTCAAAGACGCGGGCCGGGCCGGTGAATTTGAGGATCGATTCATCGACGCCCGCCGTCTTCACGATGCAGCCATCGATGGCGATATTGCCCTTGAGCACGGCCAGGCCACCATCCTTGGAAAAGGGCGTCTCGGCTGAGCGGATGACGCCGTTCTGGCGGTCGAGATCGAGTTCGGTCCAGCGATTGGACTGGGAGAAGGCCTGGGTGGTGCGCACGCCGCCGGGCGCGGCCAGATAGAAATTGCGCACGCTTTCCGAATTGGTGCGGGAAATGTCCCACTTGTCGATGGCGTCGCCCATGGTCGCCGCGTGGACGGTGGGTTCGCTGCGGTTGATCAGGCCGGCGCGGTCGAGCTGGCCGAGAATGGCGAAAATGCCGCCGGCGCGGTGCACGTCTTCCATATGCACATCGCTCTTGGCGGGCGCGACCTTGGAGAGCACCGGCACCTTGAGGCTGAGCTTGTCGATATCGTCCATGGTGAAATCGACGCCGCCTTCAT
>JAEYTY010000020.1 GCA_023433775.1 Pseudomonadota bacterium | reverse complement strand
GGTGGACGACCATGCCGACGGGCTTGTTGATGACGATCAGGTGCTCGTCCTCATAGAGGATGTCGAGCGGGATGTTTTCCGGCTGCGGCTCGGGGTCTTCGGGGGGTGGGGCGAGAAGGACGATTGTCTCGCCGGGCTTGAGCCGGTATTTGGGTTCGCTGACGATGCTGCCGTCCACGGTCACCGCTCCGCCCAGGATCAGATCCTTGAGGCGGCTGCGGCTGAGAGCCGGGTGCGCTTTGGCGAGTTCGGCATCGAGCCGGCCGCCGGCCATGGTGTCATCGACAGCAAATTCGACCGCTTCGCCCTCGAACTCCAGATCGGTATCTTCTGCCATGAGTGATCCTGAACAGTCCGGCTCCAACGCCAATGGAAGCGAGACACAACTCTCGCCCGAAGCGCTGGCCTTGATGGGAAAGGCGCGCCGATCCTTCGGTATTTCAATCGGCATCCTGTTGCTGGGCTTTATGGCGATTGGCGTGGCGCTTGTCTATCGCGTCATGCGCGACGCGCCGCCGCCGGTGATGGCCGAGACAGTCAGCGTGCCGGCCGGGGCCGAGGTGGTGTCGGCAATGGTGGCCGAGGGCAATGTGCAGGTGACCTACCGGGCCGGAGACGTGGTGACGCTGGCGGTGTTTGACGCGGCGAGCGGGGAAATGCTGCGGCAGGTGGTGATTGCAGCCGAGTAATCAGCGGCCCTGAATTTCGCGCAGGGCGGCGAGACGGTCCGACACCGTGCCGCGCTGGGCGCTTGCGGGTGTGGGCGGCAATATGTCCTCGCTCTCGCCATCATCGGCAAAGCGCTGCACGCGGTCAAAGAGGCTTTCCTCGATGGCGGGGGCCTGTTTCTCATTGTCCACGGCATAGACCAGCCGGCTGACGCTGGCGGCGATGTCGTTGAGCCGCTCGCGCATATGGGCTTCCTGCAGGCGCTCGGTTTCCCAATCCTCCATGATGCCGGCCTCGACGCCGATCACCTTGGCGCGCAAGCGTTCGAGTTGTTCCTCCAGGCCAAGCTTGTCGGCCAGCAATTGCTCGGCGCGGCCCTCGTTCTGGGCGACGACATGGCTGGTTTCGGCCAGAAGGGTATTGAGCCGGCTTTCGGCGCTGGCAATGCGTGCTTCGGCGGCGACAAGATTTTCGGCGGCGGCCTGCTTTTGATCGTCGCGTCCGGCCAGGGCCTCGCGCATCTGGGCGATGGCGGCGCTGGCCTCGGCGCTGCGGCGGTCGGAATTTTCGAGCCGCGAAATAAGGCTGCGGGCCTGCTCTTCGAGGAAGTCTGCGCGCTTGCGTTCAATCGCGAGAGCGGCGGTCAGGCGGTCAATGTCCTGATCATATTGGCCGGTGAGGGCGGCGCCATCGATCTTGGTGCTGGCGGGCAGACCGCCACGCAGGGTGTTGCGCAGGTTCTGGATTTCACCATTGCGGGTTTCGACTTCGCGGTCGCGCATCCGCAGGCGCTGGGCAAGGTCAGTACCTTCCTTTTCGAGGGCCAGATTGCGCTCGCGCAGCTCGACGGTGCGCGCTTCCAGCTCCTGGATGATGGCGAGGCTCTTGTCGCGCTCGGCCTTCAGGGCGCCGAGATCGGTGCGCTTCTGGTTGGCGTCACTCAATTGCTCGGCGAGGCGCTTGCGCAGGGCTTCGACATTCATTTCCAGCCGGCGGGTGGAGAGAGCGAACTCGGCGCGGAGCTGGTCCTTGTCGGCCCGGAATTCTGCCATGGTGATGGGGGTGGCGGCTTCGATGCGGCGCTTGGTGAGGCGCACGGCCCGCTTCCACACGGCGGGCATGATGATAAGCGCGACAATGCCTGCCACCAGCAGGCCCAACGCGAAATACATGATGTTCTCGATCAGCATCGAGCAATCTCCGGCGGTGCCTGCCAAGGGGCGCCAGTGCTGGCGGGTCCCGTCTTATCTGGCAGCAAAGACGGGTGGAAGCCATCTTCGCCAAACATTAACCCTAACGGGTTTTCGGGGCCCCGTCACGACAAAGCCGGAGCGTGGGCCCCGGCTTTACGATGAATTTATGATGAGAAAGTTCAGAAGGGGTTCCAGGTCGGCTCGCTGGTGAAATTGAGATAGCCGACATTGATGCCGAGGCGGGCGCCGACACCGGAGCGAATGGGGACCACGACCACATTGCCGCGCTTGACCACGGTCATGCCGAAGCCGCCCACCACATAGGCCGAGCCGTCGATGCCGGGATAGCGGCCGATAATGTCCTGGATGGATGCCAGGTTATAGACCAGCATCATGACCTTGGAGCCGTCGCCACCGACATCGAGGCCGATGCTGGGGCCCTGCCAGTAGAGCGAGAACTGGCCGGCATTGCGGGTATTGATGGTGCCTTCGCCATATTTGGCGCCGACGAAGAGAGCGCCACCGGCTTCTTCGCCCAGAATATAGCCATTGGGCAGGCCATATTGGCTGATGGCCTTTTCGACCACGGAGGCGAGGCCCTGGGCGGCAGAGCCGAAGAATTCGCGGCCGCTTTCGACCAGTTCTTCGCCCGAATAAGTATCGCTGAGCGAGCCCTGGGCCTGAGCAGGCACCGCGAGGGTCAATGCGGCCAGCAAGACGAGTGCGTATTGGGTAAGGCGCTTGAACATGACTTCTCTCCCGATGCTGCTGACGCCGGTTACGAAGACCTTAAGGTCTTGGCGGCACTATGGCGCCGCTGGCCAGCCGATCATTGAGGTCAATGATGAAGCAAATCTCTAAACAAATCTTAACCATGCTTGCCTTGGTTCTGCCGCTTTTCGGGCCGTTTGCGCTGGTTGCCGGGCCGGCAAGGGCGCAGTCGCTGACCAGCTATATCCTGGCCGATCCACTGTCGGGCCTGGCCATTGGCGGCATGGACCCGGTTTCCTATTTCACCGAACCGGCGCCGCTGCCGGGGCGGCCCGACTATGAATTTTTCTGGATGGGCGTGCCCTGGTATTTTGCCAATGCGGCAAATCTGGAGGTGTTCAAAAAGCACCCGGAGCTTTATGCGCCCCAATATGGCGGGCATGGCGCCATGGCTATGGCGCGCGGCTTCATCGCCGATGCTGACCCCAGCATCTATACCGTGTTCAAGCAGCGGCTTTATCTGTTCTATTCCGCCTCCAATCGTGAAGCCTTTTTGCTGGCGCCTGACGCAGCAGCGCTGCGCGGGGAAACCCATTGGCAGGAATTGTCCAAAACGCTTTCTGTGCGGTAGTGCGGAACGGCCTGGCCTTCTATTGTCGCAAGACTGATTCTCGCTGACTTAAGCGACCTATGGAGACCCGCAGATGGACAATATCATTGAGCTCAAGGCAACCGACCTGGCTGCGATGCTGTGCTCCAGGGTCTGCCATGACCTGATCAATCCCATCGGCGCCATCGGCAACGGCCTCGAAGTGCTGGCCGATCCGGCGCAGGCCGAAATGGCAGAAGGCGCGCGTGACCTTATCGCCAGCGCCGCCAAGCAGAGCCGCGCCAAGCTCGAATTTTCGCGCCTTGCCTATGGCGCGTCCTCCACATCGGGCACCGATATCGACACCCGTGAATGCGAGCGCGTGGCGCGCATCCTGTTCGAAATCGAAAAGGCCGATCTCGAGTGGAATGTGCCGCTGATCCTTCTGCCCAAGCACAAGGCCAAGCTGTTCATGAACATGCTGCTGATCGCAGCCGGTTCGGTGCCGCGCGGCGGACAGGTGACGGCGAGCATTTCGGGCCCGGCCGGGGAAGAAAAGTTCGAATTCACCTCCAAGAGTGACCCGGAAAAGCGGCAGAAGACGCTGGTGCCTTCCGGCGCCGCCGGGCTTTTGTCCGGCACACCCGACGAAGGCTTTGTCGATGCGCGGGGCATTCAGCCCTTCTATACGGGGCTTTTGGCGCGCATGACCGATATGGAGCTCAATATCGGGCTGGAAGACGACATGTTCTTCTTCACCGCTGTGCCAAAGGCTGCGCAGAACGCCGAATAGTCCGGTCTGCGCTAACCTTTCTCCAACCACTTGCCTTGCATAGTTCGCGAAAGCGACAATTTGCGAGGGCCGGTGGTCATGCGTAGCTGCCTCATCGTCGATGACTCCACCGTGGTGCGCAAAGTCGCGCGCCGCATTCTCGAGGATATCGACTATATCGTTGAGGAAGCCGAGGACGGGCAGGAGGCCTTTGACAAGTGCCGCCAGGAAATGCCTGACGCCATCCTGCTCGACTGGAACATGCCCATCATGAGTGGGCTCGAATTCCTCAAGCTGCTGCGCGCCTATATCGGCGGCGAAAAGCCCCGCATCATTTTCTGCACGGTCGAGAACGATATCGGCGCCATTGCACAGGCGCTGAAATCGGGTGCGGACGACTATATGATGAAGCCGTTTGACCGCCCGCTGCTCGAAGCCAAGTTCGACAAGCTGGAATTTTCGGCCTGACCTGACTGCGGACGGCTTTACGCCTCTTCTTCGGCCCGGGCCTGAAGATAGGCCTTTTCACGCTCATTGCGGGTGAGTTCTGCGGCCCGCAGGAAGTCGAGATTGGCTTCGGTATGGCGACCGAGCTTGCGCAGCAGATCGCCGCGCACGCCAAAGAGCAGGTGATAGTTCCTCAATGCGGGTTCGTCGCTGATGGCGTCGAGAATCGGCAGCGCTGCGGCGGGCCCATCGGCCATGGAGACAGCGACGGCGCGGTTAAGCTCGATAACCGGCGACGGCGTGACCTGCATCAACAGCGCATAGAGCGTGGCGATCTGGCGCCAATCGGTGTCCTCGGCGCGCGCGGCGCGGGCATGGCAGGCGGCAATGGCGGCCTGCAGGGTATAGGGGCCGGCAGCGCCGCCCATGCTCTGGGCCCGCGCAAGGGCGCTGAGGCCATGGCGGATCAAGATCTGGTCCCAGCGGGCCCGATCCTGATCGGGCAGCAGCACCGGATGGCCCTCGGCGTCGGTGCGGGCATTGGCGCGTGAATGCTGGATTTCCATCAGCGCCACGAGGCCATGCGTTTCGGGTTCGTCGGGCATCAGTTCGGCAAGCAGGCGCCCCAGCCGGATGGCTTCGGCACAAAGCTGGGGCCGCATCAGGTCCTGCCCGGCTGTGGCGGAATAGCCTTCGTTGAAAATGAGATAGAGCACGCCGAGCACGGCGCCGAGACGTTCGACGCGCTCGGCCCCGCGCGGGACTTCGAAAGGCAGGCCGGCATCGGCAATGGTGCGCTTGGCGCGTACGATGCGCTGACCGATGGTTGTGTCATTGGCGAGGAATGCCCGGGCAATTTCCTCGGTGGTGAGGCCACCGATCAGCCGCAGAGTGAGGGCAACGCGGCCTTCGGCCGGCAGGATGGGGTGGCAGGATGTGAAGATGAGCCGGAGCAGGTCGTCGCCCACGTCATCATCCAGCGCCTCCTGCATCACGTCCTGCATATCGGGTGTTTCTTCGTCCATGACCCGCCCGACTTCCTCAAGCTTGGTCGCGGCCATCTTGCGGTGGCGGAAATAGTCGATGGCCTTGCGCTTGCCGGCCTGGGTGAGCCAGGCGCCTGGATTGGACGGCACGCCCGAGGTTGGCCAGGTGCGCAGGGCGGCCATCAGCGCGTCCTGGGCCAGTTCCTCGGCCAGCGAGATGTCGCGCACGATACGGGTCAGGCTGGCGATGACACGGGCCTGCTCGCTGCGCCAGACGGCGGTGATGGCGCGGTCGGTCTCGGTGCGGTCGGCCACGATGCATCTCCCTGAAATCATATACCGCGCCACCAGAGAGCATCGTTTTGCCTTCCTGCCGTCAAGGACCAATCGCCCCGATCTTCATGGACGACGAGTGGCGGCAGGCGAATTCGACGGCCGGTGGCGCGCGACGGAAAGGACAATGAAAAACCCCGCGTGAGTGGCTCACGCGGGGTTTTTCAGGAAGAGGCCTGAGGAGGAATCAGGCGACGTTCTCGTTGTAGGTTTCGTTCTCGTCGGGCTCGCGCAGCACATAGCCGCGGCCCCAGACGGTCTCGATGTAATTCTTGCCGCCCGTGGCGACCGACAGCTTCTTGCGCAGCTTGCAGATGAAGACGTCGATGATCTTGAGTTCGGGCTCGTCCATGCCACCATAGAGGTGGTTGAGGAACATTTCCTTGGTGAGGGTGGTGCCCTTGCGGAGCGAGAGCAGCTCCAGCATCTGGTATTCCTTGCCGGTCAGGTGCACGCGCTGGCTCTGGACTTCGACGGTCTTGGTGTCGAGGTTGACCATGAGATCGCCGGTCGAGATGACCGACTGGGCGTGGCCCTTGGAACGGCGGACGATGGCGTGGATGCGGGCCACGAGCTCATCTTTGTGGAACGGCTTGGTCATGTAGTCATCGGCGCCAAAACCGAGGCCACGGACCTTGTCTTCAATGCCGGCTAGACCGGACAGGATCAGGATCGGGGTCTGAACCTTGGCGACACGGAGAGTGCGGAGCACTTCGTAGCCGCTCATGTCGGGCAGGTTCAGGTCGAGAAGGATAATGTCGTAGTCGTAGAGCTTGCCGAGATCGACGCCTTCTTCACCAAGGTCGGTGGTGTAGACGTTGAAGCTCTCCGATTTCAGCATCAACTCGATGCTCTGCGCCGTTGCGCTGTCGTCCTCAATAAGGAGTACCCGCATTATATTCCCCTTGTCATTCGTTCCTGCTGGAACAGCGTGGCTGGTGGCCTGACGCCAGCCGCGCTCCAAACCCTACTGGATATGACTGAACCCTAAGTTCAAATAGTTAACAAAGTTTAATTCGGTTGGGCAATACGCAAACGCGGGTAAGGTGAATTAAATCTAACTCATTGAAATTTAACGATAAATTATACGTAATTTTCTTAAGGTAACACATTAAGTCCGCCCGCCAAATGACTCGCGGGATTCAAGCAATTCCAGCAATGGGGGAGGTTTGGGCGTGCCAGTGACGCAGGACGAGTTTCCACCGCCATCTTTGGCAATAGCGCATTTGCGTTAACGATCGGTTACTCTCTGATTCGTGACGGGGCGCGATTCGAGTGCGTCCCGGAAACCATAATGCCGCTGCGGCGGAGCCAAAACGACACGGATGCCGCCTGACATGAAGGCACTGATTTCGGCCATCGACGGCATTGACGATATCGAGGTCTACGGGCGGGTGAAATCCGTGCGCGGGCTGCTGATCGAGATTGTCGGGCCGGTGCGCGAGCTGCGCGTGGGTGGGCGGGTCGAGATCGAGGCCAGCGACGGCGCCCATCTCAATGCTGAAATCATCGGTTTTCGCGATGGACATGCGCTCTGCCTGCCCTTTGGCGAATTGAGCGGCGTGCGGCTGGGCTGCAAGGCGGTGTTCCGCCGGCATGATGGGGCGGTTTACCCTTCACAGGCCTGGTTGGGCCGGGTGGTCAATGCCAATGGCGAGCCGATTGACGGCAAGGGGCCGCTGGCGCGCGGGGGGACGGCCTTTCCTCTGCGGCAAAACCCGCTGCTGGCGCATGATCGGGTGCGGGTGGGCGATCCGATTGATCTGGGCGTGCGGTGCCTCAACACTTTCACCACCATGTGCGAGGGGCAGCGCATGGGGATCTTTGCCGGCTCGGGCGTCGGCAAGTCGGTGCTGATGTCGATGCTGGCGCGCAATACCGATGTCGATGTGGCGGTGATCGGGCTGATCGGCGAACGCGGGCGCGAGGTGCATGAGTTCATCCAGGAATATCTGGGTGAGGAGGGCCTCAAGCGCGCCGTGGTGGTTGTGGCGACCTCGGACGAGGCGGCGCTGATGCGGCGGCAGGCGGCCTATCTCTCGATGGCGCTGAGCGAGTATTTCCGCGACAATGGTCAGCGCGTGCTGTGCATGATGGATAGCCTCACGCGCTTTGCCATGGCGCAGCGCGAAATCGGCCTTGCCATAGGCGAGCCGCCCACGGCCAAGGGCTATCCGCCCACGGTTTTCACAGAATTGCCACGATTATTGGAGCGGGCGGGCCCGGGAACGCCGGAGACGGGCTCCGTTACCGGTCTATTTACCGTTTTGGTAGAAGGTGATGACCACAATGAGCCCATTGCAGACGCCGTGCGCGGTATTCTGGACGGGCACATTGTGATGGAGCGCGGCATTGCCGAGCGGGGGCGTTACCCCGCAGTCAATGTGCTCCGGTCCATTTCGCGGACCATGCCTGGATGCGTGCCGGATGAAGTCCGGCCTGTTCTGGCGCGGGCGCGGGAACTCATGTCGGTCTTTGCCGACATGGAGGAACTGATCCGGCTGGGGGCTTACCGGAAAGGGTCAGATCCGACTGTGGACCGCGCGATCGCGATCAACCCGCGGCTGGAGGCCTTTCTGGGCCAGCAGCGGGAAGAGGTGACCTCGATTGCCGATGGCTATGGCCAGCTGGCGAAAATCGTGGCCGAAGCGGACGCGACGGACTGATGGGGTGGTGCCAGCGTATGTGGCCTCATTCCGGAAGTGACTTGATGTGTAAGGAGTACAGGTCTTGAAATCGCGCAGCGAGAGCCTCATCCGGCTCAAGAAATTTCAGGTGGACGAAAAACGTCGTCAGGTCGCGCAGATCGACATGATGGTCGCCGATTTCGAGCGCATGGCCGCCGAACTCGACCAGCAGATCGACATCGAACATACCAAGACCGGCATTTCCGATGTGGCGCACTTTGCCTATTCCACCTTTGCCAAGGCGGCGCTGACGCGACGCGACAATCTGCTGGCATCGGCGGCTGATATGCGAACCAAGCTGGAAGCGGCGCAGGACGCGCTGGCCGAGGCGCTGGAAGACCTCAAAAAGGTCGAGCTGCTGGACCAGCGCGAGCATCAGCGCGAACGCACCGAGCAGAACAAGCTCGAGCAGCAGGACTATGACGAAGTGGCGCGGTTGCGCTATCGCGGTCAGTAAACAAGCGTTTATGACGCAAGAAAAAGGCCCGCCGAAGCGGGCCTTTTCCGTTTACCCCTAGGGGTATTACTGAGCCGGAGCGGCCGGGGCCATGGCCGGATCAGCCGGGGCCATGCCATCGGCAGGAGCCATCATGTTGTCAGCCGGAGCGCGGGGATCTTCCCACACGAAGTCCGGAGCGGACTCAAGGGCTTCGGCGGTCGTGGGCAGGACCCAGCGCCAGGTGTTGTCAGCGGCCATGACGTGTTCCAGCGACAGATAGTCAACGGCGACGTTCTTTTCGCCGATGCCGAGGAAGCCACCCACACCGATCACAACGGCATTGATGTCGCCATCGGCGGTGATCACGAGGTCATTGACGGTACCGATTTCCTCGGCGTCGTCACCAGAGCTCGAATAGACAGGGGCGCCGAGCAGGTCGTTGACGATGAAGTCGTCAGCGCCAATCGTGTAGCCTGCGGAGAATTCCCAAGGCGTACGGTCAGCGGTCACGGACATGCCGTCAGCCGGGGCGGTTGTCATGATATCGGCGGGAGCCGGTGTCATAGCATCAGCCGGAGCAGCGGGTGCCATTGCATCAGCAGGAGCGGCGGGAGCCGCCGGATCAGCAGGAGCCATGGTATCGGCGGGGGCAGCAGGCGCTGCCGGGGTCTCGGTCTGAGCATGGGCGCCTGCCGACATGAGCACGGCAATTGCGGTGGTGGTCAGGAGAGTGCGGATCATTGTAAGCTCCGTAGGTTCATTGTTGAAGTGAACAGGGCCGTACGATGCAAAACTTGCCGGTAGCGCGTCGTGCGGCCCATTGTGACCAGTCAACGTCCCGACTGCGCGAGCCGTTCCGAACGAATTTTTCCGATATGTCTGGAACCAATTGAAAAGACCGGCTGCCACATGCGTAGCGCCGGTCCTTTCCGCCTCCCTGGCGGTTATCAGCGGGGCCCGGCGCGGCATGGGACGCGCAGCAGGACCGGCAAGCACATTCTAGCGCAGATCGTGTGGCCCACCAGTGGGGCTGGGGTTAATGCGTAAACGCCGTCTTAATCGTCGAGGCGGGCACTAGCCTTGTCATAGTCGCGCATGGCGCGATGCGGCATTCCGCCATCGTAGAATTCCGGGCCAAAGGCCACGAAACCCAGCTTTTCATAAAGGCCGAGCTTGTCGCTCTGGGCCGTGAGATAGAAACGCTGACTGCCCTTGGCGCGGGCATGGGCCATGGCCTGGTCCATCATGGCGCGTGCCACGCCCTTGCCACGCCAGAGGGAATGTACCGCAACCCGGCCAATCTTGGTGTGCTCGGGATAATCGAGCAGGCGCAGTGTGCCCGCCACTTCGCCCTCCGCAATCGCCACGAAATGGGTCGCGGTGAGGTCGAGGGCGTCGTTTTCCTCCTCGACCGGGACTTTCTGCTCGAGCACGAACACTTCGCGGCGCAGCGCGAAGGCGGCATTGCAGAGGGTGGAAAAGACGGGAACCTGAAGGATGGTGAGCTCGGACATGAGGGCTTTGTAGCGGGGCTTCGGGCGCGCCGACAAGGGGCGGCGCGATTGCCGAGGCTCAATTCGCGCCGGTGGCCTCCAGCGCGGAAAGCTGGCTCAGCACCGGGGCCTGATGCATCAGGCTGTTGATGAAACCCAGTTTTTCGATCACCGGCGGGGTCAGTACGAAGGGATAGGCATCGGCCTGGCCGACGGCGCGATTGAGATTGTTCATCAGGCTGGCCAGCGGAATCCAGTTTTCGATGATCGTGTCCATCTCGGGGAACATGTAGGGGTCGAAATTGACCCGGGCGATGGCCAGGCTCTGGTCCTGGGTGCGGGGCGAGCCGCGCACGCCGAAGGCGGCGGCGATCTCGAGCGTGTCGATGATGTGCAGGTAGTGCGCGAAGGTTTCGGCAAAATCCTCCCAGGGATGGGAGGTGGCATAGGACGATATGTGGTTCTGCTGCCAGCCCAGCGGCGCGCCATTGGCATAGTGGTTCGCCAGCGCCTGATTGTAATCGAGAGTTTCATCGCCGAACAATTCGCGGAACCGGGCATAGCTGGGCTGGCCGGCCACCAGCAGGTCCCAATAATGGTGGCCGATTTCGTGACGGAAATGACCGAGCAGTGTGCGGTAGGGCTCGTTCATACTGGCGCGGCGCTGCTCGCGCTCGGCATCATTGGCTTCGGCAAGGGCGATGGTGATGATGCCGTTCTCGTGGCCGGTCATGACCCGTTCGGCGCTGGTATAATCATCGGCGAGAAAGCGGAAGGCCAGGCCATGCACCGGGTCTTCGCGGCGTGTGTGAAGGGGCAGGCCGAGGCGGATGAGGGAATAGAACAGGCGCTTCTTAGACCGCTCGATAGTCTGCCACTGCATCAATATGGTTGGATCGCCAATGGGCGGTATCGTTTCGTTGTGGCGGCAGGCGGCGCAGAAGGTGTCGCCACCGGCAGGCACCAGCCAGTTGCACGCACCATGCACGCTGTTGGCGCAATAGACATAGGTTTTGTCGGGAAGGGCAGGACTGGTCCAGCGGCCCGAATTTTCATCGAGCGAGACCAGTGCATTATGGCCCGGCAGATAGCCGAGCTTATGCCCGCACCGCTCGCACACCGCGTTCTCGAAATAGATGGTATTGCCGCAGTGATCGCAGGAAAACAGCTTCATCGGTGCCCCGGGGTAGCGAACAACAATGCGCCATGGCGAGAGCCGTTCCGTATGGGACGGCAGCGGGCTTTAGACGCTGCCCACCGTCTTGAGGCGAATGCGCGGATGCACTTCGTTCTGGCTCATCACCACGGTCTGCGGCCGGAAGCGCTCGATGATGGAGCGCACCTGCGAGCGGATCGAGGGCGAGGTGATCAGCACCGGCAGTTCGCCCTGCTGGGCGGCTTTTTCATAGGCGGTCTGGATGGCGCCGATAAAGGCCTGCAGGCGGCTCGGCGCCATGGCGAGGTGACGGTTGTCGCCTTCGCCAACCATGGCTTCGGCAAAGTCGCGCTCCCACTGGGGCGAAAGCGTGAGCAGGGGCAGATTGCCATCGGGACCCAGATTGGCGGCGCAGATCTGGCGGGCGAGGCGGGCGCGCACATGCTCGGTGATCGCCTGGATGGAGCGGCCATTGCCGGCAATTTCGGCCACGGCCTCGAGAATGGTCGAGAGATCGCGGATGGAAATGCGCTCGGTGAGCAGGGATTGCAGCACGCGCTGCAGGCCGGACACGGTGATCTGGGCCGGGATCAGCTCTTCGACCAGTTTCTGCTGTTCCTTGGGCAGGCCGGTGAGGAGCGACTGCACATTGGCGTAGTTCAAGAGGTCGGCGACATTGGCCTTGAGGATTTCGGTCAGGTGCGTGGAGATCACCGTCGATGGATCGATGATCGAAAGCCCGCGCAATTCGGCTTCGTCGCGCAGGGCCGGTTCGATCCAGCTGGCGGGCAGGCCGAAAGTGGGTTCGGTGGTGTGGGTGCCCGGCAAGTCGATGGCATTGCCATAGGGGTCCATGACCATGAGCTGGTTGGCGTGGATCTGGCCGGTGCCGACTTCGACTTCCTTGATGCGGACCTTGTAGTCATTGGGGTCGAGCTGCATGTTGTCGAGAATGCGGACCGGTGGCATGACGAAGCCAAGCTCAAGTGCCAGCTGGCGGCGCAGGGCCTTGATCTGTTCGGTCAGGCGATCCGAGCCGCTCGCATCTTCCTTGACGAGGCTCAGAAGGCCATAGCCCAGTTCGAGCTTGAGATCGTCGATACGCAGGCTGTCGGTGATCGGTGCTTCGGCGGGCTGTGCATTGGCCGGCGGCGCGGCTGCGACCTCCCGTGCGGTCTCGGCGATTTTCTCCTCGGATTTCGTGCGTGAGGCGCGCCAGGCGACATAGCCGATGCCGCCCGCCAGGGCCATGAACGGCACGAGCGGCATTCCGGGCAGCAGGGCCAGCGCCGCCATGACGGCGGAGGACATGCCCAGAGCGCGGGGATAGCCGGTGAACTGCTTGGTCAGCGCCTTGTCAGCCGCGCCGGTAACGCCGGACTTGGAGACGAGAATACCCGCAGCGGTGGAAACGATGAGCGCCGGGATCTGGGAGACGAGGCCGTCGCCAATGGTCAGGAGCGTATAGACATTGCCGGCTTCCTGGAAGGACAGGCCTTCCTGGAGAATACCGATCAACATGCCCGCGGACACGTTGATGAAGGTGATGATGAGGCCGGCAATGGCGTCGCCGCGCACGAATTTGGATGCACCGTCCATGTTACCGAAAAAGGCGCTTTCGCCTTCGAGTTCGGCGCGGCGCTTCTTGGCGGTGTCTTCATCGATGAGGCCTGCCGAGAGGTCGGCGTCGATGGCCATCTGCTTGCCGGGCATAGCGTCCAGGCTGAAGCGGGCGGCCACTTCGGCGATACGGCCCGAACCCTTGGTGATGACGATGAAGTTGACGATCACCAGGATGATGAAAATCACGACACCGATTATGAAATTGCCACGGGTGACGAAATTGCCGAAGGCCTCGATGACATGGCCCGCTGCGGCCGTGCCATTGTGACCTTCAGACAGAATGAGGCGCGTCGTGGCCAGGTTCATGCCCAGGCGCAGCATGGTGGCGATCAGCAGGACCGTGGGGAAAGACGAGAATTCCAGCGGCTTCTGTATGAAGAGCGCGGTCATCAGGATCATGACCGAGAACACAATCGAGATGGCGAGAAGCGCATCGACCAAAATCGGTGGCAGCGGCACGATCAGGATGACGATCAGCCCCATCACACCACTGGCCAGAGCAATATCGCCCGAACGCAGCATGTCGAGCACGCTGGTCACAGACGGTATCTTGAAGCCGGGGCGGGGTGAGGCCGGGATGTCGGTCATAAGGTCAGGTCACCGATCTCCCCTCAGGGGGCGAAGGCGTTGCGATAAAGGTTCAGGCCGCGCCGCGCTTTTCGCCCGGCTCGGGGATCAGTACGCCCTCTTCGGAATACTGATTGAGCTTGTTGCGCAGGGTGAGGATCTAGATGCACACCATATAATATAAATAATTGCGGTTGCCGAAGGTGTGGTCGAGCGTATCGAGGATCAGATCGCGTTCGACGTCGGCCACGGTTCGGCCGACGAGGGCGCGGTTCATGGCTTCGGCGGTCTGGGCCAGTTGCGCGGCGGGGGAGGCGGCCATGGCAACTTCGGAAAGCCCCATGCCATCTGGCAGGACAATGGCTTCGGGGCCAATGATATCGCCCGACGAGAGCAGGACGGCGCGATGGAGCGTGTTTTCCAGCTCGCGGACATTGCCCGGCCAGGGCGCCTTGATCAGCGCTTCGCGGGCCTCGGCGGAAAGCTGGCGCGGGGGCAGGCCATTGGCCTTGGCATATTTGGCAACGAAGTGTTCCGAAAGCGCAGCGATGTCGCCGGGGCGATCGCGCAGGGCGGGGAGCTTGAGATTGACCACGTTGAGGCGGAACAGCAGGTCTTCGCGGAAGGAGCCTTCGCGCACGGCCTCGTTGAGATTGCGGTTGGAGGTCGCGAGGATGCGGATATCAACCGGAACCGGCTTGGTGCCGCCGACGCGGTCGATGACGCGTTCCTGAATGGCGCGCAGCAGCTTGGCCTGGAGGCGCACATCCATTTCTGAAATTTCGTCGAGCAGGAGAGTGCCGCCTGAGGCTTCCTCGAACTTGCCGATGCGGCGGGCGACGGCGCCGGTGAAGGCGCCCTTTTCATGGCCGAACAGTTCGGATTCGAGCAGGGCTTCGGGAATGGCGGCGCAGTTGACGGAAATGAAGGGCTTTGCGGCGCGCCGTGAGCGGGCGTGGACATATTTGGCCACGACTTCCTTGCCGGTGCCGCTTTCGCCGGTGATGAGGATCGAGGCATCGGAGCCGGCGATCTGCTCGGCCATTTTGACGACGCGCTCCATGGCCGGATCGCGATAGAGGAAATCCGAGGTTTCACGGGCGACGGCGGCGATGACGGCGGCAATCAGCTCGGCATCGGGGGGCAGGGGGATATATTCCTTGGCGCCGGCGCGGATGGCGTTGACGGCGGCAGCGGCATTGGTTTCGACGCCACAGGCAACCACGGGAATGGCAATGCGCTCGGCTTCGAGCCCGACGATGAGGCCAGCAATGTCCATCATCACGTCCACAAGCAGCAGATCGGCGCCGCGCCCGGCACGCAGGGTGGCGAGGGCAATATCGGTGCTGGGGGCGTGGGCGACCTTGGCGCCGCCATCCATGGCCATTTTGGTGGCGAGGGAGAGCTGACCTTCAAGGGTTCCGACAATGAGCAGGCGCATCTCTTGGCTCCCTTACTGGGGCTTAATGATTTCAGTCATGGTGACGCCGAGCCGGTCTTCGACCAGCACGATTTCACCGCGCGCGACCAGACGGTCATTGATGAAGATTTCAACGGCTTCACCGACCTGACGGTCGAGTTCGATCACCGTGCCGGTGTCGAGTTTGAGCAGGCTCGAAACCGGCATCTTGGTGCGGCCGAGGACGACCGAGACGCGCACCGGGACGTCGAATACCGCTTCGAGATCGGCCGCATTGCGCTCGATATAGGCCTCTGCGGGCCCCTCGCGTTCGGGCGCGTCCATTTCGTCGAGGCCGAGGCCCATATCGGCGGCGGTCACGTCGTCTTCGGGATCGGTGGGGGTCATGTACCGCTCTCCTCTGGATTGGCGGCGCGGGGCTGAGCCGCGAGATAGCTGGCGATATGGCGATCGATCTGGCTGGAAATGGCGGCGATGTCGCGCACGAGCCCGCCATCGGACCATTCAAGCTTGCCGTCGCCCAGGCGGATATCGGGATCGCCCATCACCACGAGGCGCCCGGCAAAGCCCGAAGTCTGCATCTGGGCGGTGGCGGCGTCGCGGACGGCGTCGGCGAGTTCGGGATGGCAGCGGATGACGAGATGCGGCACACCATTGAGGCTGGCCATGCATTCGGCAATGAGCGCCTGAAGTTCGGCAATCGGGTGGCGGGCAATCAGATGCAGCGCCAGCTTGCGGCCGATGCTGAGCGCCAGATCGACGGCTTCCTGACGCTGGGCGGCGAGGGCTTCGTCGAGAGCAGTGGCGGCCTTGGCGGTCTGGGTTGCCAGAGTGCCTGCGGCGGCGGCCAGTGCCTGCGCGGCGACGGCTTCGACATTCTGCTTGCCGGCCGAGCGGCCTTCGGCGAGACCCTCTTCGCGCGCTGCAGCGACGAGCTGGGCCACGACCTCTTCGGGAATGCCCGGTGGCGGCGGGGGCGGCGCAGCCTTGTTGGCTGCCTTGAGCGGGGCGTCTTCCAGATCGAGATCGAAGGTGAAGCGGGCGGGGCGGGCCATGGCTTAGGCCACCATCTGATCGTCGGACTTGGTCTTGAGGATGATGATTTCACCCTTTGCGGCCAGGTCCTTGGCGGTGGCGACCATGCGGCTCTGCGCTTCGTCCACATCCTTGAGGCGGACAGCGCCCATATCGCGCATGTCGTCCTGCAGGATCCGCGCGGCGCGGCCCGACATATTGCTGAAGAAGGATTCCTTGACCTGCTCGGTGGCGCCCTTGAGGGCCAGCGCCAGATCGCGCTTGTCCATCTTGGCCAGCAGCGTCTGGATGGCCGACATTTCGAGGCGCGCCAGGTCTTCGAAGGTGAACATAAGCGCCTTGATGCGCTCGGCATCGTCGCGGTTGTTCTCTTCGAGCGTGGTGATGAAGCGCGCTTCGGTCTGCCGATCGAAGGCATTGAAGATTTCGGCCATCTGCTCATGGCTGTCGCGGCGCTTGGTGTGATTAAGCGTCGACATGAATTCGGTGCGCAGGGTGCTCTCGATCTTTTCGAGGATTTCCTTCTGCACCGGATCAAGGCCAAGCATACGCTGGACCACATCCATGGCCAGTTCGTCGGGCAACACGGCGAGTACGCGCGAGGCGTGTTCGGTGTCGATCTTGGAGAGCACGACGGCGATGGTCTGGGGATATTCGTTCTTGAGATAGGCTGCCAGCACGTCGGCCTGCACGTTGGAGAGCTTCTCCCACATATTGCGACCGGCCGGGCCGCGGATTTCTTCCATGATGGCGTCGACGCGATCCTGGGTGAGGAAGGACAGCAAAAGACGCTCGGTGGAATCGGTATTGCCAGAGAGCGAACCGTTTGAGGAAATGGTGGTGACAAACTCGATCATCAGATCGTCGAGCATGTCCTGGGTGATGGGGCCAAGGCGAACCATGGCGCGGCTGAGCTGCTTGATCTCAAGCTCGTCGAGCTCGTCGAAGATCGGCTTGCCATAATCGGGGCCCAGCGCCAGCAGCAGTGCCGCAGCCTTTTCGTCGCCCTTGAGGACGCGATGTTCAGCTGCGCCGCCAACCTGCAACTGGCCGGGGGCGGCCGCGGTCGCCGGTACTGCATTTTCTCCGGATTGCGATACGACTGCCATCTGAACCTACGCCGCGCTGCCAAGCCAGTCGCGCACGATAAGCGCGGCCTGCTTGGGGTTATCTTCAACCAGTTGCCCAACGGTCTGCAGGGTCTGGAGCTGGGTTTCGCCCATGGACTTGGCGTTTGCGACCCATGCGGGGGTCTTGTCCTTGGGCGGGGCCGGCAAGGGTTCTTCCTCGATGATGACATTGCCGTTGGCATCGAGCGTGCCGTGGTGGCCCAGCTCAGCGGCGCTTGGCAGCGCCAGAGGCTGGGTTTCAGGCGTGAGCACCTTGCGCAGCAGCGGGCGCATGACGAAGAAGACCAGAGCCAGGGCGATGAGCAGGGTCACGGCCATTTCGGCGCCGTTCATCAGGTCGTCGCGGGTAAAGTCGAGCAGGCCCGCATTGGCGTCGGTGCCCGGCGCGGACAGTTCGGGCCGTTCGGCGAACTGCATGTTGACCACTTCCACCGTGTCGCCACGCTCGGCCTGATAACCGGCGGCAGAACGCACCAGGGTCAGGATCTGCGCCACTTCATCGGCCGTGCGGGGCGTATAGGTGACATTGCCGGCGCCATCATCGGCATAGGTGCCATCAACGACAACCGCGACAGACATGCGCTTGATCGAGCCGGCTTCGGTGACTGCGGTCTGGGTGGTCTTGGAAATCTCGTAATTGACGACTTCTTCGCTGGACGTGCCCTGTTCCATCGCGCCGGCGACGCCATTATTGCCGCTGGCGCCGGGGAGCTCATTGGCAACGGTAACCTGGCCTTCATTGCCGCCGGTGAGGTTTTCGCTTTCCCGCGTCTGGGTGGAGCGGACAACCTGGCCATCGGGATCAAAGGTTTCCTGGGTGACGGTGGAGCGATTGAAATCGAGCTCGGCGCTGACTTCGACGCGGGCGCGACCGGCGCCGACGACATTGGCCAGCATGTCTTCAATGCGGGTGCGCAGGCGGTTTTCAAAACCCAGCGTGCGTTCATCGGCCTGTCCGCTCAACACTCCGGTCTCATCTTCGCCCAGGCCCGAGGCCAGCAGATTGCCGGCATCGTCCACCACGGCAACGCGGCTGGGCGATAGGCCTTCGATGGCCGAGGCCACCAGATGCTGGATCGAGCGGATTTCGCCATTGGAGAGTTCGCCGCGCACGGACAGTACGATGGAGGCCGAGGGCTCCTTGCGCTCGCGGCGGAAGAGTTCGCGCTCGGGCAGGACCAGATGGACGCGGGCGCCCTTGATACGGGCCAGCGAGGAGATGGTGCGGGCCAGCTCGCCTTCGAGCGCGCGGACATTGTTAATATTCTGGACGAAGCTGGTGGCGCCCAGCGTCGACTGCTGGTCAAAAATCTCGTAGCCGACCTGACCGCGCAGCGGCAGGCCCTGTCCTGCCAGGGTCATGCGCGTCGTGGTGATCTGGTCACGAGGGATGAGAATGGTGTCGCCCTCGCCGCGCAGATCATAGGGGACGTTCATCGTCTGCAGTTCAGTGATGATTGCCGAGGAATCTTCGAGGCTGAGGCCGGAATAGAGGGGCGCCATGTTCGGCGCGGAGGCGCGTGTGATGAGAAAGGCAAAAAAGCCAAGCATCAGCACAGCAACGGTTGCCATCGCCGCGATGCGCGGCATACCGATCCGGCTGATAAGGTTGGACAGACTTTCCACGCGGTCACTTCAGTTATTGGCCAGCGCGACCGTCGGAGCCCCCGTCGACCGCTGGGCAAAAATTACCTAGCCGATGGTAAATTTTGTATTAACTCTTTGCCCCAATTTGCAGTTTGCGGCAGAAAGTGCCGGGCTGGGTGAACAAGAGGTAAACGGAAATGACGCAGGTATTGGGACGGGTTACCTCGATCAATGTCCGCAAAGTGCTGTGGATGCTGGACGAGCTGGGCGAGAGCTATGAGCGGACCGACTGGGGCCTGCCCCTGCGGGACCCCAATGTGCCCGAATTTCTCGCCCTTAATCCCAATGGCCTCGTGCCGGTGCTGATTGAGGACGACGGCGCGAGCCTGTGGGAAAGCAATGCAGTCCTGGTCTATCTGGCGCAGACGCGGGGCAAGCTGCTGTCGCAGGATCGTCAGGAAATGGGTCTGGCGCTGCAATGGCTTGGCTGGCAAAGCAGCGAACTCAACACGGCCTGGGGCTATGCCGTGCAGGCGTTGCTGCGCAAGACGCCGGGTTTTGACGATCCCGCGCGGATTGCGGACTCCATCCAGCGCTGGACGGGCAGGATGGATATTCTGGAGGCCGAGCTTGCAAAGGGCAGGCCGTTTATCGCGGGTGAACAATTCAGCATTGCCGATATCGCGCTGGGCCTGGCCAGCCACCGCTGGTTCATGACGCCTTTTGAAAAGAAGGCGATGCCGGCCGTTGCGGACTATTACCAGCGGCTCAGGAGCCGGGCGGCGGGCGCACGATGGATGCCGGACGATTACGGCTGACGATAAAAAGCCCGCCGGATTGCTGCGGCGGGCTTTTAGTATTTTACACTTGGTAACACTGGCCCTTTGCGGGGCCGAAAACCTGATCCCTTGACCGCCGAAGGCGGGCGGGGATCAGCCCTCCCGGTAGTGCTGAATCCAGGTGGTTCGCAAACCGGCGAGGCCGTGTTTGTCGATGGCAGCTTGCCAGTTCAGGAATTCGTCGACGCTGAGCGTGTAACGCTCGCACGCTTCTTCAAGGCTCAGTAGTCCACCGCGCACTGCGGCAACAACTTCGGCCTTTCGACGGATGACCCACCGCCGCGTATTGGCGGGGGGAAGATCTGCTATCGTAAGCGGACTTCCGTCCGGGCCGATAACGTACTTAACGCGAGGTCGCATCTGTACGGTCATTTTACTCTCTACTCAACCTGACCATAAGACAGGATCGTAGTGCAGTGGCCTTAAAATACCCCTAAGCGGAAACTTACAACAAGTTAAGATAAGCCCGGATTTTATGGCGTTTTGCCAAATGTGAAGACAGGCCCCCGGGCGGGGACCTGTCAGAAGCAACAGCAATGCAAATTGAGCCTAGGCAGATGCGTCCGGTTCGGGCTCAGGTTCGGGAGTGGGGGCCGGCGGGGTCGCCGTGACGTCGGGGATGCGGACGTCGGTCACGTCGTTGATGCTGACGCGACGGGAACCGACGGTGAGAACCGGCACGTCGCCGGTGAAGTCCACAGCCGTCACAAGGCCAATCGAGGCGGTACTGATCCTGACATTCTGGCCATTGGCATCCTTGCCGGTGATTTCAATGGAATAAATGCCATTGGGCTTCACCGTGCCATCGCTGCCCTTGCCATCCCAACGGAATGTTCCCGGACCCATATCGATTGGGCCGGTCTGCTTGTAGACGGTCATGCCCGAGGAATTCTTGATGGAGATGGTGGTATTGGGCGCGCTGGCGTCGGCGCTATAGGCCCAGAACACCGCATTGGTGTCGGTGAGTTCGCCCGTCTTGCCCGACGATGTCACTTCCTTGCCGATATAGGAGACGGCATCGGATTTGGATGTGTTCTGGCTGGAGAGCATCAGCGCTTCGAGGAACTCATTGGTCTTGAGCTGCTGTTCCACGCCGGTGAACTGCACCAGTTGCTGAGTGAACTGGTTGGTATCCATCGGATCGAGCGGGTTCTGATTTTTCAGCTGCGTCGTCAGGATGGTCAGAAAGGTATCGAAATTGTCCGCGATCGTGGCGCGCGAGGTAGCAGAGCTACTCGTGTTCGACGAACCGGAAACGCCAGCAATAGCCATATCCTACTCCTTACGCGACGATATCGAGCCCGCTGGCCTGCAGCGCGCCTCGATAGAGATTTACAGTGGGCGGCAGCTCCTCAGCGTCCTCGCCCGGCGCGCTGGGCATGGAGAAAGGATTGTCTGCCTGTTCCTTGCCCTGCTGGCCGCCCGAGAACGGGTTCTGCTTGAGGGAGAATTCGAGATTGGTCTTGTTGCTGTCGAGACCGGCCTGCTGCAGGGCCTTTTCCAGCGCACGCTGGTCGCGCTGCATCAGATCAAGCGTTTCGGCGCGGTCGACCGTGAGGCGGGCATTGACCCGGCCTGTGGAGTCGATGTCGAGGCGCACATCGATCCGGCCCAGCTCAGGCGGGTCGAGGCGGATCTGGAAGCGCGTATTGCCATCGAGGGCCTGCCGCGCGAGCTCAAAGGCAATCTGAGGCAGATTGAGCTGCTGCTGGCTGGTCTGGTAACCGGTCTGAACAATGCGCGGATTGGCCGCCGCATCGAGGCGGATCGCTTCGGGCTGGGCATTGGCCTGCGAGGGCGCCGGAGCCGCGGATGCGTCGGTTGCAGCGGGGGCAGCGGCAACGGGTTGTGTCGGGCGCTGTTCGGCGCGGGGTTCTGCCGGCTTCTCATCCTTCTCCGCAGTCGGAGCGGACTGGCTGACGCGCAGGCTTGGTTCGGCCGGCTTTTCGGCATCATCGGTGGCGGCGGGCGCGGACGCGTTTTCCTGTGCCTTGCCGGTCAGGGCAGGTTCGGTGAGCTTGAGCGCGGGTGTAGCCAGCTCGGGCGTATCAGGCACTTTGGCCGTCGGAGCATTGGCGGTGAAACGGGCGAGAGCGGCCTCGATTTCGGCATCCATGGGCTGATCGGGCGCCATGCCGATGGCAGCAAGCTTGGCTTCGGGCACTTCACCCTGTTCGAGCGCGGCGAGCACGGCGCCCAGCTTGTCGCTCAGGGACTTGAGCTGGGTGGCGATCTGGGCCTGCTGCCCCAGGGCTTCGGTGTCGGGCGCCTGCTGGCCGACAAGCGATTTCGCCAGCGGGGTCAGCAATTGCAGCAGCGTACCGCTGAGCCCTTCGGCTTCGGCGTCAACGCCGGCGAGCAGGGCGGCAAAATCTTCGGGGATGGGCAGGGCCGAGAGATCAAGCCCCAGCGCATCGGCGAGTTCGGTCAGCTTGGCTTCGAGCTCAGCCAGGCTTTCCGGGTCGAGCAATTCGCCCGCATCAAGCTTGTCGCGCAGGGCGCCTAGGGCGTCGATGAAATCAACCAGCGGCTTGGTATCGACCGGCGCGGCCGGCGCCGCGGGGCCTTCGACCGGGGCGGCGACGGCTTCGGAATAGGTGTTTTTGTCCTGCTGCTGATTGAGACCAGCATCCATAGCGGGGGCCGCGGACTTGTCGGCAGGGGCACTGGACGTGTTGTCATTGGAGGGCTTTGCCGCAGGATTGTCCTGCGCGGCCTTGTCCACGAGGGCGGAGAAAATGCCGTCGGGTGCGCCATTGTCGGGCTTTGCGTTAGAACCCTTATTGGCCGGACCCGATGGTGCCAAACTCAGAACTGACAGATGTGATGCCACGCCGGGCGCCCCTGAACAAACACTAATCCGGGGGTAGCAATGCAAGAGCCCTGCCAAGTTGGGCGCTCGGAAAAAATCCTTATAAATCAGCGCAATGGCTGCGTCTCTTGCGCAATGGCCTGCGCAGCGCTGGTCACATTTGTCCTTGTTGCGGCAAAAGCTGCCGGGTGACGATTGCCAGAAAGCGGGCTTGGGCGTAGAACGCCGGACCAGTCATCCGTTGGCCCTTGAACCCATCCGGACGTACGAGAGACATGTTGAACTCGCTTGATATTGCCAAGCGCCCAGAGGACACGCGCGTTGTCGTGGCCATGTCCGGGGGCGTTGATTCCTCAGTTGTTGCCGGGCTGCTCGCCCGCCAGGGCTATGAAGTGGTGGGGGTAACCCTGCAGCTTTATGACCATGGCGAAGCCACCCACCGCAAAGGCGCGTGCTGCGCCGGGCAGGACATTCACGATGCGCGCCGCGTGGCCGCCAAGCTGGGTGTGCCCCATTACGTGCTCGACTATGAAGAGCGCTTCAAGAATGCGGTGATGGAGCCCTTCGCCAATGCTTACCAGCAGGGCGAAACCCCCGTGCCCTGCATTGCCTGCAACCAGAGCGTCAAATTCGTTGACCTGATGACAGTGGCGCGCGATCTCGGCGCTGACGTCTTGGCGACAGGCCACTACGTGCAGAGCCGGCTGGGCGAGGATGGGCGGCGGCAGTTGTTCCGACCGGTCGATAATGAGCGCGACCAGACCTATTTCCTCTTTGCCACCACGCAGGACCAGCTCGATTTCCTGCGCTTCCCGCTTGGAGGCATGGGCAAGGCCGAAGTGCGCGAACTGGCGCGCGAGATGGGCCTCGAAATTGCCGAGAAGCACGATAGTCAGGACATCTGCTTTGTGCCGCAGGGCAAATATGCCGACATCATCCGCAAGATGCATCCCGAGGCGGTGGCCAGTGGCGAGATCGTCCATATGGATGGGCGGGTGCTCGGCACGCATGAGGGCATCGTCAATTACACGATCGGCCAGCGCAAGGGCCTGGGCGTGGCGGCGGGCGAGCCGCTCTATGTGGTCAAGCTTGATCACAAGACGGGCCGCGTCATTGTTGGGCCGCGCGAGGCGCTCAAGACCCATACCGTGCGCCTGCGTGACGTGAACTGGCTGGGCCGCGTGCCGCTGGCCGATGCCAGCGCGGGCAATGGTGCGCCAGTCGAGGTCAAGGTGCGCTCGACGCGCGGACCGCAGCCGGCGGTGATCCAGATGCGCGACGGGGCGGTCTATGTGACGCTGGTGAGCGGCGAATATGGCATTTCGCCCGGTCAGGCCTGTGTGTTCTACGCCGATGACAGCGCCACCAGCGAAGTGCTGGGCGGCGGGTTCATCGCCGAAGCCGTACCGCAGGCGCTGGTGGCCTGAAGTTTTCCCTTATTGAGGCTGCACCTGTTCGGCGCTGGGCTCGACCCCGGCGCGGGAGGCGTCTTTGAGGGCCTGATAGGAGCCGAGGCCGCCCATCATCATGGAAATGGTGATCAGCAGCACCAGCGCGCCCATGGCGAGCAGGAAGAGACGGGTGCGGTTGAGGCCGAAGGGCAATTTGGGCTCATTGGTCATGGCGAAGCCTTTTAGTGCAAAAAAGTGTTGGCGGCGACCAAAGGAGTCGTTCGTCGATGGCGTCCTAGTCTCTACACTATCGCGGAGAGGCACGCCTTGCATGTGGAGATGATGGGACTGACCGCCGCACCCAAGCCCGAAATCGGCACGGCGCTCAGCGAGGCGCTGGTGGTACGGGCGCGTCTGGGCGATGGCGAGGCGTTCAGCGAACTGATCGCCGAGCATTATGACCGCATCTATCGCACCGCCTGGCGCTGGTGCGGCAATCGCGATGATGCCGAAGATCTGGCCCAGGATGTCTGCATCAAGATCGGACAGGGCATTGGCGGGTTTGACGGGCGCTCGGCCTTTTCGAGCTGGGTCTATCGCATCACGCTCAATGCCGTGCGCGATATGCAGCGGGCCGGACGGCGTCGCGGCCAATATGCCGATGCCTATGCCGAGGTGACGCCGGGCGAACACCCCGCAGAGCAGGAAGCGGCGGCGACCAGCGGCCAGCTTTGGGCTGCCGTGCGGCGCCTGCCGGAGAAACAGCGCGACGCGGTGCTGCTGGTTTATGCCGAAGAGCTGAGCCATGCCGAAGCCGCTGCCATCATGGGCATCAAGGAAGCCACTGTTGGCTTCCACGTGTTTGAAGCCCGCAAGACATTGAGGGGGCTGCTATGAGCTTTCCTGACGACAAAGACCCGTTTGAAAATCTGAAGTCGGCTTCTGTGCCGGAGCCGCGCAGCGATGCCCGCCAGCGCGCCATGGCCGCTGCACGCGCCGCCTTTGAAGCCGAAAACGAAAAAACAGCATCTGCGCCCAAAGGAAAAGGGGCAGAGGGCCGTCTCATCTCCATCATCAATTCCTTGAAGAGGATTTCGATCATGGACATGCGCATTCCCATCGGCACAGCCGCCATTGCCCTCCTGGTGCTGCCGCTCGGCGTCCAGCTCTATAACAGCACCGCGCTGACCCCGGCGGAGGTCGTCGTGCGGCAGCAGTCGGTCCAGCCCATGCAACTGGCCGAGGCAGAGCCGGTGATGGACGCGGAGTTTGCGGCGCCGCAGCGAGGCCGCGAGCAGGATAGCCTTGCCGAGGCCAGCGCGGACATGATTGCCCAGCCTATGCCGGCGCCCATGGAGGCGATGGCCGAAAGCGCCGCCGCGCCACGCATGGTTGGCGCGCCGCCAATGGCCGCGCCCGCGCCGGGCATGGCAATGTCAAAAATGGTGCAGGACAGTTCGGCGAGCTATCTGCCGCCGTCCATGGCGGCGGAAGCCAGCGGCGACAGTTTTACGAGCTTTGACGAGCAGCGCCTGAAAGTGGTGGCAGAGGAGCCGGTGTCGACCTTCTCCATTGACGTCGATACGGCCAGCTATGCCTATGCCCGGCGGATGCTGGAGGACGGCTTTGTGCCCGAGCCCGACGCGGTGCGCATCGAGGAACTGATCAATTATTTCCCCTATGACTATCCTGCCGCGACCAGCGCCGATGTGCCTTTTGCGCCCCGCGTCATGGTCTATCCGACGCCGTGGAATGCCAAGACGCAGATCATGCAGATCGGCATCAAGGGGCAGGACCTGGCCGGTGACGTTGCGCAGAACAGCAATCTGGTCTTCCTGATCGACACATCCGGCTCGATGGATGCGCCGGACAAGCTGCCTCTGCTGAAGCGGGCCTTCGCGCTGCTGCTCGATCAGCTTTCGGACGATGACACGATTTCCATCGTCACCTATGCCGGGTCGGCCGGCGTGGCGCTGGAGCCAACCAACGCAAGCGAGAAGGCGAAAATCCTCACTGCGCTCGATACGCTTTATGCCGGAGGCGGCACAGCGGGTGTCGAAGGCATTGAGCTGGCCTATCGGCTGGCCGAACAGGCGCGGATTGATGGCGGCACCAATCGCGTCATTCTCGCTACCGATGGCGATTTCAATGTCGGGATTTCCGACCCCAAGGCGCTGGAAGATTTCATCAGGATCAAGCGCGACAGCGGGGTGAGCCTGTCGGTGCTCGGCTTCGGGCGCGGCAATCTCGATGATGCGACGATGCAGGCGCTGGCGCAGAACGGCAATGGCAACGCGAGCTATATTTCGAGCTTTGCCGAAGCGCGCAAAGTGCTGGTCGAGGAAGTGGGTGGCACGCTCCACACCATCGCCAAGGACGTGAAAATCCAGGTCGAGTTCAACCCGGCAGTCGTCGCCGAATATCGGTTGATCGGCTACGAAACGCGGGCGCTCAACCGCGAGGATTTCAACAATGACGCGGTCGATGCCGGGGAAGTTGGCGCGGGACACACGGTGACGGCGCTTTATGAGATCACGCCGGTCGGGTCGGGCGGCGAAGTGGTCGATCCGCTGCGCTATGGCGCTGAAACAAGTGCATCAGGCGGCGGCGACGAGATCGCCTTCCTCAAGATGCGCTACAAGCTGCCCGATGGTGATGTCAGCCGATTGCTCGAAGTTCCGGTGACGGAAGAGATGGTCTATGGCGACATTGCCGAAGCCGGGGCGGATGCCCAGTTTGCCGCCGCAGTGGCTGCCTTCGGGCAGAAGCTCAAGGGCAGCGTCTATGGGTCGGGCATCAGCTGGGATGCGGTAAAGGCGCTGGCGCAGGCGGGGCGCGGCACAGACGAGGGCGGCTATCGCGCTGAGTTCATCCGGCTGGTGGACAATGCGGCGCTGATGAAGCCCGACAGCAAGTAGTCCCGGAAACTGGACGTTTTGTATCTCGTCCTGATCGCGGTTCCGGCCCTCCCTCCCCCTTGAGGGGAGGGTTCACTCTGGACTTGCGTCTCCTGCGCCTCCCTCCCCCTTGAGGGGAGGGATTGAGGGTGGGGGTCTATCAGTTTGGTCACCAAACGACCCCCACCCCAGCTCTACTACGGCCCTCGCGGGCCGAGCGTCGCTACCCTCCCCTCAAGGGGGAGGGAGAGCAGGAACCGAGGCCGCCGCATTTCTAGAAGCGCCCACAATGAACAGTCCCCTCAAGGGGGAGGGAGGCGACAGAGCCCACGACTTGCGTCCATAAATACGCCGAAGGCGGCATCTCTGTTGGGAAATGCCGCCTTCGGTTTTGAAGCCCTTAGACCAGCGGCTTCAGGTTCGCTTCGATGCTGGCGCGGCGGCCTTCGAGGAAGGGCGGCAGGGCCAGGCTTTCGCCGAGGGTTTCCATCGGTTCGTCGGCGGCAAAGCCGGGAACGTCGGTGGCGATTTCGAACAGGATGCCATTGGGCTCACGGAAGTAGAGCGAGGTGAAATAGAAGCGCTCGACTTCACCCGACGAGCGGATGCCGAATTCGTTCACCCGGGAAATCCACTGGCGCAGGCTATCCTGATCCGGCGTGCGGAAGGCGACGTGGTGGACGCCACCGGCACCGGGCATGGCGCGCGGCAGATTGGGATCGACCGAGACATGCAGCTCGGCACCCGGACCGCCGGGGCCCATTTCAAAGACGAAGACCTCGCCATTGCGCTCGCGGGCCGGATAATGGCGGACCTGACGCATGTTCATCACCTTGGTCAGCATGGCCTCGGTGGGTTCGAGCCGCGGCACGGACAGGGTGATGGGGCCAAGGCCGATGATCTGCTTTTCAGCCGGCACGGGCGATTTCGCCCAGGGCACGACCTTGTTGGCCGGGTCGATCACCATGCGGAAGCGCTGGCCTTCAAAATCCTCGAAGTCGAGCGAGACATGGCCATTGCGTTCCTTGATGGCGCCGGTGCCGACACCATTGGACTGCAGATGGTCCTTCCACCACTTGAGCGTTTCTTCGCTATCGACGCGCAGGCCCGTGCGGCCAACCGTGTGATTGCCGCGCTGTTCGCGGGCGGCGGGAAAATCGAAAAAGGTGAGATCGGCGCCGGGGGAAGCCACGCCATCACCATAGAAGAGATGATAGGCGGTGGTGTCGTCCTGGTTCACCGTCTTCTTGATCAGCCGCATTCCCAGCGTCTGGGTGTAAAATTTCAGATTGCGCGGCGCATCGGCGGTCACGGCCGTCAGATGATGGATGCCGCCAAGTTCCAGGGTCATTTCAAAACTCCCAATTCGTGCCGGCGCCCAGCGCCGTTGTTCGAATGGGAATGTATGGGCTGGCCTAGGCGTTGTATAGAATGCCAATCGCAACGGATTGGTGTCGATTATTGAACGACGAGCCATGAGATCACGATTTTGCGTTGCATGTCTTTTTGACATGCGCGCCGCTCGGCCTCAGCCTATGTGTAGAACAAAGGATGAACATATGGCCGCGCTGTCGCTCAATCGAAAACTCGCCATTCTGGCTGATGCAGCCAAATATGATGCGTCCTGCGCCTCCAGCGGCAGCGAGAAGCGCAGTTCGGCGGGCACCAAGGGCATCGGCTCAACCGAGGGCAGCGGCATCTGCCATTCCTATGCGCCGGATGGGCGCTGCATCAGCCTGCTCAAATTGCTGCTGACTAATTTCTGCATTTACGACTGCGCCTACTGCATCAACCGCTCGTCGTCCAATGTGCAGCGGGCGCGCTTTTCGGTCGATGAAGTGGTGCGGCTGACGCTCGATTTTTACCGGCGCAATTATATCGAGGGCCTGTTTCTCTCGTCCGGCATCATCCGCTCGCCCGACCATACGATGGAAGAAATGGTGCGCGTGGCGCGGACATTGCGCGAGCAGCACCTGTTTGCCGGCTATATCCATCTCAAGGTCATCCCCAATGCGGCGCCGGAATTGCTGATCGAGGCCGGGCGCTGGGCGGATCGGCTATCCACCAATATCGAGCTGCCCACTGACGGGGCGCTGGAGCAATTGGCGCCGGAAAAGCGGCCCGCCGAAATCCGCACGGCCATGGCGCGGTTGCGCGGGCGGCTGGATGAAGCGGCGCCGGAAAAGAAGGTGGCGAAAACCAAGCCCGCCAAGTTCGCGCCCGCAGGGCAATCGACGCAGATGATCATCGGGGCGGATGGCGCCAATGACGCGGCCATCCTCAATCGCGCGGCGGGGCTCTATTCGGGCTATCGGTTGAAGCGGGTTTATTACTCGGCCTTCTCGCCCATTCCCGATGCCAGTTCGCGTCTGCCGCTGAAGCCGCCGCCCCTGATGCGCGAGCATCGGCTCTATCAGGCCGACTGGCTGATCCGCTTTTACGGGTTCGACGTGCCGGAGATTGTCGCCGGCGGGGTCAATGGCGACCTTGATCTGGCCATTGATCCAAAGCTGGCATGGGCCCTCAAGGCGCGGGAGTGCTTTCCGGTCGATGTGAACCGCGCCGACCGCGAAATGCTGCTGCGGGTGCCGGGTCTTGGCGTGGGCGGAGTGAACCGCATTCTCACCACGCGGCGCCACCATCGCCTGCGCCTTGCCGATGTGGCGCGCATGACCGCCTCGATCGACAAAGTGCGGCCATTCATCGCCTGCGCCGACTGGTCGCCGGGGGGGCTGGTCGATGATGCGCGCCTGCGCCAGAAGCTGACGCCGCCGCCCAAACAATTGGCTCTCTTCTGATGCGGCGCGTCAGCCTTCAAAGCCAGAATGATTTTGACGAATGGCGGGGCCATGCGCGCGACCTGCTGCTTGCCGGAGTGCGGCCGGAGGATATCACCTGGCAGGTCGGTCCCTCAGCCGATCTTTTTGGCGAAGAGGGTGATTTGCCTGTCGCTCAAGCCGGTGCGGTGGGGCGCGTTTCGCGCGCTTTTATCGCGCTCGGAGAGTCAGCAATTCAGCATTCCGACCCGCAACGCTTCGCCATTCTCTATCGGCTGCTGTGGCGTCAGCAAAATGATAGCACTCTCCTGCTTAACGCGGCGGACAGGGATAACAGTCTGCTCACATTAATGGCCTCGGCGGTGCGTCGGGACAGCCATAAAATGAAGGCCTTTGTGCGCTTCAGATCCTTCCATGACGATGGAGGGCAGGAGCGCTTTGTGGCCTGGTTTGAGCCCGAGCATTATACGCTCGAAGCCACGGCGCCCTTCTTTGCGCGACGCTTTGCCGGGATGCATTGGGGCATTGTTACGCCCTATGCAAGTGCCTGGTGGGACACGCAAAATCTGAGTTTCGGGCCGGGCGGGAACAAGAAGGATGTGCCGGCCGACGACCTCGTGGAGGAGGACTGGAAGACCTATTACAGCTCCATCTTCAACCCCGCGCGGCTCAAGGTTTCGATGATGAAATCTGAGATGCCGGTCAAATATTGGCGAAACCTTCCCGAGGCAGAGCGCATTAAACCATTGATCCGCCAAGCAAAATCCTTGAAGGAGGCAATGATCGAACGCGCCGCCAGCCAACCCCCGGCGCATCACCTCCGCCGCAAGGCCCGGGAGCCGGAAGTTGAGCAATATCGGGAGATTAACTCGCTCACGGCGGCGCGCGAAGCGGTGCAGAATTGCCGTCGCTGCCCTCTCTACGAACAGGCCACACAGGCGGTATTCGGCGAAGGTCCGGCGGATGCGGACCTCCTGTTCGTTGGTGAACAGCCGGGTGACCAGGAAGATCTGGCAGGCCGGCCCTTTGTTGGTCCGGCGGGGCAAGTGTTTGACGATGCTATCAAAAATGCCGGAATCGACCGGCGACGGGTCTATGTCACCAATGCGGTGAAGCATTTCAAATTCATCCCCCGTGGAAAGCGGCGCATTCACCAGAGGCCGGATGGCGGAGAAATCCAGGCCTGCAAATTCTGGCTCAACCTGGAATTGGCAATGGTGAAGCCAAAGATTGTCGTCGCCCTTGGCGCCAGCGCCGCTCAAAGTCTGCTGGAGAAAAAAGACATAAAAATCAGCGCCCTGCGTGGGCGGCCAATCGAACTGGGCGATGGTGTGCTCTTATTTGTGACCAATCACCCTTCCTATCTACTCCGCATACCGGACGCTGAAGGACGGCTTCGTGAGCGGGCGCGGTTTGAAGACGACCTGGCTTTGATCCGCGATGCGGCGGAAGGGCTGAAAAAGTCCGTGGCCGGACATGGCACGTCTTGACAGACGGAGCCGGCAAACCTTAGTAAGGCGCGACTTCGGCGCAAGCCGGAGGCCCCTTGGGGCGGAGTAGCTCAGTTGGTTAGAGCAACGGAATCATAATCCGTGTGTCCCCAGTTCGAATCTGGGCTTCGCTACCAGTTTTAAACCCCGGAAACCTTCAAGGTTTCCGGGGTTTGCTTTTGTGCGGATCAGACCGCGACTTTGGCGTTTTCGGCAATGGTTGGGGGGGCGGAATTGAGCTGCTCCACGGCGAAGCCGGCGGCTTTCTTGTATTTTTCCATGAAGCTGTTGCGCTCTTCTGCCGGGATGACGTCGTCGATGGCGTCGAAGACGCCGCCGCAACGCTCATCGACAAGGTTCAGCAGGCCAAAGGGGCCGGCGCCGCGATTGCGCAGGATCAGTTCGGAAATGGGGCCGCAGAGCTTCTGGTCGTAGGCAGAGAGAGCTGCCTCTGTGACGCCATGTTCGAGCATGGCGGCGCCAAGCTGGCGGGCGTCGACTATGGCCTGGCTCGCGCCATTGGAGCCGGTTGGATACATGGCGTGGGCGGCGTCGCCCATCAGCACGACCGGACCATCCTGCCAGGTGGAGACAGGGTCGCGGTCAATCATCGGGTTTTCGTAGGCCACGTCGGCATTGCGCAGCAGTTCGGGAACGTCGAGCCAGTCGTAAGACCAGTCGGCAAAGTGGTGGATGAACTCGTCGATCTCGACGGGGCGGAACCAGCCATTGATCTTGTAACCCTCGCTGGCATCCATGGTGCGCTCAGCGATCCAGTTGATGCTGGCGAGCCCGGTTTCCGGGTCAGCCGGCGAAATGGGGTAGAAGACGATGCGGTGGCGATGGGTGCCGAGGCCGACAAAGGAGCATTCGGTGCGGATTGGTTTGCCCTTGGTGGTGCCACGCCACATGATGGCGCCACCCCAGTGGATGGGCGGCTGGTCGGGATGCATCCGGGCGCGGACACTGGAGTGAATGCCATCGGCGCCGACCAGGATCGTCGCCGTTTCGGTGATCTTTTGGCCATCGGCGCGGTCGATTGTCGCCGTCACGCTGCCATCGGGATTGATGGCATAGTCGGTGACCTTGTGGCCCAGCCTGACGCTGTCCTTGCCGGCCCGGGCAACAAGGGTGCGATAGAGCAGCATGTGCAATTCGCCGCGATGGACCGAATATTGCGGCCATTTGTAGCCGGCGCCGATGCCGCGTGGTTCGGAATAGATGTCGTTGCCATTAAGGCCGACGAGGGCCCATTCGCGCGAGGGAATGCCGACCTTGTTCAATTCGTCGGGGCCGATGCCGAGATCGTAAAGTTCGCGGACCGCATTGGGCTGCAGATTGATGCCGACGCCGAGCGGGGCGAGTTCGCGGACGGACTCGAACACCGTAAAGGGAACGCCGAGCTGGTGCAGGGTAAGGCCCAGCGCCAGCCCGCCGATGCCTCCACCGGCGATCAGGATCTTCTTGTTAGACATAGGCCCCCCGGAAACCACGCATATAATCAATGTCGGCAAGGTGCTTAGACAAACAGCGCACGTCTGTCCAATCGTCCGCGACGAATGTGATGCGGCCGGGCCTAGCCGATGGCGTAGATGTCGATCTGAACGGAACTGGCCAGACGCGCGCCGGTGCTCACAAACATGGTTTTGTTCACCCAGGCATAGTCCGGATGCGCGGTTTCAAGCCTAGTGGCGGTGCGCATGTAGTAGGCATCGGGCGGGACGGTCTGACCTGAGGCCAGTTTTTCCATCACGTCCCTGGGGCCATGACGGTAACCGCTGTCGCGGATTTCGATGATTGCGCCATCGTCGGTTTCAAACACATAGCGGGCGTCGATGCCGAAGACATCGCCATGCAGCAGGGTTTGCCAATCAGCGCCATAATCGTGGATTTTTCCCGAGATGTTCGGGCCGGTGACGCGGCCGCCGCGGATGGGGATGGTGCGCTTAATGCCTTCGCGACCCTGACCGAAGGCCAGGGGCTTGGTCAGTTCGACCTCAAGCGTGCAGAAATAGGTGAGCGTTGGCGTTGGAAGTTTTTGCGGCATGTGGCGGCCCCGGTCGATATTGTTGTGGTGCTTTTAGCGCGAACCGGTGCCCGTTGCGCTGATTTTCTGGAAGGCGTGCAGGTGCACATTGCCCGTCGAACATTTTTGAGGTACGTAACTCAAATTCTGGCGTGTGCATAAGACCTTCTAAATGGTCATGCCGCCAATGGCGTTGAGGGGATGTGGAATGAGTGAATTTGCGATCAAACCGGAATTCATGGTGCGCGATGAGCAGTCGCTTCGTGCCTTGTTTCCTGCCACGCATGATCTGGCGCTGGTGAAGAGCCAGAATTTTCTCGACAAGAATGCACAGGAATTTATCCGGCGCTCGCCTTTCCTTTGCATCGGAACGCAAAATCTGGACTGCAAGGCTGATGTCAGCCCGCGCGGTGATCTGCCGGGCTTCGTACAGATCCTTGATGAGCGCACACTGGCCATTCCGGATCGGCCGGGCAATAACCGGCTCGACAGTCTGGCCAATATCATTGCCAATCCCAATGTCGGTCTGCTGTTCATCATTCCCGGTTTTGACGACACAATGCGGGTTAACGGGCGTGCGAGCCTTGTCACCGATCCCGCAATTCTCGGCAGCATGATCGTCAATAAGCGTCCGCCACGGCTGGCTATCATTGTGCGGGTGGAAGAGGTTTTCATCCATTGCGCCAAGGCGTTCCGGCGTTCGCAATTGTGGAATCCCGAGCAGTTCCAGAACCGCAGCGAGATGCCATCGCTGATGAAGATCATTCTTGATCAGACCAATGCCGCGCCGACCGACAACGAGGCAATGCGCAAGCTCGATGAGGGTTTGGAAGAGGACTACAAGACCTCGCTTTACTGAGTTGGCATCGCTCCTGCTTCTAGCTGGGCTTTGCGGAGATGGCCGAGATTGCCCGACAGCATGATCAGCGCGCCAAGGCCGGATATGGCGGCAGCGACGAGCAAGGTCAGCTGGTAGTTCCCGCCACTGCTGAGCACGCCAAAGGCGAAGGCGCCCAGCAGGGTGGCGCTGATGGAGGTGACGTCCATCAGTGAAGTCGAGAGCCCGACCCGCCCCTTGATGGCATCCTGAAGATAGCTGATCGTGATGGAGAGCAGGGCGGCGGTGGCGATGCCGTTGAGGCCCTGCAGCCAGAACACATCAGTGACGCTCTGTGCCTGGGACACGAGGACCACATAGAGCGCGAAGAGCAGCGCATTGCCGATGATGATGGTTTCGCGGGGGAGCCTCGAGCCGAGCCAGCCCCACATGAGCATGAAAGGGATTTCAAGCGCCGCGGCTATGCCGGCATAGATGCCCACATCGGCGAGGGTGCCATCGAGCCGGGTAATGATCGACAGCGGCATGGCAAGACCAACCAGGCGCATGGACACCGAAATAACGACGATGCCGACAATGCCGCTGATGATGTGACCCGGCAGGCCGGCCCTGGTGCCGGGTTCGCGCTTGACGATGGGCGTGGCGGCGACGCGGGTGGCCGGATCGCGCATCATGAAGAGAAACACGCAGCCACAGGCGGCGTAGGCAAGCGCGGCCAGCAGGTAGACGTCGAAGACCGAATATTGCGCGGCAACAAAGCCGGCAATTGGCGGCACGACGACCCATGCCAGCGCAAAAATTGTGCGCATGGCAGAGACCATGAAGTCGGCCCGGGCTGGGTTGTGCGCGTGATAGAAGACGCGGACAAAAGCGAAGTTCTGCGAGAACATGGCGAGGCCGAAAGGCATGATGACGCCAATGGCGATGACAAAGGCCAATTCGTTGCGGAAGAGGTAGATAAGCCCATAGCCCAGGGTGCCAGCCGCCGCAGCAATCAGGACAAGGATGCGCCGATCATGCAGCCGGTCCGATATATAGCCGATAAGCACCGAGACTACAGCGCCGACGAGGGCGCCAAAGGAGACGAGAAAGGCGTAGTTGGCATTGGTCATGCCCAGCGTCTCAATGCCGACAATGGCGCCATAGGGCAGGGTGCTGGCAAAGGTCACGCCCGAGAAAAACATGCTGGCGCCCAGCATTGCCGTGACCGGTGTCTTCGCTGAAGTCTTTGCCATCCCCCAATTCCTCCCCAGGATGTGACCGTCACTAGAGCATTTCACGGGTTCGTGAAAGGGCGGCGGCGCGGACGAGTGCTGAGCATCCGAGATGGGCATGATGCGCCAATACGCGATTTCCGAATTGTGCGCTGGAAAGCCATTGCGCCGTTTTGAGATGCGCGTATCATAATGATACCGCCGTATCGGAATGATCGGCCCCTGCTGGGCTAAACCCCGACTACGGCACAAAAAGAGCGGCCCCGCATGAGCCATGCCGGAGGCAGCCCTGAACATCGGCAGGGAGGAATCATGACAAAAGAACGCAACAGCTATCCCAAGCTCCACAATGCGGCCTGGCCGGGTGTGGTCGGCAAGGGTTCGCCGGGTGGCGAAGCCATTATTGGTCTCGATACCCTGCTCAAGCTGACCGCCGGGGCGGAATTCGAAGGGCAGAAGTTTGACGGCATCGACCTCTGGCTGGCCGACCCGCATATTTCCATCGATTCCAGCAAGGACGATATCAAGCGGGTGTCTGACCACATCGCCAGCTTCGGCCTTAAGGTCGGCTCCTTCGTTGCGCCCATCTGGGGCGGCGCAGGTGGCGGTTCGGCCATGGGCGATGCCGATGACGTCAAACGCTTCCTGACCCAGGTGGAGAAGGCCTGCCAGATCGGGCAGTGGATGCGCGAGATCGGCATTCGGCCGACAGGCGGCGTGCGTATTGATAGCTCGACCGGTGTTGAGGCCTGGGATGCTGACCCGGTCGGCAATACCAAGAAGATCGCCCAGACATTCCGCGAAGCCGGCAAGATCGCGCAGAACTATGGCGAGTTCCTCGCGGCAGAAGGCGAAATCTGCTGGGGCGGAATGCATTCCTGGCGAGAAAATGTGAACCTGCTCGAAATGGTGGGGATGCCCGGCGTGGTCGGCTATCAGGCCGACATGGCCCACTCCATGCTGTTCGTGCTCGGCGCCAATGCTGAAAAGGATCGCATCCTGCCGGCCAATTTTGAATGGTCCGACACGGAAGCGCTGGACGCCGCCTACAGGAAGGTGGCTGACGCTCTGCGGCCCTGGACGCTGGATTTCCACGTGGCGCAGAACGATGGCACGACCTTCGGTTCGGGTGACCATGAAAAGACCGGTCGCCATTGTCAGATCGACGACCCCAATGGGCGGCTCGATGTCACCAAGCACGCCGGCTATTGGCTGCGCGACAGCAAGGGCGAGTTGACCAAAACCATGCGCCACATCTGCTGGGACGGCTGCATGTTCCCGAACGCGGTGATGGAACAGCAGGAGACCTGGAACAAAGTGCTGGGCGCCATGGTCAAGGTGCGCGAAGCCCATGGCTGGCGCGAATAGGGGGGAAGAGCAAATGACCAAACAACTCAATATCGGCATGGTCGGCTATGGCTTCATGGCTCGTGCCCACTCCAATGCCTGGGCCAATGTCTCGCACTTTTTCGACACCGGCTATCGCCCGGTGCTCAAGGCTGTGGCGGCGCGCAATGTCAGCAAGGTCCGGCACTTTGCCGATGCGTGGGGCTATGAAAGCCAGGAAAGCGACTGGCGCCACATGGTTGAGCGGGCCGATATCGACGCGATCGATATCTGCGTGCCCAATGACCTGCACGCCGAAATTGCCATTGCGGCTGCCAAGGCCGGCAAGATGGTGCTCAGCGAAAAGCCGCTGGCGCGTACGGCCGCGGAGGCGCTGCCCATGGTCGAGGCGGTCGAGAAGGCCGGCGTCGCCAACATGGTCTGGTACAATTATCGCCGCGTGCCGGCAGTGAGCCTTATCAAGCAGATGGTGGATGAGGGGCGGCTCGGACGCATTTTCCACTATCGCGCCAATTTCCTGCAGGACTGGACGATTTCGCCTGACGTGCCGCAGGGTGGCGCCGCCACATGGCGGCTGGATGTTGACGCGGCAGGTTCCGGCGTAACGGGTGACCTGCTGGCGCATTGTCTCGACACGGCGCTGTGGATCAATGGCGGCATCAATTCGCTGACCGCCATGACCGAAACCTTCGTCAAGGAGCGCAAGGACGCGACGACAGGCGAGATGAAGAAGGTTGGCATTGATGACGCGGCAGCAGTGATTGCCCGCTTTGCCAATGGCTCGATGGGGACTTTCGAATCCACCCGTTATGCCCGTGGCCACAAGGCGGGCTATACGCTGGAAATCAACGGCGAGAAGGGTTCGCTGGCCTGGGATCTGGAAGATCTCAACCGCGTGCAGTTCTTCGATCATGGTGTCGACGGCGCACAGCGCGGCTGGACCGATATTCTGGTCACCGATGGCGATCACCCCTATCTCGGCAAATGGTGGGTGCCCGGGCTGATCATCGGTTATGAGCATTCCTTCACCCATCAGGTGGCGGATTTCCTCGATGGATTGCTGACCGGCAAGCCTGCCGCGCCGACGTTCCGCGAAGCGCTCGAAACCAACCGCGTCTGCGACGCCATTATCGCTTCGGGCAAGTCCGGGCAATGGGTGAATTTGTAGAATAAGCGCAGCAAGCAATGTCCTGACTGGCGCCCATGGGATATGCCCATGGGCAATTGACAGGACCAGGAACCACATATGACGGCGGGCCGCATAGCAATCATCGGAGGCGGCCCGGCCGGGCTGATGGCGGCAGAAATGGTGACCGGGCATGGCCATGAGGTGGTGGTTTTCGAGGCCATGCCGACCGTGGGGCGGAAGCTGCTGATGGCGGGAAAGTCGGGGCTCAATATTACCCATTCGGAAGACGATGACCGGTTTGGCACCCGCTTTGGCGCGGCTAACGGCAGGCTGGCAGCGGCGCTGAATGAATTTGACAACAAAGCAGTTGTCGCCTGGTGCGCTGCTCTGGGCGTCGAGACTTTCGTGGGCTCGTCGGGGCGTGTGTTCCCCAAGGCAATGAAAGCTTCGCCGCTCCTGCGAGCCTGGCTGGCGCGGTTGGCAGAGGCGGGTGTGATCTTTCGCACGCGCCATCGCTGGAAGGGGTTTTCGGGCAAATCGGCTCTGTTTGAAACGCCGGATGGTCTGAAGACCGAAGACTTTGATGCCATTGTCCTGGCGCTGGGCGGGGCGAGTTGGCCCAAACTTGGTTCGGATGGTGCCTGGGTGCCATGGTTGGCGGAAAAGGATGTGGGCGTTGCCCCGCTCCGTCCGGCCAATTGTGGCTTTGAGGCCGACTGGAGCGCTGTGTTCGCAGAGCGCTTTGCCGGGGCGCCGGTAAAATCGGTGGTGGCGACAAGCCCTGCGGGCAGCGTGGCGGGCGAATTCGTCATTACGCGTTGGGGCATCGAAGGCAGTCTCGTTTATGCCCACGCAGCGGCTCTTCGCGATGCGCTGGATGCCGCGGCCAAGGTCACGCTCAGTCTTGATCTTGCGCCGGGGCGGGGCGTTGAACGGTTGGCGGCAGATCTGGCCCGGCAGAAGGCGAAGGAGAGTCTGGCCAACCGGTTGCGCAAGGGGGCGGGGCTCGACGCAGTGAAGGCCGGGCTGGTGCGTGAAGTTTTGCCTGACGCGGGAAGGCTGGAGCCAATGGCGCTGGCCGAGGCGATCAAGGCATTGCCGCTGAAACTTTTGCGAACACGTCCCATGGACGAGGCCATATCCACTGCCGGTGGGGTCGAGTGGGCCGGGATTGATGACGACTACATGCTGAAGGCTCTGCCTGGTGTGTTTGTCGCTGGTGAAATGCTCGATTGGGAAGCCCCGACGGGCGGCTATCTGCTGAGCGCGTGCCTTGCCACCGGCCGGGCGGCGGGGCGGGGCGCGGTAAAATATCTCGAACGAACAAAGCCCTGAACGGGCCGAGGAGGCGGAATGAACAAAATCGATCTTGAAGGCCAGGTGGCCGTCGTGACGGGTGGTGCGC
>JAEYTY010000110.1 GCA_023433775.1 Pseudomonadota bacterium | reverse complement strand
CGCTCGATGCCATCGGCGAGACCTGCTACCGCTCCTATACCATGACCGTCACCGATGCCCGCGCCGCTGGCGCCCTGCCGGTCGGCCTCCTCGAAGGCGGCAAGGTGACCGCGCCGGTGAAAAAGGGCGAACTGCTCACCAGCGCCAATAGTCAGCCCGATATTTCGACCCGGCTCTACGCCCTGCGTCAGGCGCAGGATGCGATGCTTCGGGCCGAGCCATAGGCAAATTCGCTCCAGTGGAGCGAATTTAGGCACGAAGGCCATGAGACCTATGGTCGAATGGCGGGGGACACTAGCCGTCCAAACGCTTGCCATCGCGACGCACTTATCCTAAATCCTGACTTCTATATTCAGGATTTTACGCATGACCCTCGCCACCGATCCCCGCGCGCTCCAGCGCGTCCGCCATGACACCCGCCTGCGCCTGCTGACTGTCACTTCGGTGATCGATATCACCCCGCTGATGCGCCGCATCCGGTTGACCGGCGACATGGAAGGCTTTGCCTCCCCCGGCCATGCCGATCATATCAAGGCCTTCTTCTTCCCCGAAGGCGTCACGCCCCGCCTCGTGCCCATCGGCCCAAATGGCGCCGAATATGCGCCGGGCGAATTCCCCGACATGCGCGACTATACCCCCCGCTACTGGAATGTTGCCGAAGGCTGGATCGAGCTCGATTTCGTGCTCCACGGCACCGGCCCTGCCGCAACCTGGGCCGCCAATGCCGCCCCCGGCAAAACCCTGGTCATCGGCGGCCCGCGTGGTTCGGTCGTCGTGCCCATGGCCTTTGACTGGTACTTGCTGGCCGGCGACGAAACCGCCCTGCCCGCCCTTGGCCGCCGCATTGAGGAACTGCCCAAGGGCGCGCCGGTCTTGGCCTTTATCGAGGTCGACAGCGCCGCCGAGGAACAGGCGTTCCAGACCGATGCCGATCTCACCCTAACCTTTGTTCACCGCAATGGCGCCCCTGCTGGCACCACGACGCTGCTCGCCGATGCCATTGCCAATGCCGCTTTTCCGGCCGGAACGGCCTATGCTTATATCGCGGGCGAAGTGACCATGGCCAAAACCATACGCGCCCATCTCACCGACCAGCGCGGCTTCAACCCGGAATATATCAAGGCCGCCGGCTATTGGCGCCTCGGCACCGCGGATGCCCATGAGGATCATTGACTTCGAACCGTGCCCATCGGCAAAATCTCCCCGGTGGGGAGATTTTAGGTGAGAAGGCCATGAGAGCTATGCTCGAATGGCGAGCCAGATTGACTCCCTCCCCGCTTCATTGGATTGCTTGATCCCTGTCGCCGGGAGGGGAGGGCCTCAATTTGGAAATACTGGTTCTGCTCATCCTAGCCGGGGCAGCCTTTCTCGTCTTCTACCTCATGGGCTGGATGCCGGTGCAGCGGCCAAAGCCGGACCGGCCCTCTTACAACCGCCCCCGCTATAATCGCCCCGAACCGTCCGCCCATCCGCAGCCGCGCGACGCCGCCGATCAACTGCGCATCGTCATGCAGGCGAGTTTTCAAAAAGCCCGGCTGATGTCACGGCCCGAATATGATGTGTTCCGCGTAGTCGAGGCGCATTTGCGCAGCTGCGGCCCCGGCTTCCGGCTGATGGCCCAGACCAGCATGGGCGAAATCCTCGCCTCGTCCGATGATCAGGCCTTTCGCTGCATCAATTCCAAGCGGCTCGACATGCTGGTCATCGACACATTCGGCTTCCCCGTCGTCGCCATCGAGCATCAGGGCAATGGCCATTTTCAGGGTGATGCGCCGGCCCGCGACGCGGTTAAGCGCGAGGCCCTGCGCAAGGCGGGCGTGGAATTCCTCGAAATCTTCGATCACCACCAGCCCGCCGATATGTGCCGCATGGTTTCCGAAGCCATTGAGCGCAGCAAGCCGCCTGCTGCTCAGGGCCAGATCCCGCCAAGGCAGCAGAGCATTTAGATCAGATTTTAAAGCTGAATTCATGAATGGCGCCTCCCTCCCCCTTGAAGGGCTTCGAGCCGGCCGCAGGCAAGTTTGCTCCAGTGGAGCAAACTTAGGAGAGAAGGCCTTGAGCGCTATGCGCGAAAGGCTGGTAGCAAAGCTGGCCGTCAGGCCTAGCGAAGCTGGGGAGGGAGTAATTCTGTGGTCCACAAGTGGACCCCCACCCTCGATCCCTCCCCTCAAGGGGGAGGGAGGCGCAGGAACCACGAGCCAAATGCGCAACCAGCTACGCCCTATTGCGGCTGCCCGCCGACAAATTGCACGGCCCTGGCCCCGTTCTCGATACCGGCCACAAGGCATTGCTCATGGCTTTGTCCTTTCATCAGCGCCGCAATGAACCCGGCCGCAAAGGCGTCGCCCGCCCCCGTCGTATCCACCGCCCGCACAATGGGCGCGGCCCGCGTCAGGGCAATGCCAGTGCTGCCGCCCAGCACCGCGCCAAAGCGCCCGCGCTTGATGGTCACATGGGCAAATTGCGCGCCCAGGCGCTGCATCTGTTCTTCCAGATTTGCCGAACCGCTCAGCATTTCTGCTTCGGCTTCATTGGCAAAGAGCCAGTCCCCGGCGCCGACCCATTCGAGAAACTGGCCCGGCCCCACCTCTTCGAGAAATCCCGTCGAAGCGGGATCGATGGCAATGGCAATGCCCGCCTTGCGCGCCGCCCGCAGCAATCCCTGCACAGCCGCCCGCGGCCCCGGCGCAAAAAAGCTGTAGCCCGAGAGCATGACCAGTTCGACCCCGTCCAGCAGATTGTCCGGCAGGTCCGATGGGCAAAGGTTGAGATTGGCGCCGCGATCAGTGAGAAAGCTGCGCTCTCCCGAGGCATCGAGCAGCGTTACCAGCACGCCCGATGACAGGTCCTTGTCCCCCGCCAGCACCGGCACCACGTCCAGCCCGCGAAAGTAGTTTTCATACATGGCGCGGTCATTGGCGCCGACGCGCGCGGCAAAGAGCACATGGACCCCCGCCGCGCCCATCCACACCGCCTGATTGGCGCCTGACCCGCCCGGCCGTGTATTGATGGCGGCGCGCCGGTCCGAGCCGGGCACGATGGGCCCGTCGGGCACCACGATAATGTCGGTCATGACATCGCCGACGACGAGAACCCGCCCGCTCATGCCCCGGCTTTGCCCGCGCTCGCGGCCAGCGCCACCGCAATATCGGCAGCGACCCGGGCATTGTTCTTGACCAGCGCGATATTGGACACCAGCGACTTGCCGCCGGTCAGCTCAAAGATGCGCTGCAACAGGAACGGCGTCATCGCCTTGCCCCTTATGTTTTTGTACTCCGCATCGGCCAGTGCCTGGGCAATAAAGCCCTCGATGGCGCTCGCCTCCCAGGCATCAGCTTCGGGGATGGGATTGGCGATCAGCACCCCTCCCATGCCCATGCCGAACTGGATGGCGAGCATTTTCGCCACTGCCTCGGCGCTGTCGAAACGATGGTCCACCCCATGCCCGCTCTGGCGCGCCCAGAAAGCCGGAAAATCATCCGTGCCATAGCCGATCACCGGCACGCCATTGGTCTCGAGCACTTCTAGCGTCTTGGCGATATCGAGAATGGATTTGGCCCCCGCGCAGATCACCGCCACGGGCGTGCGGCCCAGCTCTTCAAGGTCAGCCGAAATATCGAAATTCTCTTCCGCGCCGCGATGCACGCCGCCAATGCCGCCCGTGGCGAATACGCGAATGCCGGCCAAGGCCGCAATCTGCATGGTCGTTGCAACAGTGGTCCCGGCAATCACCCCATTGGCGAGCAGCGCCGCCATGTCGCGACGGCTGGCCTTGGCTGCCTTGTGGCCTTCCTGCGCCAGCCGTTCGAGATCATCGCCCGAAACGCCCACATGCATAAGCCCGTCCATGATGGCGATAGTGGCCGGCACGGCCCCCTGGCCGCGAATGACCGCCTCCACATCGCGCGCCATTTCAAGGTTTTGAGGATAGGGCATTCCATGGGTGATGATGGTAGATTCCAGCGCCACGATGGGCTTTCCATCGGCAAGCGCGGCCTTCACGTCCGGGGCGATGGAGAGATAGGTTTCAGCACGCATGAATCATAACTCCGCAACAGCTGGACCGCTCTGTTTCGGGCCCGCTTTACCCCGCTTGTGCGCCCGGGCAACAACCCGGTCAAGACCTGCGCCGGGTTCTGCAACAATCGCTTGTGGGACCGGGCTTTTGACACTAATTTGCCCCCTGTTGACGAGGGAAAGGGCACTTCGCTGAACAGGATCAGGATTGATGGCGCAGATATTGCGCCGCGTCATGCGCCCGGCTCCGGGCAAATAGCAGCACCTGTTCAGCACGCCACGCGGCGCGCCGCGCCCTCCCTTATTCACGCCTCCCATTCCGGAATTCCGGGCACTCAAAGATGAGCGCCCGGGGCTGAGCCGCGGCTCCATCCGCGGAAAGACGCGCCTGCGCGTCGAACCGGCCGTCCACAAGACGCCAATTGCCTTCACTCTGGTCCCCACAGGAGACTGATCGAATGAAAAAATCGCTTGCCCTAGCCCTTGGCGCCCTCATGGCCGCAAGTCCTGCCCTGGCGCAGGAAGAACCGGTGCTGAACCTCTATATCTGGTCAGACTATATGGCCGAGGACACGATCTCGAACTTCGAAGCCGAGACCGGCATCAAGGTGAACTTCGCCTATTACGACAACAATGAAATCGTCAACACGGTGCTGCTGGCCGGCAATTCCGGCTATGACATCGTCGTTCCCTCGGGCAATTTCCTCGAGCGCCAGGCCCAGGCCGGCCTCCTGCTGCCGCTCGACAAGGCGCAGCTGACCAATATCGGCAATCTCGATCCTGCCGCCATGGATGCCGCCGCCGCAGTCGATCCGGGCAATGCCCATGACTTCCGAGGGGCTGTCGAGAACGGTCACGCCG
>JAEYTY010000109.1 GCA_023433775.1 Pseudomonadota bacterium | reverse complement strand
AGCCCCATCGCCTCGGCCAGACGCGCCTTGGCGTCGCCCTGGGTCAGGCGGAACATGAAGGGGACCGGCGCAAAGACGTCGCGCGGATGGGGCTCAAAGGTCAGCATCAGCGCGGGAACGCCGGCGGCCTGCGCCCTGGCCCGGAGCGCCTCGATAATCGACTGGTGGCCGCGGTGAAGGCCGTCGAAATTGCCGATGGCGACATAGGCGCCGCGCAGGTTTTCGGGCAGGTGATCAAGGCTCGACAGGAGGGAGAATGCGGTCAATTTCGGCTACCAGCTCAGGCGGGGCAGCGCCCCGGCGACACGGGCTCGGCTGGGCGCAATGAGATCGGCAATGGCCTGCGGATCGGGCTTGCCGAAGGCATCAAGCTCGGCGGCGTGGATGGAGCCGGTAATGAAGAGAAGGTCGACGCCGAACTGGGCGGCGCCTGTCGCGTCGGTGCGCACGCTATCGCCAATGGCCAGCACGCGGGACTTGTCGAGGCTTTTGCCGGCGGCTTCTTCGGCGAGGCGCAGGGCTTCCTCGTAGATCGGCTGGTAGGGCTTGCCCGCCATATGCACCATGCCACCCATGGCCGCGTAAAGATCGGCCAGCGCGCCGCCGCAATAGATGAGCTGGTCGCCATGCTCGACGACGCGGTCGGGATTGGCGCAGATCATGGGCAGCTTGCGCTGGAGCCAGAACTTGGCGCGCTCGCGGTACATTTCGGGGGTGTCGTCATCGGTATCGAGATCGGTCACCACCACGACTTCGGCCTCGTCCGGGCCGGTGCGCCGCAGATCGAAACCTTCGTAAAGCGCGTCATCTTCAGTCGGTGGGCCGACATGGTGAATGGCCTTGCCGCGATATTTGCTGATCATGGCGCGGGTGGCATCGCCCGAGGAGACGATGGCATCATAGGTGTCGCGCGGGACGCCCAGCCGGTCGAGCATGGCGATGATCGGCGCGGAGGGGCGCGGGGCATTGGTGATGAGTACCACCCTGCCCCCGGCCTGGCGGAAATTGCGCAGCGCCTCGACCGCTTCGGGGAAGGCCGCGACGCCATTGTGGATGACGCCCCAGACATCGCTCAGCACCGCATCATAGCGGCCAGCCAGATCGGACAGTCCGGCAATATTGGGCAGGGGCGAAACCATGGGGAGCTTTCGGCTGACGAAGTCACTGCCCCTATGTGGCAGTTTGCCCGGCTGGATCAAGCAAAACCTGCCAGAAAAGGCGCGGCTCAGCTTTCGGCGCGGCGCAATTGCGGCGTGACAGTGCGGTTGGGTTCGAGCGACAGATCGGGCCTGATCGGGCCCGCCTGGGCGATGTGATCGCCCTGGACCAGCACGATTTCATTGTCCAATAGCTCGACAATCTGGCGTTCGCTGACAACACCGGTGGCCAGCAATTGCATTTCAAACCGCGCCAGATAGCTGGCAATGTCGGAAATATGGAAATCGGTGAAGGTTTCGGTGTGGTCGATGAAACGACCCGCATCGACGCGCAGCGAGCGCACGCCGGAGGCGGACAGGTCGGCAATGTCGAAGCGCAGCGAATGCACGCCGGTGAGCGAGAAGCCGGCGCCCTTGCGCACCACCGATTCGAGCATGGCGCGCTCCACCGTGGTCAGCGTCTGCCATTCCTTTTCCGGCAGGACAAAGGTGAGGCCGGGCGCGATGGCGCGATTGGCATCGAGCGTTGCCAGCAATTGCTCGGCGGCCGCGTCATTGCCCAAAGTGCTGCGCGAGAGCGGCATGTAGAGGCTGATCTGTTGCCCCGCCGTGCGCGAGCGACGGGCGATGGTCACTGCTTCGGCCAGAGCCGCGCCCTCGATTTCGCGCACCACATCCTGCCCGCCCCGCTGGGGCATGAAGTCGGCGGCGTCGGCCAGCGAGCCATCCTCCAGGATCAGGCGGGGCAGCAGGTCATAGCCGGCGGGCCGGCGCTGCGGCAGGCGGACGATGGGCTGGATGTGATAGACGAGACGATTTTCGGACAGGGCCTGACGCACCATGGCCAGCGGAATCACCGGCTCCAGCGAGCGCTGCACGGGTGGTGGCGGGGCGGCGATTGGGGCCGGGGCGGCGCGCTCATCGGCGTAGGAATTGCGATAGTTCGGGGTCTTGGCGATCTTGTCTTCGATTTCGGCGACGGCCTCGGCCACCTGCCGGATCACCGTGCCCAAGACCGAAATATCGGCCTCGGCGGTTTCGAGCCGCTCGGCGGGGTTGAGATCGGCAATGGCATTGATGCGCTGGCCCAGCACGGCGCCGGCCTGGGCGTCTGTGGACAGCAGCCGCGACAGGTCCTCGATGGCCTTTTCGAGCCGGCTTTCGGCGCGCTCGCGCAGCACGCGTTCAAGCATGACCACGAAGACACAGCCGACCACGATCGCCACGAGAATGGCTTCGGCGGGCGTGAAGGTCAGGCCAAAATAGGCCGTTGCGCCGAGCGCGGCGGCAGCAAGCGCAACAAAAACATAGACGAGTGCCTGCACGGGCGGAACCTGCGACCCCTTCAAATGCGCCGGGATTCGGCCTGTCCTGTTTAGCATCGTGCCAAGAGGGGCAAAAGCGCCAGAGCGCCTCTCTCCCGTTCTATTTGGCCAGTTCAGGAGCGAAACAGCGTCCAGCCACGGGAAAAATACCGATCAAACAGCGTCAGTTGCGCCGCGCCCAGCGCCGGAGCGGTGGCGCCGAAATCGCCGCGGACGATTTCGGGCAGGCCGCGGCTCGGATTTGGGAGGCGCGCCAGATGGAGGCGAACCTGTTCGGTGAGGCGTGCAAGACCCTCGCCCGGCAGCACACCATCGATGATGAACAGATCGATATCCATCATGGCGCTGGCGCTGATTGCGGCCTGGGCCAGCGCAAAACCGGCTTCGTCGAGCCATGCCTCGAAGACACGCCCAATGGCGGGGGTGTCCCAGCTATCCGGCTCGCCCGAAACCGGAATGCCGGCCTCCTTCAGGCGGCCCTGCAGCGCAAACAGCGATGACACGCAATGGAGCGGCGTGGTCTTGCCGGCAAAATCGGTGACCATGATGGAGCCAAGATCGGCGCCATGCCCGGACGGTCCATGCCAGACGGCGCCTTCGGAAATGACGCCCCCGGCAATGAAGGTGCCGATCTGAAAGCTGGCAAAGCCGGGAGGACGCGGCACTGGCGCGGCGACAATATGGGTCCAGGTGGCGGCGCTGCCATCGTTGAAGCCCGTGACCTCGAGGCCCGTCGAGGCGGCGAGTCTGGCGCCAATGTCGATTCTGTCCCAGGCGCCGGCCCGTTCGGGAGATTCGGCCAGCAATTCCGCCATCTGCGGAAGAAAACCGGGCATGGCGATGCCGATGACATTGAGGCGATCCCGCTGCGCATCGGTCAATTGGGCCTGCATGGCCCTGATCTCCGCCGCGATTCGCTCGAGCACATTGTGGGGATCGAAAAAGTCATGGGGCAGACGAATGCGCGCCAGCGGGTCGCCGACCATGGGCTTGAGCACGATTTCAAGATGGGACCAGCCGATCTCGACACCAAAGGCAAAGGCGCCATTGGGGTTCAGCCAATAGGGCGTTGCCGGCTGCCCGCGCTTGCCGCGCAGAACCTCGCCGCGCTCGATCAGGCCCCGCTCTTCCAGATCGAGCAGAATGCGCGCCGTGGTCTGGGGACCGAGCCCGGTGCGCCGCGCCACATCGGCATTGGAAACCCCCGGAACGCCGCCAATCAGCGACAAAACCGCACGTTCATTGGCCATTCGAACGCCCGACTGGGCGACGCCGCGGATGATGGGCTCGAAGGCATCGGTTTTGGTTTGCGCGTTCATGGTGGAGAGATAAGCCAGCTTTTGGCGCTGCGGCAAGAACGGAATATTTACCCTAATCCGGAACAATCAGCAGCAACAACAAGGGGAAGGACGGCTACGCGCCGCCCACCCAGCAAGAACCGGGACTGACAACGTATGGCCATGACGACGGGTAGCGAAGTCGCTCTGAGCGGGCAACTCCTGCTGATCGACCGCAATGGTGACAGCGCCCGGCGGACGGGCGCTGCCTTGAGCGAAGCCCTGCTCGCCGCGCCGGAGGTGGTGGTTGTCGAATCTGGCCGCGTGGCCGCCGACGCGCTGCGCCAATCCCGTTTCGACATTATCATTGCCGATCTCGCGAGCCTTGATGATCTCGCCCCTGCCGTCGATGACGCGGTTGCGCGCATCGTCAAGCTGGCCAATGGCGCACTGGTGCTTGCCGTGGCCGATGGCGGATCGGTCAGCGCGGCACTGAGCGCCATGCGGGCCGGCGCGCATGATTATGTGGCCAAGCCTATTGGCGGTGCGGCGCTGGCCGGACGCATTGGCGAACTGGCCCAGCGCCACGGCCGTCCGCGTTCGCTGGGCGTTGATACTGCCGCCTGCGAAGCATTGTCGGACTATGCCGGCTTTGTCGGCGCCTCGAGCGCCATGCAATTTGTCTATGAACAGATTGGCCGGGTCGCGACCTCGTCGGCGCCGGTCTTCATTACCGGCGAAAGCGGCACGGGCAAGGATGTTTGCGCCGAGGCGCTGCACGCCAAGGGCCAGCGCGCCGACAAGCGCTTTGTCGCCATCAATTGCGCCGCCATTCCGCGCGACCTGATGGAAAGCGAATTGTTCGGCGTGGTGCGCGGGGCCTTTACCGGCGCGCATGAAGACCGCAAGGGCGCGGCAGAACTGGCCGATGGCGGCACGCTGTTTCTCGACGAAATCGGCGAGATGGACCTGTCGCTGCAGTCGAAACTGCTGCGCTTCCTGCAGACCGGCTCAATTTCGCGCGTTGGCGAAACCGCCGTGCGCAAGGTGGATGTGCGGGTGATCTGCGCCACCAATCGCAATCCGATGCAGATGATCGCCGAGCGCAAGTTCCGCGAGGACCTGTTCTATCGGCTGCATGTGCTGCCCATTCATCTGCCGCCACTACGCCAGCGGCCCACCGATATCATGGTGCTGGCCCGGCATTTCCTCGAGCGCTATGCCCGCGAGGAATTCAAATCCTATGACGGTTTTACACCCGAAGCCGCCCAGCAACTGACCGCCGCCAACTGGCCAGGCAATGTGCGCCAATTGCAGAATCTGGTGCGCCGCATGGTCGTCATGTTCGATGGCGGCCCGATCACGGCCACCATGCTGAGCGCCGCCGACATCGAATCCCAGGTCAGCGCGCCTGCGGCTGTCGAAGCGCCCCAGTCTGAAGGCCGCCGCACCATTCTGCCCATGTGGCAACAGGAACAGCGCATCATCGAAGACGCGATTGCCAGCTTTGGCGGCAATATTTCGATGGCCGCAGCCGCGCTGGAAATCAGCCCATCGACGATTTATCGCAAGCGTCAGGGCTGGGCCGAACTGGCCGCGGCGGGTTGAGGCTGGAGCCTCACGCCGGTTCTAACTAAGGCGTGTTCGCCTGTTTGGCGCGGACGCGGTCGAGGCCCAGCCAGTGTTCGCGCAGGATGACAGCGATGCCCGAGGCGACGATGATGAGCGCGCCGAACAGCATGGTCGTGGTCGGGACGTCTGCAAATATCACGTAGCCGATGACCAGGGTCAGCAGCAGCGACACATATTCGAACGGGGCGATGACCGACATGTCGGCATAGCGGTAGCAGGAGGTGAGCAGAAGCTGGCCCACTCCGCCGGCAACGCCCGCACATATCAGCAGCGCAGCCTGTTCCGGCGTCGGCCAGACCCAGCCGAATGGCAGGGTCAGCAGCGAGAGGATACTGGCGCTGATGAAGAAATAGGTGACGATGGTTTCGGTGCGCTCGGTCTGGACCAGCGTGCGCACCTGCATCATGGCAAAAGCCGCCATCACGGCGCCGAAGAGCGCAGAGACGGCGCCTACGGCTTCCGCATCGCCCAGGCCATCGGTCGAAAACAGGGTGAGGCGGGGCCAAAGAATGACCAGCACGCCGACCAGACCGATCAGCACCGCAGTCCAGCGGAAGGCGTGAACGCGTTCATGCAGCAGGACGGCCGAGAAGATGACGATGATGAGCGGCGTGGCGTAGGAAATAGCCGTTGCCTCGGGCAATGGCAGGCGCGTCAGCGCGAAGAAGCCCAGGCTCATGGAAGCGACGCCGACAAAGCCGCGCACGATATGGCCAAGAGGGCGCTTGGTGGCAAAGGCATTCGCCAGCCGTCCCTTCCACGCCAGGAAGGCAAGAACCGGCAGGACGGCAAAGAAGCAGCGGAAGAACACCATCTCGCCCGCAGGCACGGTGGCGGTGGCCTTGAGCATGGTGGCCATGACAACGAAGCAGCACACCGACAGAACCTTGAGCACGATGCCCCGCAGGGGGCTACCGCTCCGATGATCCTGGGACACGGAACCGACTTCGCCGACTGGCGCGCTCAAAGACTGGCCCTCCTGGTCGCTTTAGAGGCCCGCGGCCGCTTCGAGCTTTTCCTTGGCGATACGGGCGGTGGCAAATGCCTTGTGCTCGGGACCGACGGCAGAGCCTGTCTTGATCACCTTGCCCTCGGCATCATGGATTTCCCAGTGCCAGTTCGCATTAGGGCCATTGCCGCTCTTGAGGCGGAGTTTGATTTGATATGCTGATTTTTCGCTCATGGCTGCCTTATGCCGCGTTCACAGGCAGGACGGAAGAGAAAATCGCGCTGTATTGGGCGTTTGATTGCGATATCTCTGACGCCGGGCCTGTCTGGCTCCGGTCAGCGCCGAAAGCCTGTTCACTTAGACGTCTGAAAAGCGGATCTCTATTCTGTCGCCGGCGAAGGTCACGAGGTCGCGAATGGCCTCATATTTACCCTCGGCATAGGGATAGTACCAGGCGTTGTCCGGGCCGTCGGCGGTGAGGGTCTTGAGCGTATAAAAATGCGCAGCGCCCGGCCCCGCATCGTCCCGGATTGTGTCGGAGGCTTCCAGAATTCCGGGATGAACATCCTCGAAGGGCACGAAAACCGTGTCTGCCCGGCCAGGCCTGGTCAGCTTCATCGCCTTGATCGAACTGGCGATTTCGGCATCGTCGAAGATGACATGGACACGACCGGGAACCGGGGTCACGGAGATATCCAGGGTTTCACTATCGGTCATGGCGGCACCTCGGAAATTGCATTGCGTATCCAGTGCTAACGCATGAACAAATTCTGGGTTCATCCAGCCTTGACTCTTTGAGGCCCGTCTCACTATATCCCCGTCATCCTGCTAGCACTCATAATGGACGAGTGCTAACAGGCACAAAATTGCATTGATCATGATGCCACAAGGAGCAGAACATGAGCTTCCGTCCCCTGCACGACCGCGTTGTCGTTAAGCGCGTTGACAGCGAAGAAAAGACCAAAGGCGGGATCATCATCCCCGACACCGCCAAGGAAAAGCCCTCTGAAGGCGTGATCATCTCGGTGGGCCCCGGCGCTCGTGACGACAGCGGCAAGGTAACGGCGCTCGACGTCAAGGCCGGCGACCGCGTGCTGTTCGGCAAGTGGAGCGGCACCGAGATCAAGCTCAACGGCGAAGATCTGCTGATCATGAAGGAAAGCGACATCATGGGCGTGATCGAGGGCTAATCCCTCTCACCACCTCTGTCGTTCAACTCAATTCAAGGAGCGCCCCACATGGCCGCCAAAGAAGTAAAGTTCTCTACCGATGCTCGCGACAAAATGCTCCGCGGCGTCAACATCCTCGCCAATGCGGTGAAGGTGACCCTGGGCCCCAAGGGCCGCAATGTCGTGATCGAAAAGTCCTTCGGCGCACCGCGCATCACCAAGGACGGTGTGTCGGTTGCCAAGGAAATCGAACTGGAAGACAAGTTCGAAAACCTCGGCGCACAGCTGCTGCGCTCGGTTGCTTCCAAGACCAATGACGTTGCCGGCGACGGCACCACCACCGCGACCGTTCTGGGTCAGGCTATTGTCGTTGAAGGCATCAAGGCTGTTGCTGCCGGCTTCAACCCGATGGACCTGAAGCGCGGTATCGACCTGGCCGTTGACGAAGTCGTTGCTTCGCTCAAGGCCTCGTCCAAGAAGATCACCTCCTCTTCCGAAGTTTCCCAGGTCGGCACCATTTCGGCCAATGGCGAAGCCTCGATCGGCGAAATGATTGCCGAAGCGATGCAGAAGGTCGGCAATGAGGGTGTGATCACCGTCGAAGAAGCCAAGACCGCCGAGACCGAACTCGACGTGGTTGAAGGTATGCAGTTCGACCGCGGCTACCTCTCGCCCTACTTCGTGACCAATGCCGAAAAGATGACGGCACAGCTCGAAGACCCCTATATCCTGCTGCACGAAAAGAAGCTTTCGAACCTGCAGGCCATCCTGCCGATCCTGGAAGCCGTTGTGCAGAGCCAGCGTCCGCTGCTGATCATCGCCGAAGACGTCGATGGCGAAGCCCTGCCGACCCTGGTCGTCAACCGCCTGCGCGCCGGCCTCAAGGTCGCTGCCGTCAAGGCTCCGGGTTTTGGTGACCGCCGCAAGGCCATGCTGGAAGACATCGCTGTCCTCACCGGCGGCCAGGTTATCTCCGAAGACCTCGGCATCAAGCTCGAGAACGTGACGCTCGACATGCTGGGCACCGCCAAGCGCGTCGAGATCACCAAGGAAAACACCACCATTGTTGATGGTGCTGGCACCCAGGAAGACATCCAGGCCCGCGTCGGCCAAATCAAGGCACAGATCGAAGAAACCACTTCGGACTATGACCGCGAAAAGCTGCAGGAACGTCTGGCCAAGCTCGCCGGTGGCGTTGCCGTCATCCGCGTCGGTGGTTCGACCGAAGTGGAAGTCAAGGAGCGCAAGGACCGCGTCGACGACGCACTGAACGCAACCCGCGCTGCCGTTGAAGAAGGTATCGTTCCCGGTGGTGGCGTTGCTCTGCTCCGCGCTTCGAACGCCATCAAGGTCAAGGGCGCCAATGCCGACCAGGACGCCGGTATCGCCATCGTGCGCCGCGCCCTCCAGGCTCCGGTCCGCACCATTGCCAACAATGCCGGCGCTGAAGGCTCGGTCGTTGTCGACAAGATCCTGGAAAACAGCTCGGCCACCTTCGGCTACAATGCTGCGACCGGCGAATATGGCGATCTGGTTGCCCTCGGCGTGATCGATCCGGTCAAGGTCGTGCGTCATGCCCTGCAGGACGCCGCTTCGGTTGCTTCGCTCCTGATCACCACCGAAGCCACTATCGTCGAGGCCCCGAAGGCCGAAGCTCCGGCAATGCCGGGCGGCGGCGGCATGGGCGGCATGGGCGGCATGGATTTTTAATCCATCCCCCAGCACTCAAGCTTCGAGGATCGTTTCTTCCCAGTCACGATCTTCGTGGAAAGCCCCGGTGGAGACACCGGGGCTTTTTCTTGCCCTTATGCGGCTCTATTCTCATTGCTTCACGGAGATCGAAACCGATGCGCACGCCACGACGCGGCAATGTTCATGAGCAGGCCGAAGCTGCTTTCAAGAGCGCATCGACGAGGCCGGTTGAGCCGGCTGCGCCAAAGTCCTCCAGCCCGCCGGAGGGCAAGGAGATGGTGTCGCTGCGGCTCGACCGTGCGGTGCTGGAGCATTTTCAGGATGATGGTCCGGGCTGGCAGGACCGGATCAATGCGGCGCTGCGGATAGCGGCGGGGCTCGACTAGGTCAGGGCCAGAAGAGCAGCTTTATGGCCAGGGCGATGGAGACGACCACGACCAGGGGGCGGATGATTTTGGCGCCATAGCGGATGCCGGTGCGGGCGCCGATATAGCCGCCAATGAGCTGGCCCAGCGCCATGACGATGGCAACCGGCCACACCACATGGCCGCCGGGAATGAAGATGACCAGCGCAGCCAGATTGGACGTGAAATTCAACGCCTTGGTATTGCCGGTGGCACGGGTGAGGCCAAGGCCGAACAGTAGCACGAAGCCGATGGTGAAGAACGAGCCGGTGCCGGGGCCGAAAATGCCGTCATAAAACCCGATGGCAAAACCCATGATCGGAACGAAGGGGCTGAATGGCAGGCGGGCGGCCTTGTCGGCATCGGAAAGCTTTGGCGCGAAGAGAAAATAGACCGCTATGGCAATGAGCGCGACCGGCACGGCAATGCCCAGCAGTGAGGTATCGACCCTGCTGACGGTGAAGGCGCCGAGCAGGCTGCCTGCGAAGGTAAAGCCGATTGCTGGTACGAGGCTGCGCAGGGCAACAAAGCCGCGCCGCCAATAGGTGACAACCGCCATGCCCGTTCCGACCATGGACTGCATCTTGTTGGTGGCCAGCGCCGAAACCGGTGGCAGGCCTGCCGCCAGCAGCGCGGGCACCGTTATCATGCCGCCCCCGCCGGCAATGGCATCGACGAAGCCGGCGAGCATTCCGACGGCCATGAGCGCGAGCAGGATGGTGGGGTCAAGCATGGTGCATCCGGCCGCGGGCGAGGTTACGCTTTTTCGACATTTGCGCAGCTAGGATAGCAGGACTGATTTGGAAGGAATGTCGCGCGTGACTCAGCTTTACAGGGGCAATCATGTAGCGGTGATCCTGCCGTGCTTCAATGAGGTTCTTGTTATCGCCTCAGTGGTGGAGGCGTTCCGCGCCGCTTTGCCCGAAGCAACAATCTACGTGTTCGACAATGCCTCGACTGATGGCACAGCACAGGCGGCACTGGCAGCCGGCGCGATTGTTCGGCAGGTGCCGCAGCGCGGCAAGGGTAATGTCGTCCGTCGTCAGTTCGCTGACGTTGAGGCCGATGTCTATGTGATCGCAGATGGTGACGGCACCTATGACGCCAGCCAATGTCGGGCATTGACGGACCAATTGCTCGACAATGGCCTCGACATGGTGGTGGGCACGCGCGTGCCGGTCGGTGACGGCGGCGAATTTCGTACTGGGCACGTCCTGGGGAACAGGCTGCTTACGGGCACTGTCGCCCGCATGTTCGGTCGCGGTTTTACCGATATGCTTTCGGGCTACCGGGTCTTGTCGCGCCGCTTTGTAAAATCTTTCCCGTCGCTGTCCAAGGGCTTCGAGATTGAGACCGAGCTGACCATTCATGCTCTTGAATTGCGCGCGCCTTATGGTGAAGCGCCGACCAGCTATGGCAGCCGCGTCGAAGGGTCGGATAGCAAATTGGGAACAATTCGGGATGGATTGCTCATCCTTAAAGCGATTATCCGTCTATTTGCCCGCGAAAGGCCGCGCCAACTTTATATCGCGCTGGGGAGCATTGTGGCGGTCGTCTCAATCCTGCTCGCGATACCGGTGTTCATCGACTATTTCGAAACCGGTCTGGTGCCACGCCTGCCAACGGCAATCCTGGCCGGGCTCGGGATGATCACCAGCCTCATCCTGGGTGCGACCGCAGTCATTCTGGACAGTGTGGTGACCGGCAGAGCGGAGGCGAAGCGTTTGCGCTATCTCGAAATTCCGGCGCCACGGGCGCGGGACAATTGAAAAAACGCATCATCCCCTTTGCCATTGCCGGAGCAGTGGGATTTGGCGTGGATGCCTGCGTATTGCTGCTGGCGAGCCCGCTGCTCGGCGCCTTTGGCGGGCGGACCGTGTCCTTTGCCTGCGCGGTGCTGACCACATGGCTGATCAACCGCAATTTTGCCTTTGCCGACCGGGCGGAAAGCAGTGCGAAGCATTGGGAATTTCTGCGCTACTTTGGGGCCATGCTGCCGGGCGCGGCGGTGAACTGGCTGGCCTATAGCCTGGTCGTCATGGTTCAACCGCCCAATCCGGTGACGCTGACGTTGGCGGTGGCCGCAGGCAGTATCAGCGGTATGGCGACCAATCTGGCGGCGGCGAACTGGCTGGTGTTTCGGGAAAAGCGCTGAGGCCCTATTCCGTAGCGGGCTGTTCCGTCGTTTCACTGGCTTCTTCAGCGGGCACCGGTTTGGCGGGTTGGGGACGGAAGGCGGCGTAGAGAATGGCGGCGACGCCGACCAGAACAAGCACCGGAACCAGCAATTCCATGACGTTTCCCCCTGCCCGATCCGGCGCGCCGCTTAGGCCCTGAGCCGCGCCAGGACGCTTTCGATGCGCGCGGTCTTTGCCGCGGACCATTCTGCGGTGCGCGAGACGATGAGATTGGCCTCGCTTTTGAGCATCACGCCATCTTCGAGCACGCGCAAGCCATTGGCGGCGAGGGTAGAACCGGTGGTGGTGATGTCCACCACAATATCGGCCACGCCCGAGGCGGGCGCCGCTTCGGTGGCGCCGAGGCTTTCGACGATGCGGTATTCGGCAATGCCGGCGCGGGCGAAATGCTGGCGGGTGATGGTGATATATTTGGTGGCGATGCGCAGCCAGCGGCCATGGCGGGAGCGGAAATCGGACGCGACATCGGCAAGATCGTGCATATGGGTGACGTCGATCCAGGCTTCGGGCACAGCGACCACGACATCGGCCCGGCCGAAGCCAAGATTGCGCGCGAATTCCACCGATTGGGGGCCGCTCTCGCTGGTTTCGTGGATCAGGTCACGACCGGTGACGCCGAAATCGATGGTGCCGCGAATGAGCTCGCGGGCGATTTCCGAGGCGGGGAAAAAGCGCACCGTGACGTCCGGTTCGCCTTCGATGACGCCGAGATAAGATCGGGCGCCGCCGGGACGGGAAATGGTGAGACCGCGCGCGGCGAACCATTCGCGGGTGAGTTCTTCAAGGCGGCCCTTGGAGGGGACGGCGAGGGTAATGCCACTCATTTCGGCCACTCCGCTTCCAGCCTGTCGACCCAGAGCGCGCAGCCCGAGGCGGCGATGGGGGCCTTGGCGCCGAGGCGTTCCAACAGGCGATCATATTGGCCGCCCGAGGCGAGCACCGTGTCGCCCTGCCCTCGCATTTCGAAGACAATGCCGGTGTAATAATCGAGGCGCGGGGAGAAGCTGGCGTCGAAGGTGACCTTGGCTTCGCCCAGGCCATCGAGATGACGACGCAGGGTGCGGATGGGCGCGCCGAGCATCAGCCGGTGCTTTTCAGCGAGGGCTTCGATATCGCGCAGGGCGGCGAGGACATCACCCTTGATAGCGAGATAGTCGCGCAGCAGCTTCAATGTTGCCGCAGGCACATGGGCGGCGTCGAGCGCCTGTTGCTCGAGGAAGCGCTCGGCGATTTCCTCGGGTGTGCGGCCTTCGGAGAGGCTGAGGCCGGCACTGACCATGCGGGCGGTGATGTCTTCGACCAGCGCCTCGCGGTCCGGCTGTTCATTGCGCGGCAGGTCTGGCGCCTGTTCGAGGCGCGTCAGCAGGCGATCCATGGCCTCGGTGTGGCCGAAGCGGTGGCGAATGCGCGGGCGCCAGGCGTCGGGCATATCGGCCTGGACGAGGAGAGATTCAAAGAGGCCGACGCCACCGACGCGCACCTGCGGGGTGACGCCATAAAGCGAGAGCGCGGCGCGGGCGAAGGTCAGCACCTGATCGAGCGCCACATCGCCATCGGGCTGGGCGAGCAGTTCGATGCCGGCCTGATCGAATTCGGCAGGGCCGGTGTCGCGCTGGCGGAAAATGGGGCCAAGATAGGAGAAGGCTGCGGGGCGACCCGCGCCTTCGGCGATATAGTCGGCGACGATAGGCAGGGTGAAATCGGGGCGCAGGCAATATTCGGCGCCGGTCATGTCGGTGGTGAGCAGCAAGCGCCGTCCGAATTCCTCGCCGGCCAGATCGAAATAGGGATCGGCGCTGAGCAGCAAAGGCGGGGTGGCGCGGCAGCCGCCCTGCGCTTCGACAAGGGATTCGAGTTGTGTCCGGCGCATTGCGGCGTTGGTCATTGCTCGCTCAGCAGCTTCTGGATGGCGGAGACAAGCTCGCCGCGCTTGACCTCGAACTGGCCGGGACGGGCGGCCTTCCATTCGGCATTGTCGGTGATGCCTTGGGCGGCCTGCTTGCCGGCGATCAGGTCCTTGATCTGCAGGATGCCCTGCTCGCGCTCCAGGCTGCCCTCGATGATGACGGCGGGGGCGTTGCGCTTGTCGGCATAGGCGACCTGCTTGCCGAAATTCTTGGTATTGCCGAGGAACATTTCGGCGCGAATGCCGGCCTGGCGGAGTTCGGAGACCATGGCCTGGTAGGAGGCGGTCTGGTCCTTGTCCATGACGAGGACTACGACGGGGCCGACCGGCTCGGTGGCGCCAAGATTGCCAGTGAGTTTCAGCGCATTGGCGAGGCGCGACACGCCGATGGAAAAGCCGGTGGCGGGCACGGGCTCGCGGCGGAAGCGGGAGACGAGACCATCATAACGGCCACCGCCGCCGACCGAGCCGAAGACCACGTCCTGGCCCTTTTCGTTCTGGACCTTGAAGGTGAGTTCAATCTCGAAGACGGGGCCAGTGTAATATTCGAGACCGCGGACGACGGAGGGGTCGATTTTGATCTTGTCGGGGCCGTAGCCAGCGGCGTTGAAAAGCGCCTGCATGGCATTGAGTTCGGCTGTACCGACATTATCGACTGGCTTGCCATCCACATAGTCGAGCACGACTGCGGCCTGCGCGTCAGAGAGCCCTGCCCCCTTAGTAAAATCGCCGCTCTCATCCTTGCGCCCAGCGCCGAGCAGGAGCTTGACGCCTTCGGGGCCGAACTTGTCGAGCTTGTCGATGGCGCGCAGCACGGTCAGCTTTTGTTCGTCCGAGGTGACGCCTGCCGCTTCAAGCACCCCATCCAGCACCTTGCGGTTGTTCACGCGGACGACGTATTTGCCCTGCAACCCCAGCGCGTCCATGACGTCGGCCATCATCATGCACATTTCGGCGTCGGCTTCTGGGCCGGCGGCGCCGACGGTGTCGGCGTCGAATTGCATGAACTGGCGGAAGCGGCCGGGGCCGGGCTTTTCGTTGCGGAAGACATAGCCCTGCCGATAGGAGCGGTATGGCTTGGGCAGGGTTTCAAAATTTTCGGCGAAGTAGCGGGCGAGCGGCGCGGTGAGATCGTAGCGCAGGCTCATCCACTGTTCGTCATCGTCCTGCAGGGAGAAGACGCCGGCATTGGGCCGGTCGGTATCGGGCAGGAATTTGCCGAGCGTCTCGGTATATTCAAAGAGCGGCGTTTCGACCGGGTCAAAACCATAGCGCTCATAGACCTGCTTGATCTTGTCGATCATGGCGCCAACGGCGGCGATTTCGCCGGGCGTGCGGTCTTCGAAGCCGCGCGGCAGGCGCGGGGCAATGAGCTTGGTCTTTTCGGTCATCTGCAAGTCCTGAGAAGTCGGGCCGTTCGTAGCGGATCGGGGCCGGAGAGACAACAGGCGCGGCTTGTTTGCGTCGTCGAGGGCGTATGGCGGCGGCCGGAAACGGACCGGCCGCCGCCACACTCTATCTTTGTCGTTTCCGCGCTGCGTCCGGCAGGGTGAGCACCGGCGGCACGAGGTGCCATTGGATGGGCTCATCCACAGGCGGCAGGCCCAGATCGGCCCGCAGATAGGCCGGGACGTCGGTGATCCGAGGGCGGTTCCACCAGGCAATGACTGCCGAGGCGATGACCGGCAGCAGACCGCGCTGATAGACGGCATCGGCGATGGAAAATTCGAGACGCAGCACGACGCTGCGCTTTTCAAGCACATTGGCTGACATATTTGTATCCGACGACCCGGGGGTCGCACGGCCTCTGTTTGCGTTTGGAAGGGAATGGCGGAATCGGGACGCAATACGACCCGGTTTCAGCGATTCAGTTTGGTGGGGTGGTTGTCCAAGGCTCCGGAGAGCCGGTGGTCAGAGAGCCGAAATCAAGTTCGGACGACTGGCTGGGTAAAGCGCTTCCCCGAGTGGCGTGGCATCAAATGCTTCATTGAGTGCCTCCCTCGGATGGCGTTGTGGACGCAGGCTGGATAGCTCACGGATTCGTGAGGAGCAAGCACTGATGTGGCAGCATGTCGCACAAGGCGTCCTGTGTTGCATCGGTGCAACGCAAATGAAGGTCAACTACGGCAAATGGAGTATATGGCCCAATTGACGAGGGCCCGCTGCGGGCCTAATGCGGACGAGTATTTTCTGAAGCGTGATACTGAGTTGCGGCTGTATTCGATCCCTGGATCGACGCGGCCTGGCGCATGTGCACGAACAGAAACGTCGGGGGGGACGAGGCATGATGATTCCGGGGCGGCTCCGGGCGCTTATCGTGGACGACAATACCTATGTCCGCGCCATCTGCACCGCCGGGCTGACCAAGCTGGGCGTGGGGGAAATCGTTGAGGCCTCCGGTGGTGCCGAGGCCCTGCTCAAGCTCATGACATCGCCATTCAACTTCGTGCTGATGGATTGGTACATGCCCGATATCAATGGGGCGGGCCTGTTGCAGGTGCTGCGCGATCCGCGCTTTGGGGCCCCGTCGACGACGCCGGTGATCCTGATGACGGCCTATGCCAGCAAGGATAACCTAACCCGGGCGCGGCAGCTCGGCGTCAATGAAATCCTCGCCAAGCCTTTCACCACCGAACAGCTCGGGACGGCCATGAGCCGGGTGCTGACGCCCAGTGAGGATGAGTGGGCGGTGTTCCTCTAGGTTGTATCGCCATTCAGCTGAAGCGGAAACCAGCGCTTAACCCTTTGGGCAAGCGAAGCGTTTACCACGCGGCTTGACGGGTCTTTTGCGCTTGCCGGGCAAAATGTCTCCCAGTTCTCGAGGGAGATGATGAGCGTGTTTTCAGTTCGTTGGCGTAGTCTGCTCGCCGGATTTTCGGCGCTTCTGGTGGTTTTGACCTATGCGGCGCCCAGCGCGGCGCAGGGTCAGTTTCAGCGCGGCTGGCGGTTTAACCCGCCCCCCGGCATTACCATGACCCATGAGCGGCCACGCCATGCGCTGGCCTTGCGCGGCAATGCGCAGGTGAACCCGGTCTATCTGCGGCAGGTGGTGAGCTATCCGACCAATGAGCGCTCCGGCACATTGGTGGTCGATACGCGCAGCCACTATCTTTATTTCGTTCTGGGCGATGGCCGTGCGCTGCGCTACGGCATCGGCGTGGCCCGCTCCGGCTTTGAATGGTCGGGCACGCATCGTGTGTCGCGCAAGGCAGAATGGCCAAGCTGGACGCCACCGGCAGAAATGCGCAAGCGCCAGCCCGGTCTGCCGACCTATATGGAAGGCGGCCCCAATAATCCGCTTGGTGCGCGCGCGCTTTATCTCGGTTCGACGCTCTACCGCATCCACGGCACCAATGAGCCCTGGACGATTGGGGGCAATGTCTCGTCGGGCTGCATCCGCATGACCAACGAGGATGTGACGGACCTTTATGAGCGCGTGCAGCTTAACACCAAGGTGGTGGTGCTATCCTGAGGCGATCAGCTCGGGGGTTTGGGGTGGTACCGCCTCCCCGGATCGAACGGGGGACCTCTAGATCCACAATCTAGCGCTCTAACCAACTGAGCTAAGGCGGCAAATACCTGCCGGGGCGCGGAGAAGACGGCGCCCCGAAAACGGGCGGAACATAGGTCGAGATCGCCATGATGACAAGCAGTGATTTCGACCTGTGGACACAGTGCCGCGCCAGACCCTTAGCACAGTAAATTCCGATGGTGCCGCAACCAGTCCATGGGCCAAGGCACTTAACCATCCGGGGCGATGACACGCCCCAAAAGCGGCGTCAGGCTGGATTCGACGGGTCCAGCACGATAATGAAGAACAGTTGAAGAACTTCGGGCGTTTGTGCCGATATGGCACAAATTCCAAATTGCCTTGCCGCGTTAGAAAGCCGCCTATGAATGAGCGCTGGAGCACATTGCCAAACGCCCGCCGCGTGCTGCAGCACGCGGAGGATGCCCGCCCGGCATGGCTGTGGTCCGGCGACGGCCAGAGGCTGCTCTGGTCCAATGCGGCGGCCGGGCTGTTTCACGCCAAGCTCAAAAAACATGGATTGAAGCGGGCGGAACTGGCGGTTCCGATCAAGGGCCAGGTGGCGCGGATTGTGCGCCTTGGTTCATCGGGACGGACAAGCCTAGCGCGCATTCAGTTTCTGGCCGGCGACAAGCCGATATCCTCGACCTGCGCCACGACCCCGCTGAGCTGGGAAAATGGCGAGAATGTTCTGCTGGTCGTGGGGGTTGATCCCATTGACCCGGACATTTTGCAGGCGGCTGAGGAGGAAGAGGCCGGAGACGCGGTGGCGGTTGAACCGGTTGAGGATGTCGTTCCTGAGCAGGCCGACGATGTGGCGGAGCCGGTTGCCGCGGAAATTCCGTCTGACGGCGGCGGGGCAGAAGAAGCCGCACATGTCGAGGCGAGTGCAGTCGTCGAAGATGATGGCCTAAGCCGCGATATGCAGGACTGGCAGGAGCCCGATAGCGAGGTGCAGGACGCCCCGGCCCCGAAGCAGTTGTGGTCCCAGCCGGAAGAAGAACAGAGCGTCGCGCCGGTGCGTGATGACGCATCGGTTGTGCCAGAGGCGGACGCTGTTGCCGCCGACGAAGAAGCCGAGCTTGACGAGGCGGCGCATCGGCTGAGCAGCCTTGTCGACCGGCTGGCCGCCGACGAGGCGCTTTATAGCCCCCTCACGGAAGAAGATGACCACCCGCCGCACTCCGTGGCGCCGGTGACATTTGATGGCGCGGATCAGGATGAGGACGAGGCGGAGCCCGAGCCGGCCAATGAGGCGCCGATATTGTGCAAGGTCACGGGTCGCGGCTTTGTCGCGGATGCCCGCGCCGAAGACGAAGAGGTAGCGCCGCCGGTCGGTGACGAAGCACCAGCAGCTGAGCCAGAGGATTCCATCGAGCAGATGGAAGCAGCGCTTGAGGGCGTGATTTCGGACTCCGAGGCGGTCGAGCGCGTCACCCGATATAATTTCGATGAGCTGTCGCGCATCCTGACCGACCGCGTCGGCGATATCGGCCAGCAGGGCAATTCGCCTGTTATGGCCGGTGGAGCCAGTGGCGTGCCGGCAAATGGCGGGGCGCGTTCGGCTGATCTCATCAATCTCGGTGGTGAGACGCTGGTGCTCAACCGGCTACCGCTGGGCATTATGGTGTTCCGCGACCAGCAGGTGTTGTTTGCCAATCGCGCCATTACCGAAATGGTTGGTTATGAATCGGTCGAAAGCCTGCGGCAGGCTGGCTTGGCGGCGATTTTCCCGGCGGCAGGTTCGGACGAACATGAAGCCGGGCCGGTCAACCATCTGGTGCAGCGCGATGGCACGCTGGTGCCGGTGACGGCGCGGCTGCAATCGGTGTCGTGGCAGGGCCGCCCTGCCCTGATGCTGTCGGCCAGCACGACAGAAGTGCGCACCGGACACGAAGACGCAGTACGGGCCTTTGCCGAAACGCTTGCCGATATCCGCAGCGATGGCTTTATCGAGGCCAATCGTGCCGGCGTGGTGACGCTGGGCAATTCGCCCGCCGCCGCGCTGCTTTCGGCGGGCAAGCCGCTTTCAGGCCAGCCGCTTTCGGCGCTGATCGGGGAAGATGATTCCGTGGTGTTGCGCGCATTCCTCGAACGGCCCGCGCGCTTTGCCGAAACGTCGCGCCCATGCCTGGCGCTGCGTTCGCGTGACGGCAAGTCCGATATTCTGCTGTTTGCGCTTGGCCAAGCCGGGGTGTTGCAGGGCTATTTTGGTTTTGTGCGGGCAAGGGAGACAACGCCGGCGCGGATGATGGTGCCGTCCGACATTGATCCGGCGCTGCTGGCGCGCATCAGTCGGGGTGTGCGGCGGCCACTCAATACGATTGTGGGCTTTGCCGACCTTATCCGTTCCGAAGCCTTCGGGGCGCTCGGCAATGAACGCTATGAGGGCTATGCCAATGACATTGGCAAGGCAGGCCAGGAAATCGCGGCGCTGGTCGATGAACTCGATGACTATGCCCGCCTGCGCGACGGCCGCTACCTGCCGCAGCGCGCCAGCCTTGACCTGACGGGCCTGTTGGAAAGCTGCGTCATTCGCATCCGCGAGCAGGCCAATAATGCCCGCGTCATCGTGCGCAACGCTATTTCGGAAACCCTGCCCCGGGTGACGGCGGACCAGGCATCGCTGCAACAGGCAGTGCTGAACCTTCTGGCCAGCGCCATTGATCAGACCGCAACCGGTGGGGCGGTGGTGATCTCAGCCCAGCATCTCGATGATGGCGGCATTGCCATCCATGTGCGCGACAGCTCCAACCATGCGGTGGACATGGCCGAACGCTTTGTGGTGTTCCGCGACGGCACGAGCCGCGATGGCCAGGTGCTGGCGCCTGTGCGATCCAGCGTCGGGCTGGCGCTGACGCGGTCGCTGCTGGCGGTCAATACGGTGTCGCTTTCGATCGACCCGGCGGGCGAAGACGGGATGCTGTTCAGCCTTCGCATCCCTGCAGATCTGGTCGATATGTCGGCCACTTCGTCGCAGGGCTGAATAAAACAAGATTTTTTTAGTCAGCTAAAAGCCTGATTTCACAGGGTTTCTGTCCCGGTTCCTTGAATGGTTCTAAGCTGTAAGTATTTGTATTCATTGAATTTATTGACATTCTCCTGACCGAAATGCATGTAGGGCGCGTCACCCGGGGCCTTGACCCCCGATGCAGCAGGAGAAGCACAATGACCATGACAGCGCGCCTTGCCGGCGCCCTTCTGGCGACCACCATTCTTGTCGGCGCCGTTGCGCCCGCCTTCGCCCAGAGCGGCGAAGTGAACATTTACAGCTATCGTGAGCAGAGCCTGCTCCAGCCGCTGCTGGACAAGTTTTCGGCCGAGACCGGCATCACCGCCAATGTGCTTTATGCCGGTGACGGCCTGCTGGAACGCGTCGCCGCCGAAGGCGAGCTGTCGCCAGCCGACGTGGTGCTGACGGTCGATATCGGCAATCTGGTTGGCGCTGAAGAGCAGGGCCTGACCCAGCCCATCAGCACCCCTGCCCTCACCGAGCGCGTGCCGGAAGCCTTCCGCGATGACGACGCCAACTGGACAGCCCTGTCGCTGCGCAGCCGCGTGTTCTACGTGTCGAAGGACCGGGTCGACGCGACTGCGCTGACCTATGACGATCTGGCTTCGGACGAATGGAAGGGCCGTATCTGCACCCGTCCGGGCGACCATGCCTATAATATCGGCCTCATCGCCCACTACATCGCCGTCAATGGCGAAGAGAAGGCCCGGGAATGGCTGACCAAGGTGCGCGACAATCTCGCCTTTGCCCCCAATGGCAGCGACCGTGCGCAGGTGAAGAACATTCTCGAAGGCTCGTGTGACCTGGCCATCGGCAACACCTATTACATGGGTGCGATGCTCAATAACACCGCCGAGCCGGAGCAGAAGGACTGGGCCAATTCCGCCCGGATCATCTATCCGAACGCTGAAGCCGACGGTACGCAGGTGAATGTGGCTGGTGGTTTCATCACCAAGCACGCGCCGAACGCCGAAAACGCCAACAAGCTGATCGAATTCCTGCTGTCGGACGAAGCACAGTCGATCTATGCCGACACCAATTATGAGTTCCCGGTTGTTCCCGGTGCGCCCATCAATGAACTGGTGGCAAGCTGGGGTGAGCTGAAGGCTTCGGCTGTGCCGCTGACTGAAGTTGCCGCCAACCGCGCCGCTGCTGCTGCGCTGGTGGACGAGCTCAAGTTCAACGAAGGTCCGCAGAGCTAGGACCTGACGCCCTTTAGGGCCAGATGTGAGGGCTTCCGTATTTTACAACGGGCCACACCAGGATTGAAATTTTGGACCGGCGGGGCTTTTGCCCTGCCGGTCCTGCCGCTTGTGCTGGTGCTGATTGTCGGCGTGCCTATCCTGTGGCTTGGCGCCGCGGCACTGGGAGCGCTGGGCACGGGCAGCAATGGGCTGGCCGCGACAATGCTGCCGACGGCGCTGCGGGAAACCGGCCTGTTGATGGTTTCCGTTGGCGTGATCTCGGGAGCCGCAGGACTGGTCGCAGCCTGGCTGGTCACCCATTATGATTTTCCGCTGCGCCGCATTTTCGACTGGGCGCTGGTGCTGCCGCTGGCGGTGCCGACTTATCTCGCGGCCTATGCCTATGTCGAATTCCTCGATTTTACCGGGCCGATCCAGACCACGCTGCGCCAGATCACCAGGGCGCAGACGATCAGGGATTACTGGTTTCCCGACATCAAGAGCAATTGGGGGGCGATGCTGGTGCTGTCGTCGGTGCTCTACCCTTACACCTATGTCGCCTGCCGCGCCTTTTTCCTCATGCAATCGAGCGCGCTGAGCATTGCGGCGCGGACGCTGGGCGCCGGTGGCGCGCGGACGTTTTTCACGATTATCCTGCCCATCGCCCGGCCAGCGCTGGTGGTCGGCATGACGCTGGCGATGATGGAGGTGATCAACGATCTCGGGGCCGTACAATATTTCGGCGTCAATTCCATCACGGCCATCATCTATTCCACCTGGATCAATCGCGGTGATTTTGGTGGGGCGGCGCAATTGGCCGTGACCGTGGTGCTGGTGATCGGGCTGCTGATTGCCGCAGAACAGCGGGCGCGGCAGAACCGGGTTTATTCCGGGCAAAGGGACAACAGGGTTCCGCCCGCACATGAAGTGCTCAATGGGTGGCGGCGCTGGTTGGCCTTTTGCTTTTGCGCCCTGTTGTTCGCGCTGGGCTTTGGTATTCCGGCAGGGGAAATGGCCTATCTTTCGATCCGGCTTATTCATTCTGACACTGTAGCGCTGACGCTGCGGGCGCTGGTGCCCACCGTTCTGCTGGCCTGCCTTGGCGCGGTGATCACGGTGGCACTTGGGCTGCTGGCCGCGCGGCTGGGGGAGAGTCGCGGCGCAAGGACGCGCGGCCTCATCAAGCTTTCGACGCTGGGCTATGCCATTCCCGGCACAGTTCTGGCACTAGGGCTGCTGCAGCCACTCGGGCAGGCCGACCTCTGGTTCAACCGCATGACCATGGCGCTGATGGATTGGCGGCCGGGCCTGATCCTGTCCGGATCCATGGCGGCGCTGCTCTATGTCTATGCCATCCGTTTTCTCGCTGTGAGCCATTCGACGCTCGACGCGGCGATGCGCAAGCGGGGCCGCTCTATGCTGGATGCCGGGCGGGCGCTGGGCGGCAGCCCGACGTCCATTCTGTTCCGGATCGATCTGCCGACGCTGATGCCGGCCATTCTGTCCGCAGGCACGCTGGTGTTCGTCGAAATCGTCAAGGAATTGCCGGCGACATTGCTGTTGCGACCACTGGGGGTCGAGACGCTCGCAACACTGATTTATTCACGGGCCAATGTGGGCCTTTTTGCCCAGGCGGCGCTGCCGGCCCTCTGCATCGTGCTAGTGGGGCTGGCGCCGGTTATCCTGGCGATACGGGGCGCAGACAGGCGCAAAGTCTGAGCTTTTGGCAGGGTGCGGAATCGCTGGGCTTTGATATAGTTGCGCAAAGGGCGCCGATGGCTGGTGCCGATTGGAGGACCCAATGCGCTTTCCCGCTCCGCTGACGCTGGCCATTGCCGGACTGGTTTTCGCAACGAGCGCCGCATTCGCGCAGCCGACCGAAATCCGTATCGGCGTGGCGCTGGAACCACCGGCGCTGGACCCTACGGCGGGCGCCGCCGAGGCCATCGACATCATCGTCTATCAGAACGTGTTTGAGGGCCTTGTCCGCATTGACGAGGCCGGTATCGTGCAGCCGGGGTTGGCGAAGAGCTGGACCATTTCGGATGACGGGCTGAAATATGCCTTTGCTCTCAATGAGGGAGTCACGTTCCACGATGGCACCGCCTTTGATGCCGAGGACGTAAAATTCACCTTCGACCGGCTGCTGGCCGATGACAGCGTCAATGCGCAGAAGGCGCTATACACCTCCATTGCCGACGTCGCCGTGGTCGATCCGCTCAATGTGGAAATCACGCTGTCGCGGCCCGATGGATTGTTCCTGTTCAATATCGGCCGCGGTGATGCGGTGATTGTTGCGCCGGAAAGTGCTGACAATAATGGCAGCGAGCCCATTGGCACCGGCCCCTTCGCCTTTGTGCAGTGGGACCGGGGCAGCCGGGTTATCCTCGAGCAATATGGCCCCTATTGGGGTGACTTGCCGACGCTGACCAAGGCGACTTATGTGTTCATTTCCGACACGGCGACCATGACCAATGCGCTGCTGGCCGGAGACATTGACGGGATCAACAATTTTGCCGCCGAGGCACTGGCGGTGTTTGAAAACAATCCGCAGTTCAATGTGTTGGTTGGTTCCACCGAGGGCGAAACGATCCTCTCGACCAATAACGCCAAGGCGCCGTTCGACGATCTGCGCGTGCGCCAGGCCATGGCCCATGCGCTCGACCGGCAGGAAATCATCGAGGGCGCGACCTATGGCTATGGCACGCCCATAGGGACGCATTTTGCGCCGCATCACCCTGACTATGTCGACCTGACCGGCACCTATGAATACGACCCTGAAAAGGCCAAGGCGCTGCTGGCAGAAGCTGGCTACCCCGACGGGTTCCGGGCGACACTTAAATTGCCGCCGCTGGCCTATGCGCGCCTCTCGGGCCAGATCGTCGCCAGCCAGTTTGCCAAGGTGGGCATCCAGCTTGAGCTGATCAATGTGGAATTCCCGCAATGGCTGGAAGACGTGTTGACAAACAAGGACTTCGACCTGACCATCATCAGCCATGTCGAACCCTTCGACATCGGAATCTATGCCGACCCCGCCTATTATTTCGGCTATGACAATCCAGAGCTTCGGACCCTTATCGAGACGCTCAATGCCACGACCGACGCCGCCCAGCGCAAGGCGCTTTCCATCGAGGCGCAGACCATCATCAGCAATGATGCGGTCAATGGCTATCTCTTCCAATTGCCCCAAACCGGGGTATGGAACGCCAAGCTTGACGGCATGTGGCAGAACGCGCCTGTCGAGGGCGTGGTGCTGCGCGACATCCACTGGACGGAATAGGGTCAGCTTCATGAGCGGGAGGGAGAGCAACGCTTTCCGGTCCCGCTGGTGATCCTCTTCATTCTCCGCCGCCTGCTGGGCTTTGCATTCACCTTGCTGCTGGCGGCGGCGGTGATCTTTTTCCTGCTCGATCTGATGCCCGGCGATCCGGCGCGGTTCATGCTCGGCATCAATGCCAGCGCCGACGCTGTCGCGGCGCTCCGCACGCAAATGGACCTCGACGCGCCGCCCGTCGAGCGGTTTCTCAGCTGGCTATGGGGCATGGTCCATGGCGATTTTGGCGTGTCGCATACCCGCGGCGTGGCAGTGGGGGTGCTGATTGCAGAGCGGCTGGCGGTGACTTTGCCGCTTGCTCTTTTTGCCATGGTGGTTTCGGCGGCCATCGGCTTGCCGACAGGCATCTGGGCAGCGCGGAGGCGGGGCAAATTTACCGACACGGCGCTGATGGTGCTGGCGCAAACCGGGGTCGCGGTGCCCAATTTCTGGTTTGGCATGTTGCTGACGCTGCTGTTTGCGGTGACGCTGAAATGGTTGCCCACGGGCGGCTTTGTGCCCTGGCATGAAGACGGGATGGCGGCGTTTCGCGGATTGATCCTGCCCGGGCTGGCGCTGGCTCTGCCGCAGGCTTCGATATTGGCGCGGGTGATGCGCACGGCGCTGGTCGATGTGACGGGGCAGGATTTCATCCGCACGGCTCGGGCCAAGGGGCTGACCATGGGCGAAGCCGTATGGCGGCATGGCGTGCGCAATGCGCTGCTGCCGGTGCTGACCATACTCGGGCTGCAACTGGCTTATCTCATCGCCGGGACGATCATCGTTGAGAACGTGTTTTACCTGCCGGGCCTCGGGCGACTGATCTTTACGGCGATTTCGGAGCGCGATCTGGTGCTGGTGCGCAGCGCGACAATTGTGCTGGTGGTGGCGGTGACCTTCACCATGCTGCTGGTGGACCTGGCCTATGCGCTGGTTGATCCGCGCCTTTCGGAGCGCCGGACATGAACTGGCGCAGGATATGGGCCCATCCAAGTCTCGCCGTGGGCATTTTTGCGACACTGGTCTTTGCGGCGCTGGGTCTGCTGTCGCTGGTGTGGACGCCCTACCCTGTCAATGAAATCGCCATCGCGCGGCGCTTTGCCAGCCCCAGCTTTGCCCATTGGCTGGGCACGGACCATCTGGGGCGCGACATGCTCTCGCTGGTGATGAGCGGCACGCTGACCAGCTTCCGCATTGCCGCTGTGGCGGTGAGCATCGGCGTGGGCATCGGCCTGCCCATGGGCTTGGCGGCCGCGGCATGGGGCGGTCCGGTCGAGTGGGTGGTGCTGCGCATTTCCGACGTGACCTTCGCCTTCCCCTCCGTAGTGGTCGCCATATTGATCACGACCCTGATCGGGCCCGGCGAAATCAATGCGATGATCGCCATTGGCGTGTTCAATATTCCCGTATTCGCGCGCGTGGCGCGGGGTGGCGCGCTGTCGATCGCCATGCTCGATTATGTGGCGGCGGCGCGGCTGGCGGGGCTGGGGAATGTGGCGATTTCCATCCGGCACCTCTTGCCCAACATCATGAGCCTCATCATCGTGCAGGGCACGATCCAGCTATCGCTGGGCATTCTGGCCGAGGCGGGGCTTTCCTATATCGGGCTTGGCGCGCCGCTGCAGGCGACAAGCCTGGGGCTGATGCTGCGCGATGCGCAGAGCCTTTTCCTCATCCACCCCGGCCTCAGTCTCGTGCCGGGGATCGCCATTGTGCTGATCGTCATTGCGCTCAATGTGGCGGGCGATGGTTTGCGCGACGCCATGGACCCGCGCCTGCGCCGGGAAGGACTGAACCATGGCGCTGGTTGAATTCGACGATCTGGTCATCGACTTTGGCGGCGCTCCCGTGGTCGACCACGTGTCGCTGCGTATCGAAAAGGGCGACCGCTTCGGCATTATCGGGGAGAGCGGGTCGGGCAAATCGCTGACGGCATTGGCCATTGCGGGCCTGCTGCCCGAGACGGCGCGGGTCAGCGGCACGATCCGTTTTGGCGGTGAACCCTTGCCGCAGACGGACAAGGCGATGGCGCGGCTGCGGGGCAAGCGCATCGGCATGGTTTTTCAGGAGCCGATGACGGCGCTCAATCCGCTGATGACCATCGAACAGCAGATCGAAGAAGCGATAGCGCTGTCGCAAATCGGGCGGGCGCCTCTGCTCGACGTGCCGGCGCTGCTCAAGGAAGTGGGGCTGGAGCTGCAGCACCAGAGCCGTTATCCGCACCAATTGTCGGGCGGGCAGCGGCAGCGGGCGATGATCGCCATGGCGCTGGCGAGCCGGCCCGAATTGATGATTGCCGATGAGCCGACTTCGGCGCTGGACGTGATCACCCAGAAAAAGGTGCTGGACCTTATTTCCGAGATTTGCACAAGGCGGCAAATGACGCTGCTGTTCATCAGCCATGACATCAAGGCCGTGGCGGCGCTGTGTCATCGGGTCGGCGTGATGCGCGCGGGCAGGCTGGTGGAAAGCGGGGACATTGAGGCCGTGCTGCGTGCGCCCAAGGAGCGCTATACGCAGGACCTGCTGGCGGCGAGCCGGATGAGCAAGCGGCCCACCATTCACCAGGTGACCAGCGAACCCCTGCTGACGGTGGAGGGGGTGACACGCGACTATCGGCCAAGCGGACTGTGGCCCTGGCGCGAAAAGCCGCTGCGCGCGGTGGACAATGTCAGCCTTGTGCTGCGCAAGGCGGAATGCGTGGCGCTGGTCGGGCCATCGGGTTGCGGCAAGACAACGCTGGCGCGGATTATCGTCGGGCTGGACAATGCCAGCGCCGGACAGATCAATCTCGATGGCACAGCCTATCGCGGGCGCGATTTGCCACCCCTGCGGCGGGCCGACATGTCGCTGGTGTTTCAGGACCCGTTTGGCAGCTTTGATCCCCGCATGACAATTGCCGATTCACTGTCGGAGCCGCTGGGGCTGCTGGGCCGGATTTCGCCGGGGGAGCGCGAGGAGCGGTTGCAGGAAGCCATCCGCGCTGTGGGGTTGGATGTGGCCATGCTGGACCGCTATCCGCATGAATTTTCGGGCGGGCAGCGCCAGCGGCTGGCGATTGCGCGTGCGCTGGTCACGCGGCCACGGCTGCTGGTGCTGGATGAGCCGGTGTCGGCACTCGATGTTTCGGTGCGGGGCGATGTGCTGGCGCTGCTGGCGCGGCTGCAGGCGAGCTATCAGCTGACCTACCTCATCATCAGCCATGACCTCGACATGGTGGCGGCGATGGCCGACCGGGTGCTGGTGATGGAAGCAGGGCAGATCGTCGAAGAGGGCGCGCCCGAACAGCTGTTTGCCAATCCGCAGCATCGGCTGACACAGGCGCTGATGGCCGCGCGGCTGCCGGATGTGGCGGGTTAGCTCCTACCGATTGCGGGCATTGGCCTGAAACAGCAGCATGGCGGCGATGGCAAGGTTTTCGGGCGTCGCGGACAGGGCAGCGTCATATTCAGCCCAGTCTGCCTCAGTTGCCGTATCGTCGGGACCGAAACCGGGCTGCGCCAGGAGGAGCGCCGTGCCGAGACGGGTCGCGGCTTCGCCGACCACGTCCTGATAGGGGTGGCGGAGCAGCGCATCCCAGGCATCGAAGCGCAATTGCATGGCCTGTTCGAAGCCGGAGAGCCAGATTTGCCAGGCGATCTCGCCGGTCTCATCATCGACATCATAGAGCGGCGCATAGGCGCCGGCGGCCAGTTCACTTTCAATGATAGCGAGGCGCTCGCGGATCAGCCCGGCGAGTTTCTGGCGGTCGCCGATCAGCACGGATGAGCGTCCGTCGGTGAGCCAGGGAAGCGGCCACCATTCGTCAAAGGGAATGGGATCGGGACTGATCAATACGCCGCAGAGAAAGCCATCGAGCTCGGACAGGAGCATGGCCCGATCATCGACTGAGCCGAGCAGGTGCTCAAGACGAAGCAGGCGTTCGGACAGATCGCGACTGGAAAGGGGCATGGTGGTTCCGGGTTTGCACCGGCCTCATGGAGCGGCGCAGACCCATACACCATTAGCGGCTGTTGTGCAGCAGGCCCTGAAAGGCGCGATAGCTCGCTTTTGGCGTGCGCTCCTGGGTTTCGTAGTCGACATGGACCAGACCGAAGCGCTTGTTATAGCCCTCGGCCCATTCGTAATTGTCGAGCAGGGACCAGGCGAAATAGCCACGGACATCGGCATCCTGCGCCCTTGCATTGAGCACGGCCTGCAGGTGGTCCTCATAGTACTTTACCCGGCGCGGATCATTGTCGCCCTCAACCTCGGCCATGCCGTTTTCGGTGACAAAGAGCGGGACCTTGGTGTAGTCGCGGGAAACGCGGGCCAGCAGATCGGTCAGACCCTGCGGGTAGATTTCCCAGCCGATATCAGTCTTTTCCAGCGGGCCCTTGACCTGATCGACCGGGCGACCGGGCTGGGTCGAGGCCTTGTAGAGACCGCGCGTGTAGTAGTTGATACCAAGCCAATCGAGCGGACGGGACACAACGGTCATGTCGGCCTCGTAATTGGCCGGCAGATAGGGCGCCAGCCAACCGGTGAGCAGCTTGGGATATTGGCCCTTGCAGACGCCGCCGAGATACCAGCCGTTGAAGAGGGCGTCGCCGAACTCTGCCGCCTTCTGGTCTTCGGGGCTCTCGCTGGCCGCCTCGGACTTTTCGAGATTGAGCACAATGCCGAGGTTTTTCGTGCCGACGGCGCGCAGGGCATCGATAGCTGTGCCGTGGGCGAAGAGCACGTGGTGCATTGCGCGGGCTGCGGCGCGGAGATCGCGATAGCCGGGCGCGTGCACGCCGAGGAAATGGCTGAGGAAGGCAACGCACCATGGCTCGTTGATGGTGGCCGTGGCGTGGAGGCGATCGCCGAATTTCTGGCCTACCAGGGTAGCGTAATCAGCGAACCAGCCGGCAATGTCGCGGTTCATCCAGCCGCCACGATCCTGCAGCGCCGAGGGCAGATCCCAGTGATAGAGCGTCGCATAGGGTTTTATACCGCGCTCGAGCATTCCGTCGATCAGGCGATCATAGAAATCGAGACCGGCCTGATTGACCGCGCCGGTGCCTTCGGGGATGAGGCGGGGCCAGGCAAAGGAAAAGCGGTAGGCATCAAAGCCTGCGTCGCGGATGAGGTCGAGATCGGCCGGCCACAGCTCATAGTGATTGCAGGCGTTGAGGCCCGTGTCGCCATTGTGGACATTGCCGGGCGTGGCCGAAAAACTGTCCCAGATCGATGGGCCGCGGCCGTCCTTCTGGCCGCCCTCAATCTGATAGGCAGCGGTGGCTGCGCCAAAGGTGAAATCGGGACCAAAATCCCGACGATCAAACGAAAACATGACCCCTCCATGCCGGCATTTACCGACGTTGGATTAGCCAGATAGCGCAGAAGGGAATGTTATGCAATCGATTGCAGCAATCGATATAACCGTGTTTCTGTGTCCGTGTCAGCGACGTAACTGCGGCCGCCGCTCCAGCAGAATACGGGCAATTGCCCGGTAGGCCTGGGCTTCCGCGCCATCGGGGGAAGCGGCGACTGGCGGCGTGCCGGCGTCGGAATTTTCGCGGATGGACATGACCAGCGGCAGGCCTCCGAGGAAGTCGATGCCCAGATTAGCCGCGGCCTTTTCCGCGCCGCCTGTGCCGAAAATATCGTAGCGATTGCCAGTGTCAGGAGCGATGAAATAGCTCATGTTTTCAACGAGGCCGACAATCGGCACTTCCATGCGCCGCAGCATGTCGATGGCCTTTTGCGCGTCGATCAGGGCCAAGTCCTGCGGGGTCGAGACGATGACGACACCGTCGACCGTGACCTGCTGGAAGAGCGCGATGTGGATGTCGCCCGTACCGGGCGGCAGGTCGATGACAAGCACATCGAGATCGCCCCAGGCGGTTTCACGCAGCAGCTGGCGGAGGCCTGAAGTGGCCATGGGGCCGCGCCAGACCACGGCCTGGCCGGGATTGAGCATGGAGCCGATGGAAATGACCTTGAGGCCGAAGACTTCATGGGGAGCAAAAATGCCATCGTCGCGGACGGCGGGCTTGCCCTCTATGCCCAGCAGTTTGGGGATGGAGGGGCCGTAAAGATCGGCATCGAGCAGGCCGACAGCGAGACCCTCGGCCTGAAGCGCCAGGGCGAGATTGACGGCGGTGGTCGACTTGCCGACGCCGCCCTTTCCCGAACCCACGGCGATAATGTGGCGCACGCCATCGACCGGGCTGCGCGGGGCAGGACCGGGGCGGCCCTGCGCGGCAGCCTGGCCGGTGGGCGGGGCCTTGCCCGAGGTGAGCGAGACCATGATCTTGCGACCGGGCACGACGGCCTCGGCCGCCTTGTGGGCGGCCTCGCGCGTGGGGCCGAAGGCGGCTTCCATGCCCTGCGCTACGCCGATGGCGAAGGCCACGGCGCTGGGGGTGACAATGATTTCGGAGAGACCGGCATAGGAGGCCAGATCGCCACCACCGGGGATTTCTACGGCAGCGAGGGCGGCTTTGATCTTTTCGGCAAGTTCGGTGTCGGCCATGGGGCGCCGCAATCCATTGTCATGCAGGCGCAGGCCGGCATCCATCCTGAGAATTACTCCCGCAGACGCATCTCAGGATGGGCCCCGGCCTGCGCCGGGGCGACATCGCGATTGCGGGAGTGTCGTTTGCTAGAGGATCGACTGGCCGGTGGCGGCCCAATCCTTGAGGAAGCCTTCGATGCCGGCATTGGTCAGCGGGTGGTTGGCCAGCTTGCGGATCACGTCGGGCGGAATGGTCGCGACGTCGGCACCGGCCAGCGCCACCTGGGTGACGTGGTTGGGCGAGCGGATCGAGGCGGCCAGGATTTCGGTGTCGAATGCGTAGTTGTCATAGATCTGGCGAATATTTTCGATCAGTTCGACGCCATCGAGATTGATGTCATCGAGGCGACCGAGGAAGGGCGAGATGTAGGTCGCGCCGGCCTTGGCAGCCAGAAGGGCCTGATTGGCCGAGAAGCAGAGCGTGACATTGGTCTTGATGCCGCGATCCTTGAAGGTCTTGGTGGCCTTGAGGCCATTGAGGGTCAGGGGGAGCTTGACCACGACATTGTCGGCGATCTTGGCGAGGTGTTCGCCTTCGGCGATCATCCCGTCATATTCGAGCGAAGCCACTTCGGCCGAAACCGGACCCGGCACGATGCCGCAGATTTCCTTGATGACTTCCTTGAAGTCACGGCCCGACTTGGCGATCAGCGACGGATTGGTGG
>JAEYTY010000103.1 GCA_023433775.1 Pseudomonadota bacterium | reverse complement strand
CCAGCACATGCAGGCTGTCGATCACGGTCAGCGACCATTTCATGCCTTCATAGCGGTGGTTCATGATCATGGTGGTGAGGACAAAGCCGAGCCAGAGCAGCACCGCCACCTGCACTGCCGCGCCTATGCTCATGCCGCCCATCAGCAGCGGAGTGAACAGGGCCAGGAAATAGGCCATCACCAGTTCCACCGCGACCGACCAGATGAAGGGCGTATAACCGACGCCCAATTGTTCCTTGGGCTTGCCCAGCGCCGCCATCCATTGCCTAGACAGCCCCATATACCAGACCGCCCCAAAGGCGAAGCTGGCGACCGTCGCCAGCACGATGGCCAGCCAGTTCACAGCAAGAAAGTTCATTGATTTCCCCCTCACAGCGCCCCATGCGCGTGCCGAATCTACGCCCGGTCCATTCGGGGGTCAAAGGGGAGCTCGCCCGACTTATCCCCGGGCCAGAAAGTTCAGGCATACTCCTCCCATCAACCGGGCAGAGATGGAGTTGTGACGATCAACTGCCCGGTGACAGTCGGGAGGCCTCTTAATCGTCGCAAGGAGGCTGGGCTCAGAGATGGGTTGCGGCAGTAATGCTGCCCCTAGGAAACTCCCCTCGCCAGAAATCCCGGCGCTCCGAGATGCCTTGCGTCTCATTTTTAAATTTCGAGACAAAAGGCGTCTCGGAGCACCATCAACTAACCCAAAACCGGGGGCGGAAGCGCCGCCCGGCCAAAAATCACGCCGTTTGCAAAGTTACAGGCCACCCATCTTGCAGAGCAGCTTCCATTCCGCCGCGCTGACCTTGGACACCGAGAGCCGGGAAAGCTTCACCAGTTCCAGCTCGGCAAGTTCGGGCGTCGCCTTGATTTCGGCCAGCGAGATGGGTCGCGGCATGGGTTTGACCGACTGGACATCGACGCATTCCCACACGACCTCGCCCTTGGCGTTGAGTTCACCGGTGCTGTCGGGATGAGCCTTGGCCACGACCTTCATGATGCCGACAATGTCCTTGCCGATATTGGAATGATAGAAGAAGGCCTCGTCGCCCACCTCCATCGCCTTCATATTGTTGCGCGCCGCATAATTGCGCACCCCATGCCATTCCTCGACCTCGCCTTTCGCCGTCTTGGCGACCAGGTCATCGAAGGAAAACACATCCGGTTCGGATTTCATCAGCCAATAGGCCATGGTCAGATTTCCGCGCCGCTATTGTTGATGGCCACGCGCCAGCGAACGACCTCAAAGCTGCCGAAAACGCCGGCGGCCACGAAAGGATCGGCCTCGGCCATCTTGCGGGCCTCTTCGAGCGTCTCGGCCTGGAGGATCACCAGCGAGCCTTCCGGCTGCTCATTGGCATCGAGCATGGCCCCGGCAAAGACCAGCTTGTTGCCGAGGGACTTGAGATGATCGAGATGCACGGGCCGTGTATCGGTCCGCAATTGGGCGGTGCCGGGGCATCCTTGGCGATCATGGCGTAGAGCATGTCAGTGTTCTCTCCTCAGGGGGCGGGACATGAGCCCGGCCAAAACGGTTGCAATATCGGCCTTGCCGGAGACTACGGCCTCGACGGCGTCGATCAGCGGCGTATCGACGCCAAGGCTTTTGGTCAGCGCAGCGGCCACCGGCGCCGTGGCCACGCCCTCGGCCAGCTTGGCGCCGCTGGCCAGAATATCTGCCGTGCGGCGACCGGCGCCCAGCGCCATGCCGAACTGGTAATTGCGCGACTGGGTGGAGGTGCAGGTCAGCGTCAGATCGCCGAGCCCGGCGAGCCCGGTCAGCGTATGGGCCGAGCCGCCCATGGCCGTCACCACCCGGGCCATTTCGGCATAGCCCCGAGCAATCAGCGCCGCCCGGGCTGAAGCGCCGAGATTAGCCCCTTCGACCGCGCCACAGGCCAGCGCATAGACATTTTTCAGCGCCCCGGCGATCTCGACCCCGATCCGGTCATCGGCGGCATAGGGGCGGAAGCTGGGCCCCGCCAGCGCCGTCGCCAGATCGGAGGTGGCCTCGGCATCGTCCCCCGCCAGCGTCACCGCCGTGGGCCGGCCAGCGGCAACATCCGCCGCAAAGCTGGGTCCGGAGAGGACATAGCCCACGGCCTCGGGCGCCATATCGGCGAGGATCTCGCTCTGCCGGGCCAATGTGCCGGTCTCGAGCCCCTTGGCCGAGAGGATCACCGGCTTGCCAGCCAGCAGTGCCGGATCAAGCCCCGACAACAGCGTGCGGGTCGACTGGGCGGGAACGGCGAGGATGATGATGTCACTGGCGGCAAGGTTTCCCACCGCGTTGACGGCGGGGTGCAGTTCCTGACCCGGCAGCGCCGCAGCGTTCTGGCGGGATGCATTGATCACCCCAGCCTGTTCGGCATTGCGCATCACCAGCGACACAGACCGTCCCGCCATGGCGACAGCCTGTGCCAGTGCCGTACCCCAGGCACCCCCGCCGATGACGGACACGGTCTCAAGCGGCATCGGGCGCAATCCTCATGTCGGGCGTATCGAGCGGCCAGCGCGGGCGGGCGATGACGGCCAGCGGATCACTGACCCCGAGGGCCAACCGTTCGGCGCCAGCCCAGGCGACCATGGCGCCATTGTCGGTGCAGAGGGCGATGGGCGGAACGACCAGACGCGCCCCTGCACGTTCCGTCACCTCGGCCAGCGCGGTGGCAATGGAGCGATTGGCGGCAACACCACCGGCCACAACCAGCTGCGGCTGTGTGCCGGGCAGTTCGGCGGCAAAGCGCTCCAGCGCCTGCGCGGCTCGGGTGGCGACAATGTCGGTCACTGCAAGCTGGAAGCTGGCGGCGATATCGGCGACGTCAGTGTCGGTAAGCGGTGCCAAGGCCTCGGCCTGCAGTCGCACTGCGGTCTTGAGGCCGGAGAAGGAGAAATCGAGCCTTGCCTCACGCAGCAATGGCCGGGGGAACTTGAAGCGGGTGGGATCACCCGATTTGGCAATCTGCTCCACTGCCGGACCACCTGGATGCCCCAGGCTCAGCAGCTTGGCCACCTTGTCGAAGGCTTCGCCCAAGGCATCGTCGATTGTGCCACCCCAACGCAGGTAATCCCCCACCCCGCGAACCAGTACAAACTGGCTGTGGCCACCGGAGACAAGGAGCATGAGATAGGGGAATTGAACACCATCAGTCAGACGCGCCGTCAGAGCATGGGCTTCGAGATGATTGACCGCGATCAGCGGTTTTTTGAGCGAGGCGGCCAGTGCTTTTGCTGTGGTGAGGCCGACAAGCACGCCGCCGATCAGGCCCGGCCCGGCCGTAGCGGCAATGGCGTCGACATCGGCCAAAGCCACGCCGGCCTCGCGCGCGGATTGGGCGATGATGTGATCGAGCCATTCGACATGCGCGCGCGCGGCCAGTTCGGGCACCACGCCACCAAAGGCGGCGTGCTCATCCAGCTGGGAACGCACCACGTTGGAACGAATGGTGCCCTGCCCGGTTTGCTTTCGAGTTACAATGGCCGCGGCGGTTTCGTCGCAGCTTGTCTCAATACCAAGAATGGTGGCTTGCGCTTGCCCGGTCACGGCGAACTGGTCTACTCCCATGGGTGCGCTGGCTTGGTGAGCCAGTACGGATTTGTTCTGGCTGGCGAGTCAGAAGCTGCGGATGCTTTGATTCAATATCACCATCGCCTACTATAGGACGGACAGACAATGCAATCGCCTGCCCCCTTTGCCCGTATCGGAACCCGCGGTAGCCCACTGGCCATGGCACAGGCCCAACTGGTGCGCCGGCTGCTGGCTGACGCCCATGACATGGGCGAAAACGAAATCGACATCGAGGTTTTTTCCACCGGCGGCGATCGTAGCCAGGCGGAAAACACCACCCTGTCCGATATCGGCGGAAAAGGCGTTTTCACCAAGGAAATCGACGACGCGCTGCTCTCGGGCGTGATCGATATCGGCGTCCATTCGAGCAAGGACGTGGCCACCGCCATGCCCGAAGGCATCGCGCTGGCGGCTTTTCTCGAGCGGGAAGATATTCGCGACGCCTTCATTTCGGTGTCCGCCAAGGGGATCGACAACCTGCCCGAGGGCGCGCGGTTCGGCACCTCTTCCATTCGCCGCGCGGCGCAGGCGCTGAGACTGCGGCCCGATCTCACCATCGTGCCGTTTCGCGGCAATGTGCATACGCGGCTACAGAAGCTGCTCGACGGTGTTGCCGACGCGACCCTGCTCGCCATGGCGGGGCTCAACCGGCTGGGCGAGGCGCATCGGGCCACGGCAGTGCTCGACGCCAATGACTTCATGCCCGCGCCGGCGCAGGGCGCAATCGGGCTGGCCATTCGCAAGGATGACTTGCGGTTTTCGGGCCTCGTTGCCGCGCTCGATCATGCGCCAACCCATGCCGCCATCACGGCGGAACGCGCCATGCTCGCAGTGCTCGACGGCTCATGTCGCACTCCGGTTGGCGCGTTGACCACGCTCTCCAATGGTCGGCTGAACCTGTCGGGGGAAATCCTCAGCCTTGACGGCCAGACCAGTTTCCGCGCGCAGGGCGAAGACAGCGACCCGCGGAAGCTGGGCGAAAAGGTTGGCCGCGATTTGCTGGCACAGGCCGGACCCGGCTGGCTGGAACAGTGGAACAGAACCTGATGCTTATGCTGGTCACGCGGCCCGAGCCGGACGCACAGGCAAGCATCGAGCGGCTTTCGGCGCTGGGCATAGACGGTGTCGCGGCGCCCCTGATGACGCGGCAAAATCTCGGCGCCCCACTGCCACCGCCCGATGGCTTTGCCGCCATGGCCGTGAGCAGCACCAATGCATTGCGGGCGCTGGCAGAAAACAACCAGCTCGATGCCTATACCCACCTGCCGATTTTCGTGGTGGGAGACCGGACCGCACATGAAGCGGCACAGCTTGGTTTTGCCAATGTCACCAGCGCCGAGGGCACCCTTGAGACCATGGCGCAAGCCATCGGGATGGCGCGGCTGGAAGGTCCGGTGCTTTATCCGGCGGGACGGCATCTCAGCGGCGATCTGGCGCACAAGCTCACACCCCACGGGCTGATGACCGTCACCGTTCCCGTCTACGAAATGGTGGCGGAATCGGCCTTTCCGGCGGCGGCGCTGGCTCAGTTGAGCCGGGGCGAGATTGGCGCGGTGCTGGTCTATTCGCGCCGGACGGCAGAAATCTTTTGCCAATTGGTGGGCGATGCCCTGCCGGTTGAGCAGCGGCGGGAACTGCCCATGCTGTGCCTGTCGGAAAATGTCGCGGAGCCACTTCTGGGAAACCATTTCAGCCGCATATTGCTGGCCGATTACCCCAGTGAAGAGGCCATGATGGCGCTGGCACTGGCTTTTGCCCGCGAGCAATCTGGGTCATGATCGTGCCCATGAAGAGGAAGTCACATGGCTGACGACAAAAGCAATGAGACGCCGACCAATGCAAAACCGGCCAGCACCTCTGGTGCGGTGAAACCACCTGTGCTGGAGGGAACGGCGCGCCCGGCGGCAGGCAGCGCCAGCAAGCCGGACGTGGAAAAGCCTGTGCCGCCAAAGCCCACTACGGACAAACCGGCTGAAAAGCTTGCGCCCAAGGCCGAGGCCAAGCGGGCAGCGGAGTCGACCGAGGCCAATGGCGGCGCGCCATGGCTGGCCGGTCTCGTTGGCGGCGTCATCGGGCTCGGCGCGGCCTATGGTCTGGCATTTTTCGGCCTGTGGCCCACCGCGCCAGTGCAGACACCCGCAGCGGACCCGCGCGTGGCACAAAGCGCTGCGGCTATTGCCGAATTGCAGACGACAACCAGCACCTTGCAGGGCGAGCTCGCGACGCTCACACAACGCGTCGGCGGCGTGGAAACCAGTGTCGCCGCCCTGCCCACGGAAACCGCGCCTGCAACGCCGGATAGCGGCATGACAGAACAGTTGAATGCCTTGAGCGAACGTGTCGAGGCACTGGCCAACGCGCCAGCAGCGGATACGGGTGTCGGCGCCGAGAACACGGCTGCCATCGCTATGCTGACGAGCGAACTTTCGGCGCTGAAGCAGACATCGGGAGCCCTCGAGGCGGCGTTGACCGCGGTCACCGGGCAGATCGCCGCGCTGGATGGTAAGGTGAGTGCGGAGGCCGCCGACGAGGGCGGCATTGCGCGCCTGCCGCTGGTGTTCTCCGGGCTCGAAACAGCCTTTGCGACGGGTCGGCCCTATCAGCGCGAACTTGCCGCCCTGCAGCAGGCCCTGCCGGACATCTCAGTGCCGCAGAGCATTGCTTCCAGCGCGGCCACAGGGCTGGTGCGGCCCGACGAGGTGGTCAGCCGGTTCAACACTGTCTTGCCCGAAATCATCTCCGGCAGACCACCCAGCGCCGACGGCGAATGGACCGACACGGCCGCCGACTGGTTCCGCGGCCTGGTGGCCATGCGGCCCACCGGTGATATTGAAGGCAATAGTCCCGACGCGCTTGTCGCCCGGCTGGAAACTGCGCTGGCGCGGCGTGACTTCGTGACAGCCAAGACCGCACTTGACGCCTTGCCCGACACCATGCGCGCGGCCGCCGGTTCTGTTGGCGACGACATTGCAGCGCTTGCCGAAGCCGAAACCTTCCTTGGCGATCTCCGCGCCAGCGCGCTGCAAACGGGGTCCGGTTCATGATCCGCCTCGCCTCCTGGATTGTTGGCAGCCTTGTCGTCGCAGCGATTGCGGCCTGGATCATGGCCCTGCCCGGCACGCTGACGCTGGAAGTGGCCGGCTATCGGATGCAGCCCCGTCTGGGCACGGCGGTAGCGCTTGTCCTTGTCGCTGCGGCGCTGATCATCGCCATCTGGGCCATTGTGCGCCGCATTATCGGCGCGCCCCGGGCCATGGCGCGGCGACGCGCTCTCCGGCGGCGCGAACAGGGTGTGGAAGCCCTTTCCGATGCGGTTATCGCCCTGCAATCGGGCGATCCGGCACGAGCACGCCTCATGGCAAGGGAAGCGCAGGCGCGGCTCGAGGACAATAGCGCCGCGCGGCTTCTCGAGGCCCGCGCCGATCTGGCGCTGGGTGACATGCCGGCGGCCCGCGAACATTACAGGGCGCTGATTGCCAGCGAGAAGACCGCCGTTGCGGCGCTGACCGGCCTTTACGACCAGGCCCGTGCGCAGCATCGCTCGGAAGCGGCGCTGACCTTTGCACGCAAGACCCTCGCCCTCGCGCCGGACAGCGAATGGGCGTCGCAGGCGGTGTTTGACGACCTGACCAAGCGCGGCCAATGGGCCGAGGCCGTGGCCATGGTCAATATGGCGCCGGCTTCAAGCCGGGAAGAAAAGGCGCGCAAGCGCCGCCAGCAGGCCGTTATCGAAACGGCGCGCGCCCGCGAGACGGAAACCAGTTCGCCAATGGCCGCTGTCGACCATTCCCTGACGGCGCTGAAGCTTCTGCCCGATTTTGTGCCGGCGGCACTGATCGCGGCGCGCATCTATATCAATCGTGGGGAAACGCGGCGCGCCATGAGCCTGTTGCGCCGTATCTGGCGTGCCACGGGCCATCCTGACGCCGCAGCGCTTTATGCCCATTCCCAGCCCGGCGCATCAGCGGTGGATCGGCTGAAGCGGCTGCGCGAAATCATCGACCTGCCGCCTCCGCATCGCGCGGCGGGCATGGCGCTGGCCCGGGCGGCCATCGACGCCTATGACTGGCCGCTGGCCCGCAAAGCGCTTGAGCAGTTTTCCGGCGCAGACGCAACGCAGGGCGTTGCCAGCCTCATGGCGGAAATCGAAGAAGGGCAAAGCGGCGATCAGGGCAAGGCCCGCGAATGGCTGGCCCGCGCCGTCCGTGCGCCGCGTGATCCGGCCTGGACCGCCGATGGGCTGATCAGCGATGAATGGGAGCCTATTTCCCCGGTGACCGGGCGTCTTGATGCCTTCGAGTGGAAGGTGCCCGTCACCAGCAATGCGCGCCCGGCGCCGCTGCCGGCTCCGGAAGCGCCCGTTCAAATGCCTGAAAACGAAGCGCCCTTGCCTCTTGCACCGGCTCAAAACCCTCAGTAAAAGACGCTCATTCCGGGCCCAGCCCCCGGCGCCGCTTTAGCTCAGTTGGTAGAGCACATCATTCGTAATGATGGGGTCAGGTGTTCGAGTCACCTAAGCGGCACCACTTATCCTCCCTGATTTGACATCTGCCATACTGTGCGTTCCGGCTTTGGAACGTCCGGGGTGTTTTCCCCGTTCTCCAGCAAAGTGGAGGATGCAATGGCGGCACGTGCGGTTTGGAGCGGGGTGATCAAGATCGCCGAGATCGTCTGCCCGGTGAAAATGTACACCGCCGCGACGACTTCCGATCGCATCTCATTGCATATGATCAATCGCAAGACCGGCAATCGGCTGCGGCGCATCTATGTGGACAACAAGACCAACAAGCCGGTCGAGAACGACGATCAGGTCAAGGGCTACGAGACCCATGAGGGTGCCTATGTCGTCCTTGAGCCCGAGGAGATTGCTGCGGCGGTTCCCGACAGCGACAAGACTCTTGCGGTCGATTCCTTCGTTGCCTGCAGCCGGATTGAGCCCACCTATTTCGACAAGCCCTACTATCTACTGCCCGCTTCGGACGCGACGGAAGAAAGCTTTGTGCTGATCCGCGAGGCACTGCGGAACAAGAAGGCGGCGGCGATTGCCCATACGGTACTGTTCCGCCGGTTGCGCCCGGTTCTGATCCGGGCCCATCGCAAGGGACTGATCGCAACCACGCTCAATTTTGACTATGAAGTGCGATCCGCTAAGGATGCTTTTTCTGACATCAAGAAGCGTAAGATCGAGCCGGAAATGCTCGAACTGGCCCAGCATATTCTCAAGACCAAAGCCGGCAAATTCGATCCCGGGCAGTTCGAGGACCGCTATGAGGCCGCGCTGACCGATCTGGTACGCGCCAAGATCGACGGCCGGAAGATCGTTCCTCTGCGCCGGCCAGAGCCCACCAAATCCAACGATCTCCTTGAAGCCCTGCGGATGAGCGCGGGTGGAGAGGATGACGGCAAGAAGGCTGCGCCCAAAAAATCCCGAACGAAAAAAGCGAGCGCAGCAGAGAAGCCTGCGGCGCGAAAGAAAGCGAGTTAGCGCTTCTTGCCTTCCGGCTTTTCCTCCAGACTCTTTTTTAGGGCCGCCATCAGGTCAATGACATTACTTTGAGGTTTCACACTTTCCACCTCTGCCTTCCGCTTCGCCTTGGGCTTGTTCGACTTTTTGGACTTGATGATCTCAAGCAGCCTGTCCTGTACGGGATCTTCAACCATGCTTTCGGACCAGGCCGTCGTCCGTTTTTCGATCAGCTTTTCGACCATGGACAGCAGTTTGGCGTCTGGTTTTTCCGCTTTCACGCTCTTGAAGTAGTCGTCCTCGTTCCGCACTTCGTCGCCAAAGCGCAGCGTCCACAGAATGATGCCCTTATCCCAGGGCTGCAGCATCACAGCGCGCTCGCGACCGGCCATGACGAGGCGGGAAATCCCGACCACATCGCCATTGGCCATGGCTTCGCGAATGACGGCAAAGGCCTCCTCCCCGACATCATCAGCCGGAACAACGAAATAGGGGCTGTCGTAATAGACCCATTCGATATCGTCCGCAGGCACGAATTCCTCAATCTGAATGGTGCGTGCGCTTTCAAGCTGGACCGAGTCGAGGTCTTCTTCTTCCAGAATGACGTAGTCGTCCTCGGCTTTTTGATAGCCCCGGGTCTGATCGTCGTCGTCAACCGGCTTGCCCGATATTGCGTCGATATATTGGGTGTGAATGCGTTCGCCCGTCTTTCGATTGAGCGTATGGAAGCGAACCTTCTCGCCCTGGGTGGTTGCGGGCGACAGCGTCACCGCGCAGGTCACCAGCGAAAGTTTGAGGTAGCCTCTCCAATAGGGTCGAACGGCCAATCTTGCCTCCTGCTCAGACAGCAGACAAACGCCGCATCGCCAGCACCGTTCCGAGGTGAACTTTCGAGCGCGGCCGGCGTTGGATTGAAATCCAGACCGGAGGAACGACATGCCACAGAACAATGACGCATTGGGCGGCATCAACCGGCCCGACACGGATAGCCCGAACACTTCCGAATCTATCCAGCCCCGAGAAGGCGGCTGGAACCAGGAGGGCTTGCCCACCGGCGAAGGCACATCGGCTGAGGACGAGGTCGCCGACCCCCATCCCGCGACCGAAGAAGACTACGACAAAATTCCGCATCCCGGTGGCGTCGCGCCGTGGCCACATCCGGACATCGGACCAAATTCATATGCCAATGACGGCACTGCCCCGCCGCGCCCGAAAAATGTGGAGTCCGAGGAGTGAGTGGCGCAGCGGCCCTGAAACCGCATTGGCGGAGTTGAAGCATGGCGAGCAAAGCCAGCACGCTGCTCAAGGATTATCAGGCCAAGCGCGACTTCACCAAGACGCAGGAGCCATCGGGCGCGTCGAGCGCATCCGCAGCAGGCGCGGGTAACCGCTTTCTAGTGCAAAAGCACGACGCAACGCGGCTGCATTTCGATTTCCGCATCGAGCTTGATGGCGTGCTGAAAAGCTGGGCCGTTACACGCGGGCCATCGAGCGACCCCCAGGATAAGCGCCTCGCAGTGCGCGTCGAGGATCATCCCCTCGACTACGGGACATTCGAGGGCACCATTCCCGAAGGCGAATATGGCGGCGGCACGGTCATGCTCTGGGACGAGGGGACCTGGGAGCCAATCGGCGATCCCCATAAGGGGCTGAAGGACGGCGACCTCAAGATGAGGATCAACGGCCAGCGCATGAAGGGCGAATGGGTTCTCGTTCACATGAAGGGCCGGGACAGCAAACGCAAATCCGGACCGCCGCGAGAGAACTGGCTGCTGATCAAGCACCGCGATGACTATGCGACCGACGGCGATCAACTGGTCAGCAAGTTCACGCGCTCCGTCAGCACCGGCCGTGACCTCAACGGCATCGCCAAGGGGCATAAGGCCAGGAAAAAGTCGGATACGCCTGCTGCGGCAGTCTGGCATTCGGACCCTGAGAAAGCCCCTGCCAAGCGGCGGACGGCCAAGGCGAAGGCGAAACCGGGCAAGCTGCCAGAGTTCCAATCGCCGCAATTGGCGACACTTTCAGACAAAGTGCCCGAAGGCCCCGACTGGGTCTTTGAAATGAAATATGACGGCTATCGCTGCATTGCGGCGCTGGCGGGCGATCAGGTGCAATTGTCCACGCGCACTGGCCGGGACTGGACCGAGCAATTCGCCGCCATTGTGCCTGCGCTGGAGAACCTGACCAAGGGCAGTGCTCTCATCGACGGCGAGCTATGCGCTTTTGACAAAAACGGCCGGACGGACTTTTCGACGCTCAAGGATCACCTCTCCAATGGTGGTCCCCTCACCTATTTCGTCTTCGACCTGCTCGAGTTGGATGGAAAGGACTTACGAGACCTGCCGCTGGTCGAGCGCAAGGCGCGGCTCGAAAAGCTGCTGGGCAAGGTCGATGCGACCTCGCTGGTACAATATTCCGCGCATGTGCAGGGCAATGGCCAGAAGGTTTTCGATGCCGTAACGCGCGAGGGGCACGAGGGCATTATCGCCAAGGAAGCCAAGGCAACCTATCGCGGCGAGCGCACGCGAAGCTGGCTGAAAATCAAAGCGGCGCGGCGACAGGAATTTGTCATCGCCGGATGGTCGCCATCGGAAAAGAAGAGCACTTTTGCTTCGCTTTTGCTCGGCACCTGGGAGGGCGACAAGCTCATATATCGTGGTCGTGTCGGCACAGGCTTCAACGCAAATACCTCCAAAGCCCTCCATGCAAAGCTCACGGAAATGTCGCGCAAGACCAGCCCGTTTGCGGCGGTGCCACGTGAAATTTCGCGAGCCGCGAAATGGGTCTCTCCCACGCTGGTGGCCGAAATCGGTTACGCAGAATTCACGCCGGATGGTATCCTGCGGCACCCCTCTTTCCTTGGACTGCGTGAAGACAAGCCAGCCGAGGAAGTGGCGCTCGAAGAGGGTGGCGCCCGGTCCGGCAGCACCGCGCTCTCCAAAGAAGCGGGCGTGGAGGCCGCTGAAGCAGCAGGTGTAAAACTCACCAGTCCTGACCGGGTTATTTATCCGGGCCAGGGCGTCACCAAGGCAGGGCTTGTGGCCTATTACGCCGCCGTAGCCGAGCGCATGTTACCCTATGCTGCGAACCGGCCCCTGAGCCTGCTGCGCTGCCCGCAGGGCCGCACGAAATATTGCTTCTTCCAGAAGCATGACACGGGCGGCTTCCCCGACGCCATGAAGTCCATCCTGATCACCGAAAAGGATGGCAGCAAGGAAGACTATTTCTATATCGATGATCTCGCCGGGCTGATCGCGGGCACCCAGATGAATGTGCTCGAATGGCACCTTTGGGGGTCGTTGAACAAGGATGTCGAAAAGCCCGAGCGGATCATTTTCGACATCGACCCGGATGAAGGCCTGGGCTTTGAACATGTGCGCGCAGCCGCCTTTGAAATCCGCGAAGTCCTGCAGAAACTGGGGCTGGAGAGCTATCCGCTGGTCAGCGGTGGCAAAGGCATCCACGTCATCGCGCCCATCAAGCCCAAGGCAGAGTGGCCGGAGGTCAAGACCTTCTGCAAAACCGTGGCGCAGTCGCTTGCCGAACTTTATCCGGACCGCTTTACCGCCAATATGAGCAAGGCGCGCCGCAAGGGACGGCTGTTCATCGACTACCTGCGCAATGAGCGCGGCTCAACGGCCATTGCCCCCTGGTCGAGCCGGTCGCGTGAGAATGCGCCGGCGGCGATGCCGGTCAGCTGGAAAGAGCTGCCCGAGATCAAGGCCGCCAATCAGTTCAGTCTCGGGGCAGCAGCCGAGCGAGCGCAGGATGACGATCCGTGGACGGACTATTTTGCGCTCAAGCAGGTGATCAACAAGACCAAGCTTGCCGCTGCCGAAGCGCTCAATGACTGAGCCAACCGATGGTGAGGGTCTGTCCGGCATAGGTGCTGTGCCAGATCTGCTTCAGCGCCGCGCTGCATTCGCTCGGTCCATGTTCGACAATGAGCCTGCGCTCATTGGTCGAGCGCGTCAGCCGCAATTGTCCCCCATCGGTCGAAACATGAGACCTTGCGGAGGCAAAGAAAGACCTCTCGGCCTTCCGCAAATGCAGTAATGTCCGCGTCAGTCTGGCCTTGTCGCCCGCAAAGCCGCTGCCATCCTTCAATGTCGCGAGAGAGGCCCAATCCACAGGCAAGCGGCTGTCGGGGTCGGTCAAGGCGAAATAGGGGCCCTCACTACCGCGATAGATATCCGGAAAGCCCGGCATCAGGCATTTGAGCGCCAGTTGCGCGAGAATGAGGGCTTCCCCGCTCTGCAACAAGGTTTGGAGTTCGGTGGGATTGGTCGCCGCCCAATGCCGGCACAGAGTTTTACCGAACTCTATTGAAGGAGCTTCAACTTCCTCCACCGGCCGCGTCCAGAACGTCGCCAGCTTTGCCTCGCGCATGGCCTTCTGGATGTGTTGGCTGAGCCGATCCTGCAAGGCCTTAGGCTCTGCACCCCAGATGGCGAGCACGGCCTGGGTGATGTACCATCGCCATTCGGCCGAAACCCTGCCGTCAGCAAGCTGCGTTGCATCTGCCACGAGGCTAGCAAAAGCATCGCGGTGGTGAGAGAGGGCCGCAAGCCGCATCCGGGAATCTTCGGAACGTTTGGAATCATGGCTGGAGGTCAGCGTCATGTGACACGGCTTGCGAAGGGCCAGGAATTCATTGGCTTCCCCTTCGCTTACAGTCGCCTCATCCGGCTCTGCGCCAACTTCATTGGCGGCAAGATAGGGCGTCCAGCGGAATCCTGCCGTATCCTCCTGCGCCTTGGCCAGGAGTGCGCCGGACACCTGTTGAAACCGGCTGGCAAATGCCCTTGCAGCAGCGGATTGCCCGGAGAGCATGGCGCGCGCCAGATGCTCCAACACGCGCGACGACCGTAAGCTGGCGCGGGCGTCATCGACAATAGCGTCGATCAAGCGGCGGTCTTCGTCGGCGGCGCCACTATAGTCGATATAGGTCCGATAGCGATCCATGCCGGTGAGCAGAACGACGATGGCTTCGCGGAGACTTTCGGGCCCAGCTTCAACATCGGGATCATCGCGAAGAGCATGTCCGGCAAGCATGACCAATTGGTGCAGCTCGGCTGCCAATTCGTTGTGCAGCACGTCCAGCTTCGATTGGGACAGGACCGCCCGAAAGTCATCCGTGGCCGAAGTGAATTGACGCCAGTTGGCCTGATTTTCAGCGACGCCTTCTCGATTCGTCAGCAGCCGTGTCAGCAGTCGGCCCGCCTCGTACCCCGTAGTGCCGATCGTCTTCCAATCCGGCCGCAGCGTTTCGCGACCAACAAGGATTTTCTCCACCCACACCGGCACACCCGGCAGCGCAATCGCCAAATTATCCAGATAGGATTTTGGATCAGCCAATCCGTCGACGTGATCGACACGCAGGCCATCGACATGGCCGGATCTGACGAGATCGAAAATCAGGAAATGCGTGTGCTCGAATACAAGTGGGTCTTCGACCCGCATTCCGATCAGCGAGGTGACATTGAAAAACCGCCGATGCGTGATGCAATCGCGTTCCGTTTCCCAATGATGCAAGCGCCAATGCTGCTGCTCGTGCAGCGCCCGAAGCTCTTCGGGCGTGCTTGCGGCTTGTGAGCCGGAGGCTGACAACGGAATCGCCGCGTCATCAAACAACCACAGGCCATCCCGCGCCGCAAACCGTCCTGCAGCCAGCATCCTGGCAAAAGGCTCCGGCAGCATTGGCAGAGCCAGCGGGCCGGCGTTCCAGTCAATGTCGAAATGAGACGCGTATCGAGATTGGTGTCCGTCGCGCAGAACCTCTCTCAGCCAGGGATTTTCGAGGCTGAACGCAGTGTGGTTAGGGACGATGTCGAGAATGACGCCAAGACCGCGCTTATGGGCATGAGTGGCGAGACGCTCAAATCCCTCCCGTCCGCCTAGATCTGCTTCGACATGGGTTGGATCGACAATGTCATAGCCGTGCGTGGAGCCGGCGCTGGCGGCAAAAATGGGTGAGAGATAGAGGTGTGAAATGCCGAGATCGGCCAGATAGGCGAGCTGACTTTCGACATCGGAAAAGGTGACACCATTGCGCAGCTGAATGCGGTAGGTGGCCGTCGGGATTCTATCAATCATGGGAATGTCGCCGCCTGGAACATTCCGCTCACGCATTGAGCTGCCGGACCAGCCATTGCTGGGTCAGCGCTTCTTCCAGATCAAGACCGGTCGCGTGATCGGCCCGCTGGCTTTCCAGTTCTTCGGCCAGCGTTCCCGCCGTCCACGAGGTCGGGATGCCGGGGTGGATATAGCACTTGCGACAGATGGTGCGCGTATTACCCAAATGGTTGGCGACCTGATCGATGAGGCTATTTGAAATGCGAACCTGCTCGCGCTTTGTTTCGGGCAGAGGCGTTTCAGCGAATAGCGACAGCGCCCGTGTCGTGCCGCCCCAGGTCCGGAAATATTTGGCGGTGAAATCCGCGCCGATCACATTGCGGATGTAATCGTTGATCTCTTGAGATTGGACCTTGTGGCGATTGCCGTCGGCATCGAGATATTGAAACAGGTCCTGCCCCGGCAATTCCTGAACGCTGCGGACCAGACGCGCCATTCGGCGGTCGACCAGTTGCACATTCCAGTCCTTACCCGCCTTACCCCGAAACACGAAGCGGAGCCGGTCGCCTTCAATCTTGACGTGGCGGTCGCGAAGCGTGGTCAGGCCGAAGCTCTTGTTCTGTCGTGAATAGGCGGCATTGCCGATGCGGATCATGGTGTTGTCGAGAAGCCAGATCACCGAGGCGACGACCCGCTCCTGATTGAGACTGCGGCGGCGCAGGTCGGACTTTACCTGTTCGCGCAATGACGGGAGGGCCTGAGAGAAATCGACAAGCCTCGAAAATTTCGCTTCGTCCCGCACCTCGGTCCAGCGCGGGTGATAGCGATATTGCTTGCGGCCACGTGCGTCAAAGCCGGTCGCCTGCAAATGGCCATCGGGGTTCGGACAAATCCAGACATTGGTCCAGGCCGGCGGAATGCCAAGGCTGCGAATGCGCGCTATCATTGTCGGGTCACTGATCGTGTTGCCCGCGCAATCGAGAAACTGCATACCTTTGCCGCGACGGCGGCGGCTGAAGCCGGGGCTTTCCCCTGTCGTATAGACAAACTCGGCAAGGGCGGCAAAATCCGGCCCCAGAGGCGACGAACCGGAAAACTGATTGGTACTGTACATGCTGGATACCGCGCTGGGTGCAACCGCACTTCAATCCAGACCAAGGGATGGAAGTTCCATCACTCTCCCGAGCAGTGGATGCGCGACGGCGTGAGCTTAGGCGACCAGACGCGGTTTGGCTTTCTTGGGCCTGGGTCCACGTTCGTGGAGGAAGCCGAGGAATTTGTCCGGCGTCAACGGACGGGCAATGTAATAACCCTGCGCAAAGTCGACCTTTCCGCACTCCACCAGCCTTTGCAGGCGAGGGGCGGTCTCTACGCCCTCGACGACAATGTTCCGTCCGGAGGCCTGCACCATGTCGATGGCATGATCGAGCATTCGCGACATGATTGAATCATCGAGCGCCATAGCGAAGGACCTGTCGAGCTTTACCCCGTCGATGGAAAGACGCGCCAGATTTTGCATCGATGAATAGCCGGAGCCGAAATCGTCGATATAGGTGCGGATGCCGGCGGCGCGAAGCCGCTCGATTTCCGTTTCGGCGGTCTCTAGGCGCACTTCCCCGGTTTCAACGATCTCGATGGCAACATCAAACGGCGAGTCCGGCGCGAGAAAATCGGCAAACATCGGGATCAGGAAATCGGCACGCAAATCCTGCGGGAAAATGTTGAAATTGATCTGCAGCCGGGTGCCGGGCGTCAGTTTTCCGTTGAGGTCGGCAAAGGCTCTGTCAACCACGAGAGCGGTGAAGCGCTCTGTGAGGCCGTGTTTCTCCACGATGGAGAGGAACCGGTCGGGAGAGACGAGCGAGCCGTCGTGATCGTACCAGCGCGCCAGTACTTCACAACCCGTCACCGTGTCGGTGCGCAGGTTGAGCAGGGGCTGGTAGGCGCAGACAACGCTACCGCCTTCGAAATGTCGGAGAAAACGTGCTTCGAATGACCAATGCCGCGCAATGAAGCCCATAGCCTGCTGGACAATCCAGGCGGAAAGAATGCTCGTCACCAGCACGACCACGCCAATGGTGCCCCAGCCCAACGCGAAGAGGTCGCCAAGCCGGGTTCGCGAGGCAATGCAGTGAACGCCTACCGGATCGCAGGACAAGTGCAGCAGGGAGCCACCCAACAATTGAACAACCGGCGAGCCGGAATTGTCCAATGCGTCGACATATATGCCCGGCGTGCCGGAGCGATGCCACCAGCGGCTATCGGGCGATTTGAAAACGAGTTCCTGCTCCATCCAGCGCGGCGTCGTGGCTGGCAGCGCCTGCGAGGGCACGACCATGGCGAAATTGCCAGAGCCGGCAATAGTGCCAGTCATGTTCTCGAGACGCAGGAAGCCCAAATCCCGGTCGAGCCAGAAGGAAACACCAAAGGGGTTGGCAGCATCGACATCGGCCTGGCCGATACTGACCGGTGTTTCGAAGACGCCCGAATTGACTGAGCACATGACGGTGCCGTTGGGCGCATAGAGCAGTTCGTTGATGCCATCAGGGAGAAAGGCAATCTTGCGCATCTCATCGAGGAACGGCGCGGAACACGGCGCATCGACCAGACGCTGGCTCATGACTTCAAAGGTGCTAAGCGCATTGGAGCGAAGTCGCTCGTAGCTTGCCAGGGTTTGCGCGGTCTGGGTGCGCATATTGCGCGAAACTTCTTCCGCGACGAACCAGCCTGACAGGGCCATGAGAGTCGCGAAGGATGCGAGCCAAAGCAGCAGCCGCAGACTGCGCTGATTGGAATTTGAGATCAGAAACCCGACAAACCGGCTCATTTCAGGCCCCACCTGGAACCCCATGACGCCGTAAACTTCTCAAGGGCGAGTTAAAGCGCCTGACAAATTGCGACATTTGCCAAGCGGCGACGCAGCCGGAATGGCCGGAACTCCTGCCCTTTCGGCGCATTAGTCTGCAAAGGGTCCGCCGGGCCGTCACGCCATGCGAAGGAGTTCAACATGGTTTTCGACACTCTCAAGAAGGGTTTGAGCGGCAATGAGCAGCTCAGCCCCATGATGATCGCCAGCAACAGCCTGCTCACTGCGCGGGAGAAACTGGACCTGCTGAACCAGCTCAAGGCCGATGCGGCTGGTGCCGGGTCGGATGGCCGTTCCATCGGGTTTGAACCGGAAGAAATCGATGAGGCCATTGCCCATGTCCGCGAAGGCGTGGCCGAGGGTGTGGGCACTGAGACCGTTCTCAAGGGAGATTATTGATGAGCACATCCACGGACAAGGACGCGGCCAAGGTGGCGTCGGTCGATTACCTGGTCGATGAAAACGGCTCGCGCATCGATGTGCCGGACAATTCCAAGCTCAAGGTTGCCGGTGAACATGAAGCCAGTGTCGGCGCCACCGGGCCCACCAATTGGTGGCTCTATGGCTTGGTCGGCCTTGGCATCATCATCGCCATCCTGCTGCTGATGCAGATGTTCTCGGGCGCGCCGGGAACCGATATGCAGCCCGGTACGCCGACATCGGCGCCGGTGGTGGAGCCGGTTCAGCCCGCCGTCCAGTAACAGAAAACGCGGCCACCGGGCCGCGTTTTCGTATTCGGTGATTGTCGCGATCAGCCGCGGATGGGCGAGAGCTGGATTTCCACGCGACGGTTCTGGGCGCGGCCGGCTTCGGTGGCGTTGGATGCGACCGGGCTCGTTTCGCCCTTGCCTTCGATATAGAAGCGGCGCTGATCGATGCCCTGATTGGCAAGCACAGTCGCAACGGCAACAGCGCGCTGCTGGCTGAGCGTCAGGTTATAGGCATCGTCGCCCTGGCTGTCGGTGTGGCCATAGACGTCAACAATGGTCTTGTTGAACTTCTGCAGCACGAGGCCAACCGAGACCAGGGTCTGGTTGAACTGCGGCTGCACGGCAGCCGAGGCCGTGGCGAAGGTGATGTTGGACGGCATGTTGAGGATGATCTGGTCGCCCACGCGGGTGACCGAAACGCCAGTGCCCTGAAGCTGGGCGCGCAGCTCGGCTTCCTGCTGGTCCATGTAATTGCCGATGGCCGCGCCGGTGAGGCCGCCAACGCCGGCGCCGATCAGCGCACCAATGCGAGCGTCACCGCCCACGGCAGCGCCAACAATCGCGCCAGCCAGTGCGCCACCGCCCGTGCCGATCAGCGCACCGCCAGCGGTGTTGGAAAGCTGGGACTGCCCGGTATAGGGATTGGTGGTGGTGCAGGCGCTGAGCGCCAAAGTCGCGGCGAGAGCGACGATAATCTTCGACTTCATATGATCCCCCTGAAGGATTTTTTGAGTGCAGTGGCCCTGTCCTGCCTCTTCAATAAGGCAGGAGCGTGGTGAGGAAAAGGGGATGCGCAAAACTTCGCCCCCCGCCCCGGCGATGAATCCGCTTTAGCTATTGGCCCAGCCTGCATCGACCAGAAATTGCTGTGCGGAAATCATGGCGCTGTCGTCGGCGGCAAGGAACAGGGCCATGCGGGCGCAATCATCGGGCTGAACGCGGCCAGCCAGCGGCTGGTCCTGTTCGAGCTGCTTTTCGGTTTCCGGATTGAGCCACAGGCTTTTCTGCCGCTCGGTCATCACCCAGCCGGGCGACAGCGTATTGACGCGAATATGGGACTGGCCCAATTCGCGGGCCATGGACCGGGTCAAGCCATGCGCGGCGGCCTTGGCGGTTTCATAGACCGGAAGATCGGGCGTCATCACCATCCAGCTGATCGAGCTGAAATTGACGATGGCCCCGCCCCCGGCACGGATCATGCCCGGCGCGACCGCCTGGATGGCAAAGAAATAGTGCTTGAGATTGACCGCCATGCGATTATCCCATTGCTCGGGGGTGACATCGGCCCATTTGTGCCGCTGGTCATGCGCGGCATTGTTGATCAGCGCCCGCGCATCGCCATGGCGTTGAGCAAAATCGGCAATGGCGGACTGATAGGCCGGGATGTCGGTGACATCGCAACGGGTAAAGCGCGCGGTGTATCCGGCGACAGTCAGTTCAGCGGCCAGCTTTTCGCCCGCGTCCCCCGCAATATCGACAAAGCCGACCCTGGCGCCCTGCGCCGCAAAATTGCGCACCAGGGCCTCGCCAATGCCCGAGGCGCCCCCGGAAATGACCACGGGGCGATCCTTGAGACTGGGATAGGAAGCAAAGCTGGTCATGGCCTGATGGTCCGGTGATTTGGGGTCTGATAGCGAAATAAATCCCACGCCTTCACGCTGCAAGTCAATTTTGATGTACGTACCTCAAAAATGTGTTTTCGCCTTGGAAATCAGTTTGTCTTTCGGGCGTGCCCCCGCCATTCGAGCCTTGTTCGCTCACTTCGCTCCACTGGAGCGAAGTGACCTTCGGTCGCTCCAAGCTCTCATGGCCTTCTCGCCTAAAATCGCTCCACCGGAGCGATTTTGCCTTTCAGGCACGTCTCGAAGCGCCGGACGACGCTCCCGCCTCCGGTTTCGCTTTAGTTGATGGTGCTCCGAGACGCCTTTTGTCTCGAAATTTAAAAATGAGACGCAAGACGTCTCGGAGCGCCGGGATTTCTGGCGAGGGGGAGTTTCCTAGGGGGATGTTGCCATCACGAACCCATCTCCGAGCCCAGCCTCCTTGCGACGATGAAGAGGCCTCCCGACTGTCACCGGGCAGTTGATCGTTGCAACTCCATCTCTTCCCGGTTGATGGGGAGAGTATGCCTGAGGTTTTTGGCCCGGGGATAAGATGGATAGGTAGGGGTGGCGAAATGGCTGCTCTCGACCCCATTGCGGTCATACAGGCACAAAATAACCCACCTGATAGCTGCCATTGTCAAATTTTAACGACCATTTTTCGTTCTAGGCTTGTCAAAGCCACAAGGCTTATTCTAGTACTAGAATATGCTGCTCGCAAAACTTACAGATGCGGAACTAATGCTTCTCGGTCTTGTCTCCGAGATGCCCAGACATGGGTATGAGCTTGAACAGGTCATTGATACGCGCGGAATGAGAGAATGGACCCCGATCGGGTTCTCATCCATTTATTTCGTGCTGGGGAAGCTGGAAAAGGCTGGGCTGGTAAAATCCGAAGTCGCCGCCGGGGCCAAGTCGCGGAAGGTGTTCTCGATCACCGCTAACGGGCGCGATGTGCTGCTCGACCAAACCAAGACAGCACTGGCGACGTTCCGCTCTACATTTTCATCGTTGCTATTGGGCATGGTCCACTGGCCCGCGCTGACACGTGACTCGGCACTGGAGTCCCTGACGCAGCGCAAAGCGTCAATAGATACCGAGATCCAGCGAATTGAACGTCTCAGGCGGCAAAAACAGCCCATGCCTGACCATCTTGAGGTTCTTTTCGATTTTTCTGAGGGCCAACTGGCCGCTGAGCGTGTCTGGATCACCACTACTTTGGAATACATGAGGAACAAGCCATGGCCACCAACGGAATGATCGATCTGACGCAAGACCGGGCTCTGCTCGCTGCGCTTTATGCACCCAAGAAAGGCGATTTCAGCCAAGTAAGTGTCCCTATGCTGCCCTTTGCAATCCTCGACGGTGACGGCATTCCCGGAGAGCAAGCCGTGGGCGCGGCGGTGAAGGCGCTCTATACTGCGATTTATCCGATCAGACGTGAGGCGCGAGAGCGCATGGGCAAGGCGTTCGTCGAACCGCCGCTGGAAGTCCTGTATTGGGCCGAAGACATGAATGATCTTGCTGCTGGCCGTCGCGATAAATGGAATTGGCGTATTCAGATTACGCTGCCGGTTTGGGCTGGTGAGGACCAACTAAGCGCTTCAGTGCTTGAGATGCGCCCCGACTTGGGTGAGATGATTAAACCTCGTTGGGAGGCCATCGCGGAGGGCCGATGTGTTCAGTATATGCACGTTGGAGCGATAGACGAATTGCCGACCGTTCTTGCGGGTCTTTATGGCGAGTACCTGCCTCAGACAGGACTTGAAGCAGCGGGCCCCTACCACGAAATTTACCTCGATGATTTCAACCGTGTGGCCCCCGCGAACCGAAAAATCATCGTCAGGCAACCCGTCCGACAAATTACTTGATCCAGGGCAGTTTCTCGGCCTAGCGACCTGAAACCTGCCTGTCCGCAAACCACCCCGTTCCGGTCGCCGGGCCTCATCATCCCTTCCTGCAACCAGCCGCCCCTGCTCACCGCCAACAATCCCCACATCTTGACAACACCTTATAATTCTATAATCGTCGATATATGGAATCTTCAGATGCAATCACAGTGTTCGCGGCGCTCTCCCAGCCCACAAGGCTGGAGACCTTCCGCCTGCTTATGGAGCAGGAGCCGGAAGGCTTGCCGGCCGGGGAGATCGCGCGGCGGCTCGCGGTGCCGCAAAACACCATGTCCACACACCTTGCGATCCTGACGCGTGCGGGGCTGATCGCGTTTGAGCGCCATAGCCGGTCGATCATCTACCGGGCCGTCATAGACCGCATCCGGGAGACAACCAGCTTTCTCGTGCAGGACTGCTGCGGCGGCAGGCCGGAATTGTGCGAGCCGCTGGTTGCCGAATTCACGCCTTGCTGTTCACCGGCGCCGGAGGGAAAGAATGTCTGCTGATCGCATATATAAAAAGGGCGCTGCGAAGCTGAACGGCATCGGCGCGATGGATGGCACGACCAATTCGAGCGAAGCCCCAGCATGATCGACCTGCAGCGCCGCCTGGTGGCCGAGGCGCTCGGCACCGGGCTCCTTGTCGCCACCGTGGTCGGCTCCGGCATCATGGCCGAGACCCTGACGGCCGATATCGGCCTGGCGCTGCTCGCCAATACCATCGCGACCGGCGCCATCCTCGTCGTGCTGATCAGCATTTTCGGGCCGATCTCGGGCGCCCATTTCAATCCGGCCGTGTCGCTGGTGTTCGCGCTGCGGCGGGACCTGCCCTGGCGTGACGCGGGCCTTTACGCCCTTGTGCAGGTTCTCGGCGGCATGATCGGCGCTGTCGTGGCTCACGCGATGTTCGCGCTGCCACTGCTGCAGGTATCGACACATGTGCGCACCGGCGGCGGGCAATGGTTTTCGGAAGGGGTCGCCGCGTTCGGCCTGGTCGCGGTTATTCTCGCCGGTTTGCGGTTTGAGAGGAAGGCCGTGCCCATGCTGGTGGGCCTTTATATAAGTGCGGCCTATTGGTTCACGGCGTCGACCTCATTCGCGAACCCGGTTGTGGCGATCGCGCGGTCGTTGACCGACAGTTTTTCAGGCATCCGCCCGCTCGACCTGCCGGGCTTTATCGTCTCCCAGCTCGCCGGCGCCCTTGTTGCGCTGGCCCTCATGACCTGGCTGCTGCGTGTTCCCAGCACAAGCCAGACCCCCATCAATCCGGAAGACCGAACATGACCGTGACCATCTATCACAATCCCGAATGCGGCACGTCCCGCAATACGCTGGCGATGATCCGGCAGTCCGGGGTCGAGCCTGTTGTCGTCGAGTATCTCAAGACCCCGCCGAGCCGCGAGCGGATCGTCGCGCTTGTCGCCGCCGCGGGCCTGTCGCTGCGCGATGCCATGCGCAAGAAGGACACGCCATATGAGGAGCTCGCGCTGGGCGATCCGGCCAAAACGGATGATGAGCTGCTCGACGCCATTGCGGCGCATCCGATCCTGCTCAACCGTCCGTTCGTGGAGACCCCGCTGGGCACGCGGCTCTGCCGGCCATCCGAGATTGTGCTCGACATTCTCGAGAACCCCGATATCGGGCCGTTCACCAAGGAGGACGGCGAGGTCATCATCGACGCCGAAGGGAAGCGGCTTGCCTGACTTGCCCAATGTGGTGCCGGTTCGCCCCCGCCTTAGTGCAGGCGCTCGACGGATGGTGTGACGGGGCGCGGGGTGACGTCGCGGCGCTCCACCTCTTCGAGCAATTGCAACACCTTGTCGACATTAGCGATGTGGCGCTGTTCGAGGGAGAAATTGAGCGTGACATATTCGCGCCCGGGGCAGAAGGTGCAGATATTGCTCTCCGAATGCCAGGCGCCGCAATAAATCGGCTCGACCATGCCATGGGTCATGGGCCCATAGGTGCGGTGCGGCGGCACGAGGGTGAGCACGATATGCATCCCGCCATTGAAGCGCCAGAAGCGGCGCCCGGGCATGAAGGGCAGCAGGCGATTGACCCCGCGCAGGGCCTTGAACATGGAATTGATCACCACCTGGAATGAGGTGATATCCTTCTGCTCGATGCCGGCGACAGTATCGTCCACGGCGCGGACATAGTCGACGAAATCGTCCTTTACGGTGAACTTGGCTTCGAGAGCGCGAACGCGGAAGAAATCGTCGTCGGTGCTGTGACGCTTGGTGTCGAGCATGGTGTAGGCGGCGCCGATCACCTTCTTGCTCATATATTTCTGCGGGCCATCGCCATTGAGCGCATGGGTCACCAGCGCAAACATCAGTGAGCGCTGGCGCACGCCGAGCTTGTTGGCGAGGAGGCGCAGGCGGTGGCGCTCAATGGCCAGTGTCTTGAAGCCCCAGGGGTGCACGGGCGGCGCCAGAATAAGCGCGAAGAACATGTAGAGGAACGCCATAGCCCCGCCGCGGAGGGCGCTTTTGACCCGGTCGGCCCAGGGCAGCTTGTTGTGACCATCGGACATGACGCCATGGCTGGAGATTTGCGAGCGGGTCAGCAGGGCGGAATCGGAGCCTTCGATGACGGCATGGCTGGAGCGAACCTGAATGATCGAGGCACGGCCCTGTTCGTCCGGCCCACCCTTGCGAACTGCCGCCATGACGCGGAAGAGCGGCAGTTCTTTTTCGGCGAAAATATCCTGCGACTTGCCGAGCCACTTGTCGGGATAACCCTCGAAATCGTCGACCATCTCCACCGAGGTGATGGCGTCGAGCATATGCTTGGGAAAGGGCTGGCCAGGCTGCGCGCCGACAAAGCCGTGGGTCAGTTGGGGCGCGAGGGTCACCATTTCGGCGACCATATTGGTCAGCCCGTCCTTGTCATAGGACTGGGTGGAAAAGGCGGTGAAGAAAACCGTGTCGCGGCCTTCGAACAGGAACCACTGGAAATCGGTGAACAGCGCCTGCGGATCGCGGGTTACAGCAGCGGTCGCCAAAGCAAGGGCGTCTGACTGTTGTCCGGCAAAACTGGACGACGAAAAACTCTTCACTGAACAATCCCCCTCCGGCCTTCAGCACGCATTTACTGATCTAAGCGCAGACTGGAGATAGTATCAACACATAGAGCAGCACGACGTTAACCCGGGAATTGGGGGCTTTCCCCATGGCTTCAATCACAAATAACGGGACTGACCGGCCCGCGCCGCCCACACCCTGAAGCGGACCCAGCCCGCATCATTGAGGCGCCGGCGAGGGAAGTGTTTGCCGAAATGATTGGCAGAAGGGCCACAACAATTTAGAATGGCTCTGATGTCAGTGCGCCATAGCGTTCATCATCAATGACTTAGCGGAATGCGCGCGTCGAATTGACCTATATCAACGCGGCGCAGCACGCTCTAGATAAGATCACCGCAGTCTGGACCTGTTGAGTCGGTTCAGCCGCAGTGCAAAGGATCGGCTCCATGGATTATCGCGGCATTTTCGAAGATGCAGTGGACACACTGCGGGCGGAAAAGCGCTATCGTGTATTTGCCGATCTTGAGCGGATTGCCGGGCAATTCCCCCGTGCGGTCTATCGCGACGAATCGGACAATGCCCGCGAGATCACCATCTGGTGCTCCAATGATTATCTGGGCATGGGGCAGCACGAAAAAGTCGTCGCCGCCATGCAGCAGACGGCCGGCCAGATGGGTGTCGGCGCCGGTGGCACCCGCAATATTTCGGGCACCAACAGGCCGCTGGTCGAGCTTGAGCGTTCGCTCGCCGATCTGCACCGCAAGGAAGCGGCGCTGGTTTTCACCTCGGGCTTTGTCTCCAACGAAGCGGCGATTTCCACCATTGCCCGGCTGCTGCCCGATTGCATCATTTTCTCGGACCAGCTCAACCATGCCTCGATGATTCAGGGCGTGCGCCAGTCCGGCATGGAAAAGAAGATTTTCCGGCACAATGACGTGGCGCATTTGCGCGAAATGCTGATGCAGGTGGACCGCAAGCGGCCCAAGCTGATCTGCTTTGAATCGGTCTATTCGATGGATGGCGATGTCGCCCCCATCAAGGAAATCTGTGATCTCGCTGAAGAGTTCGGCGCGCTGACATATATCGACGAAGTGCACGCCGTTGGCATGTATGGCCCGCGCGGCGGTGGCATTGCCGAGCGCGACGGGCTGATGGAGCGCATCGACATCATCGAGGGCACGCTGGCCAAGGGCTTTGGCGTCATGGGCGGCTATATCGCCGCCAACAAATCGATCGTGGACGCTGTGCGTTCCTATGCGCCCGAATTCATCTTCACCACCGCCCTGCCCCCGGCCCTCTGCGCCGCCGCTCGTGCCTCTATCGAGCACCTCAAGGGCAATGGGCATGAGCGGATGATGCATCAGCGCCAGGCCCGCCTCACCAAGGCCATTCTCGCCGACGCCGGGCTGCCGGTGATGGAGACGGCCACCCATATCGTGCCGCTGATCGTGGGCGATGCGCGGGCGGTGAAGGCGGCAAGCGACATGCTGCTCGACAAGCACAATATCTATATCCAGCCGATCAATTATCCGACCGTGCCCAAGGGCACCGAGCGGCTGCGCATTACCCCGACGCCGCTGCATACGGATGAGATGATCTTCGAGCTGCGCCATGCGCTGGTGAGCGTTTGGACGAGCCTGGAACTGCCGCGCGAAAAGGCCAATGCGGCCATCACCGCCAGCAAGCTGACCTCGGGCGATTTGACCCTGCCGACCGCCGGCGGCTGAACGCCATCAGGGCCCGGCGCCAAAAATCTCGAAATCCGCGCCTTGCCAGGCCACCTTCACGTCGCCATTGAGCATATTGACGGCCTGATAGAGGGCGGCAAACGGATCTGAGGCGGCGGAAATGCCGAATTCGGCGCGGATGGCCTCGCGCGCAAGCCCGGGCGTCGCAATCGAAAATTGCTCCGGATAGTAGGGCCATGGCTTATCCATTGCGGCATCGAGGTCCCATTGACGGACATAGTCCAGCCATGCGGCGCGCGCTGTTTCAAGATCGGCCTCGCCAACAAAGCGCAACGCGTCGCGCCAGCCGGGCAGACCGGTCGCGATGGCGAGGAATGTCTCGAAATCGGGGGCCACAACACCCGCCGTGCCTTCTGATTCAACCATAAGAATTCGCCCGTCGCCGAGCACATAATACCAGCCGCCGGACCCGTCGATGGCAAAGGACTGGCGGTCCGATGGCTCTATCTTGAAGTCGTCGAGCCCTTCATCGGCTGGCGAAGGCAGTTCCAGCTCCATCACCCCAAGGATTTCGTCCTGAAGGCTCGACTGGCTGATCAATCGTGCGATCTCTTCAGCTTTCAATGCGGTCTCCCCTGCGTAAGCTCCGGCCAAACCCAGCCACAGCCAAAGCAGAACAATGACTTGGCGCGGCAGGAGGAGGGTCGTCAGCCTTGGCGTCATTTCGCCACCAATAGGTGGAGCCTGTCAAAGGCGGCCGCGGCATAGTCCGCCAGGGGGCGATTTCCGCCATCACTGCGCCAGGCGCCGAGCGCAATCCGCCCCATGCCAATGGTGAACATGGCGAGGATCCGCAGGGTCATTTCATCCTCTTCCGGCCAATGGACCTTTAGACCTTCGAACAGCACCGTTTCGTCGCGGGCATAGCTCGCCTGCTTGCTGGCCTGCACGGTCTCGCTGGACATCATCAGCCGGTCAATGACGACCAGTTCGTCGAGCGGAATGGCTTCAATTGCCCGCAATGCGGCTCCGCGCAAAGCCTGTAGCGGACTCTCCCCGGGCACGCGCTGGGCCAGGCTGGCCACAAGCTGCTGTCCCATGCCCTGCTGCACGGAGAGCAGAATGTCGTCCTTGGACTTGAAGTAATGGAAAAAGGTCCGGCGGGAGATGCCCGCTTCGACGGCGATGGCGTCGAGCGTGGTGGCTTCATAGCCTTTGGACGCGAACAGGCGCAGCCCGGCATCGGTGATGCGTTGCAGCGTTTCGCGCCGCTTGCGCTCGCGCAGACCCGGCTTTTCATTTTCCGACATCAAAGCCTCTTGCAAAATATGCACTGAGTGCAATATAAATTCTGCACTCGGTGCAAAACAAGATGATGGATCTATATCTATGGCAAAATGGACAGCTTCGGAAATCCCCCCACAACATGGCAAGCTTGCCGTGGTCACCGGCACGGGCGGGCTGGGCTATGAAGACGCACTGGAGCTGGCCCGGGCCGGCGCCGATGTGATTATCGCGGGCCGCAATCCCAAAAAGGGCGCCGAGGCCGTGGCGCGCATTCGGGAAGCGGTGCCGGGCGCAGCGATCCGGTTCGAGCAGATCGATCTCGCCAATCTCCAATCCGTCGCGGCTTTTGCCGAACGGCTGGCGGGCCAGGGCGACAGGCTTGACCTCTTGATCAACAATGCCGGCGTCATGGTGCCGCCCGAGCGTCAGCTGACCGAAGATGGTTTTGAGCTACAGTTCGGCACGAATTATCTCGGCCATTTTGCCCTCACCGCGCATCTGCTGCCGCTGCTGCGCAAGGGGAGCGATCCGCGTGTTGTCACGCTGTCCAGCATCGCGGCGCGCAATGGGCAGATCGATCTCACGGACCTTCAGTCGCGGACCTATGTTCCAATGCAGGCCTATAGCCAGTCCAAGCTCGCCTGCCTGATGTTTGCCTTCGAGTTGCAGCGTCGCAGTGCGGCGGGCAATTGGGGGATCAGCAGCGTGGCCGCGCATCCGGGCATATCGCGCACCGACCTGCTGCATAATGGTCCGGGACGGCGGAGCGCCACGGGCCTTGCCCGTTCGCTGCTCTGGTTCGTGTTCCAACCCGCCGCGCAAGGCGCGCTGCCCACGCTTTATGCCGCGACCTCGCCCCAGGCTCAGCCCGGCGCCTATTATGGTCCTGACACGTTCGGCGAGGTCCGGGGCTATCCCAAGCTGTCCAAAACACCGCAACAGGCGCTGGACCAGACGGTCGCCAGGCAATTGTGGGAGGCGTCCGAACAGCTCGCCAGTGTCCGCTTCCCGGCGGTGTGACGCTACCGCGCCATTCGAGCATAGCTCTCATGGCCTTCTTCGCTAAAATCGCTCCACTGGAGTGATTTCCTGACGCTACGAAGTCAACACGATACGCATCAGGTCGGCGGTGTTGCGGGCGCCCAGCTTTTCCATGACACGCGCCCTGTGCACCTCGATGGTGCGGGGCGAAATGCCGAGTTCGCGGCCCGCTTCCTTGTTGGACTGGCCATTGGTGATCAGCTGGAGCACTTCGCGCTCGCGCGGGGTGAGCTGGGCGAAGCCGCGCACCTCGATGGGCCGGCGACCCCATGCATGGCGCCGAGGTGAACATCCCGCCGCAGGGCATCGCGCACCACGGTGAGCAGGTGTTCACTGTCGATCGGCTTGCTGACCACATCGGTCGCGCCCAGCTTCATGGCGGTGACTGCGGCGTCCAGCTGGGGCGCATTGGCCAGCATGATCACCGGCGCGCCGGTGCGCAGGGCCTTCATCCGCCGCAGCAAGGCGATGCCGCTGTCTTCGCCCAGCATGAGATTGATCACCGCCACATCGGGACGGCGCCGCTCAAGCCCGGTGAGAAACTGGGTGGAGCCCAGGGAAAATGTCGTCTGGAAACCCTCAAGCCGGAACAGAACGCTGAGCGCTTCGCAGGTGCCCGGGTCCGAGTCGACGATATGGACCAGACGGTCCCGATTGAGGAAGGAGTGATAGTAAGATTCGTTGCTCATCGTGCCTAAAGCCCCCTGGCATGGTTCGCTGATCGCTCTTGCCGTCTCTTCTGGGCCCAATGGACCCATTCGAATCACTGTTCATGCTTCATTGCCCCGAAGCATCACGCGTATTTTGCTTTAAGCAGTCTCGCTGTCCGACAAGGACTTTCCGTAGGACTAACTACCTAGATATTAGGTATATAAGCCTATACAAGAGAAGTAAACTGACTTTATTCCTATTATTTGCACAGGAAAAAGCCGGCAATCGAAATTGCCGGCTCCGATGGCTTAGCGCGGATTGGCTTTGAGCAGGTCGCGGATTTCGGTCAGCAGCACTTCTTCCTTGGTGGGCGCAGGCGTGGTTTCAACCGGCTCCTTGGCCGCTTCGCGCTTGAGCGAATTGATACCCTTGACCACCATGAACAGCACAAAGGCGATGATGGTGAATTTCACGACGGCATTGAGGAACAGGCCGATATTGATCGACGCTTCGCCGACCGTAAGCGCAATGCCGGAAAAATCGATGCCGCCGATGATAATGCCGATGAGCGGCATGAAGATGTCGTCGACAATGGACGACACAATGGCGCCGAAGGCGGCGCCGATGATCACGCCGATGGCGAGATCGATCATATTGCCCTTGATGGCAAAATCCCTGAATTCCTTGAACATGCTCATTTCGACCCTCTGGTTTCTGGTGCCGTCGCAGCCGACGGGGACGCCTTTCCCGGCTAGCGGCAACAATTCCTGACCTTTTCGCCAAAGGCAATGCCGGTGTGCCGGTCTTGCGCAGCTTTGAGCGGGAGCCGATAAGGGTTTGTGCCCATCAAACCAAAGCCTGCGCGCTCATGACCCCGCCGACCCCTGCACCACCCAGCCTGGCGATGGCCATCGACCATATTCCACAGGGCATTGCGGTGTTTGATGCAAGTCTGCGGCTCGTCATGTCGAATGCCCGCTACAATGAATTGCTGGCGTTACCAATCGATTTGACCCGGACGGGAACAGCCCTACTCGATATTGCCCTGTTTCTGGGCGACCGCGGGGACCTGGGCGTCGGCGACGCGGCCAAGCTGGCCATTGAGCGCATCAATCTGATCACCGCTTCGCCGACGACCATTACGCAGCGGCTGGGCAGCAAGGGGCAGATGCTGGAATTCTATTCGAGCCGCCTTCCCGATGGAGGCCTCGTTATCAATTTCACCGATGTGACGGCACGCGTGCGGGCAGAAGAGGCGCTGGAGCGGGTCAATCTTTCGCTGGAAGGGCGCGTGGCGGAACGGACTGCCGCGCTGACCCGGGTGAATGCCGAGCTGGAAATCGCCCGTGCCAAGGCCGATGCGGCCAATCACGACAAGACGCGCTTTCTGGCCGCGGCCAGCCATGACCTGCTGCAGCCGCTCAATGCGGCGCGGCTTTACACCTCCACCCTGATCGAGCGCGCCAAATCGACCGGCTTTGCCGAACTGGCAAATTCCATCGAGGCGTCGCTGACGGCAGTGGAAGACATCATGTCCGCCCTGCTCGACATATCGCGCATCGATAGCGGCGCGCTGAAGCCGGCGCCGATGCCCTTCAATGCGCAGGAATTGCTCAAGAAAACCGAGGTGGAATTTGCGCCCATGGCGCGCGAGCGCCAGATTGCCCTGCGCATCGTGCCCACGGGCGCCGCGATCATGGCGGACCGCACACTGGTGGGCCGCATCGTGCAGAACCTTGTCTCCAACGCGATCAAATATACGCCGGTGGGCGGCAAGGTTTTGGTGGGACTGCGGCGGCGCGGCAATCGCTGGCGGCTCGACGTGCTCGACACCGGTATCGGCTTCAACCGCGACCAGCATCGGCTGCTATTCGCCGAATTCTCGCGGCTCGACCGGGGCGCCCGCATGGCGCAGGGGCTGGGGCTCGGCCTCTCCATCGTCCAGCGCCTCGTGCAGGCGCTGGGCCTGACGCTTGAACTCGACAGCCAGGAAGGTCGCGGCTCCCGCTTTTCGATCTATCTGCCCGCAACGCGCGCCATAAGACAGGTCGGCGAGGCCGTGCCGGTTTCGGGCGAGGCGGGCTATGGCACCATGGATCTCAAGGTGCTCTGCGTCGATAATGAGCGGGCCATTCTCGAGGCCATGGAAGGGCTGCTGGTGCATTGGGGATGCGATGTGCGCACCGCCCTCTCGCTCAAGCAGATCGACCGCGATAGATTGCTGGAGGGTTGGTATCCCGACCTGGTGTTGATGGACTATCACCTCGACCAGACCTCAGGCCTCGATGCCATTGAATGGCTGCGCCACAATCTGGGCGGACACCTGCCGGCCGCATTGGTGACTGCCGACCGCAGCCCGGCCGTGCGCACGCTGGCCGAGGATCGGGGCATTGCCGTGGTGACCAAACCTGTGAAACCCGCGGCCCTGCGCGCGGCGATCAGCGGGCTCGCCAATCAAAGCGGACGCGGCGCCAAGCGCGCCCTGTAACCCGGCTACATTCCTGTTCCGCCTCGACATCGGCGCCCATGCGGCGTCAAATCACGCCATTGCGCAATGACGGAGTGGCACCATGACCTGGCTTCCCGATTATGATCCGATCGCCGGCGACACGCAGAGTTGCGATGCGCTGGAACTGGTTGTCGTGCCGCGCACGCGCGACCTCGGCGACGGATTTCCGGTGCGCCGCGCCCTGCCCCATGGCAAGCGACAGATGGTCGGGCCGTTCATTTTCTTCGATCATTTCGGGCCGGTTCAGTTCCTTGCCGGGCAAGGCATGGATGTGCGGCCCCATCCCCATATCGGGCTTTCGACGGTCACCTATCTCTTTGATGGCAAGATCACCCATCGCGACAGCGAGGGGAATGTGCAGGACATCCAGCCCGGCGCGATGAACCTGATGACGGCGGGCCGCGGGATTACCCATTCGGAGCGCACGCCGGAAGTCGAGCGCGCCAGCGGCCATACCATGCTGGGCCTCCAAAGCTGGATCGCCCTGCCCGAAGGCCGTGAGGAAATCGACCCCAGCTTTCAGCATTTCAGTTCAAGCGTTTTGCCCAGTGTCAGCGACAATGGGGTCAATGCGCGCATCATTGCCGGCCGCGCCTTTGGCCAGCGCGCGCCAGTCGAGACAGTTTCGGACTGGTTTTATGTGGAGGTCGCGCTGGGAGCCGGCATGAGTGCGCCGCTCGACAATGAATATGAGGAGCGGGCCATCTATGTCGTTGAAGGCGTGGTCTCGATTGCCGGGGACGAATTCGAGGGCCCGCGCCTGCTGGTCTTCCGCCCAGGCGACGCCATCACCGTCAAGGCCGTGACGCCGGTTCGCATGATGTTTCTGGGCGGCACCGCCGTGGAAGGGCCACGCTACATCTGGTGGAACTTCGTGTCCTCGAGCAAGGAGCGGATCGAGCAGGCCAAGGAGGACTGGAAGCAGGCCCGGTTCAGGCCCGTGCCGGACGAAACCGAATTCATTCCCCTACCCGAAAAGAGCTACTGATCTTCGCTCGGCGCCCTGGGTTTGGGCACGACCAGTTCGCCGAAATCGGGCAGATTGTAATGCTTGCGGATCACCTCCCAGCCTTCGTCGGCGCTGTCGACGACGGTGAAGAGATCGGGGTCGGTCGGCGCGATGGTGCCGGCTTCGGCCAGCGCTTCTAGGTTGATCACCCTGGTCCAGAAATCGGCACCAAACAGCACGAGCGGAATCGGATCCATGCGGTGGGTCTGGATCAGCGTCAGCGTCTCAAAGAACTCGTCCAGCGTGCCGAAACCGCCGGGGAAGACCGCCACCGCCTTGGCCCGCATGAGGAAATGGATTTTGCGGGTGGCGAAATAGTGGAAGTTGAAGCTGAGCTCGGGCGTGACAAAGAGATTGGGCGCCTGCTCATGCGGCAGGACGACATTGAGCCCGATGGACGGCGCGCCCATATCGGCGGCGCCACGATTGCCGGCCTCCATGACGCCGGGGCCGCCGCCGGTGGTCACCACAAATTCCTTGTAATCCAGCGACGCCGAGGCCTGTGAGGCCAATTGGGCGAAGCGGCGCGCTTCGTCGTAATAGCGCGAGGCGGCTTCCAGATTGCGCTTCTGGGTCTCGTTCTTGGCGGCCCAGGCAGGCTTGCCGGGCTCGGGGATGCGGGCGCCGCCGAACAGGACGACAGTGGAATTGATCCCCTGCTCGCGCAGACGGAATTCGGGCTTGAGATATTCAAGCTGGAAACGAATGCCGCGCGTGTCTTCCGAAGTCATGAATTCGTCGTCGGCAAAGGCCAGCCGATAGGTCGGGCTGAGCGATTGTGGGGTCTGTGGCGCCTTGCGGGCAACGACAACATCCTCCACCGAGGTGCGCAGCGATGTCGGGTGGCGTCTGGCCAAGGCGAACTCCATGCGTAAATGTGGCGCCAAACCCTGGCGCCTTTACAAAGGGCATAACCAGCAGGGCTGGTTCGGGCAAGGGCGCGCGTGGCCAATCGGTTCACGATGAGGACAGGGCGCGGCATTTGCCCTATGCCTGTCGCTTGGCTAAATGAACGGCGCAAACCCGATGAGATGCCGTGTCCCGCCTGATCCTTTTCAACAAGCCGTTTAACGTGCTGTCGCAGTTTTCGGGGGATGGACCGCCCGGCTCGACGCTGGCTGCCTATGTGAAGGTTCCCGGTGTCTATCCCGCCGGACGGCTCGACAAGGACAGTGAAGGCCTATTGCTGCTGACCGATGACGGTGCCTTGCAGGCGCGGATAGCCGAACCGAAATTCAAGCTGGCCAAGACCTATCTGGTGCAGGTGGAAGGCGAACCGGACGAAGCGGCGCTGGCGCAATTGCGCCGCGGCGTGCTGCTCAAGGACGGCATGACGAGGCCTGCGCAAGCCTCGCGCATCGATGCGCCAGCGCTTTGGGACCGGGACCCGCCGGTGCGGTTTCGCAAGAGCGTTCCCGATAGCTGGATTTCCCTGACCATCACCGAGGGCAAGAACCGACAGGTGCGGCGGATGACGGCGGCTGTGGGCTTTCCCACCCTGCGGCTGGTGCGCTGGCAAATCGGCGAATGGACGCTGGAGGGGCTGGCGCCGGGCGAGTGGCGGGACGCTAAAGCCGGTCGCTGATCACCGTTCTCAGACGCTTCCGCAAGCCAATCTCGTTGAGCAACGCAACGTCTGGCCGCACCGGGCGTTGCCCCTGTTGATCAATCACGGGGGTTAGCGGAAGCAGACATGGTCTATCACGTCATTCTCAACCCCAATTCGGGGACAGCCCATGCTCTGGGCGTCACTGCGGAAATGCTCAGCGAATTGTTCGCCGCCCATGGGCTCGAGGCCGTCATCGATGACGATGATGACCGCCCGCTGATGGACCGCATCGCCGAAGCGGTTGCCGGGCCTGCGCAGGTGCTGGTGGCCGCCGGCGGCGACGGCACCATAACGGCGATGGCCAGCGCACTTATAGACAGCGACAAAGATCTGGCGATCCTGCCGCTGGGCACGTTCAACGCAGTAGCCAAGGACCTGCATTTGCCGCTCGATCTCGACGCCGCTGTCGCCGCGCTGGCAACCGGCACCGCGCAGCGCATCGATGTGGCCGAGGTCAATGGCCGCATTTTCATGCAGAAAGTGGTCATCGGTCTGCTGCCTGGCCTGGCCGCCGGGCGCGAACACTTGCGCGGGCGCGAGAGCCTCGCCGCAAAACTCGGCTTCATGCGCTATTTTTTCCGTCGGCTGGCGCGTCAGCGGCGGATCGCCGTGGCCATCGAGCCGGACAATGGCGAAAAACGCATTGAACGGGTGCAGGCCATGGCCGTCGCCTGCAATGCCTATGATGAGGGGTTGGGCAAGTTCTTCTCCCGCCAGAGCCTCGATCGCGGCACGCTCACGCTCTACGTGCTCAAGCATTTCACGGCGCGGGACTTTTTCCGGCTGGTCACCGGAATGCTGATCGGGCGCTGGCATGACGATGATGCACTCAGCATGGAAAGCGTCAACTCGGTGACCATTGATGCGCACAAAGAACTGATCAAGGTGATGTTCGACGGCGAGGTCGAAACGCTCGAAACCCCGCTCCACTTTGCGATCCGGCCCAAGGCGCTTTCCGTGCTCGTACCCGCAGAGGTTCACCAAAAAGCAGAGGCAGCATGAAAATCCTGCATATTTCCGACCTTCACTTTGGTCATCACGATCCCGAACTTGCCGCAGGATTTGCAGAAGACATCAACGGCCAGAACCCCGACCTGATTGTCGCCAGCGGTGATTTCACCCAGATCGGCACCAAGGAAGAGTTCGAGCAGGCAAGGGAATTTCTCGACACGCTCAAGGCGCCGGTCTTTGCCGTGCCGGGCAATCATGACGTGCCGGCGGTCAATATTTTCCGCCGGTTTTTCAACCCCTACGGGCTCTATCGCCGCTATATCTCGCCGGATGTTGAGCCATTTCTCGAAATGAATGGCGTGGCGATTGTTGGTATGCGCACCTCGCGCCGGGCACGGCTGGAATGGAATTGGGGCCATGGCACTATTTCGCGCGGGCAGCTTGACGATCTGGCTGAACGGTTTGACCGCGCCTCACCCAATGCGGTGCGGGTGATCGTGGCGCACCATCCGCTGCTGTTTCCCACCGAGCAGATGCTGCAAAAGACCAAGCGCGTGAAGCGGGCTGATGATGCGCTGGAAATTTTCGCGGGGCTCGGCGTTCGGCTGGTTCTGTCGGGCCACTTTCATCTTTCTTATGTCCGCAAGCATGAGGCGAAATCTGAGGCCCGCGAAGGCGAACCGATGGGGCTCAGCAAATCGGCGCGCGCGCCTATTCTTGTCGCCCAGGCAGCGTCGGCCATTTCCACAAGGCTGCGTGGGGAAGGCAACGCCTATAACCTCATCTCGATTGGGGACGAAATCACGGTCACGGTGCGCGAGTGGCGCGACAACGAATGGCAGACGCGCAGCCAGGCGAGCGAGCCGGTCTAAGGTTTAGCCAGCCTCTTGCATCGCGGCCCATAAATCCGCATATAGCCCTTCGGGAGGTTGGCGCGGACGTGTTCCTCGCCAACCGGGTCAGGTCCGGAAGGAAGCAGCCCCAACGAGATCCTCACGGGTCGATGCCAGCCTCCTACTCAATCTGTTCACAACAGGGCGCACTGCCCCGCAAATGTGCCGATGGCTTTTGCGGTTGGTTCTGGCTTGCCCTATGGTCAGGACATGAACAAAGGCAGATTCCCTTTCGGACGCGGCAAGGACAGGCAGGATGGCTGACACGCAGACATCGCCCTATCTGGTGCTGGCCCGCAAATATCGCCCGCAGGACTTCTCGACCCTGGTCGGGCAGGACGCGATGGTGCAGACGCTGGGCAATGCCTTTGCGCAGAACCGCATCCACCATGCCTTCATGCTGACCGGCGTGCGCGGCGTGGGTAAGACGACCACGGCCCGCATTCTGGCCCGCGCCTTCAACTATGAAGACGAGAACGGCCGCCGCCCGACACTCGACCTTTCCGTCGAGGGCCAGCATTGCCGCGCCATTATCGAAGGGCGCCATGTCGATGTCATCGAGATGGACGCCGCGAGCAATACCGGCATTGGCGACATCCGCGAGATCATCGACTCGATCAAATATGGCCCGGCCTCGGCGCCCTATAAGGTCTATGTGATCGACGAGGTGCACATGCTCTCGACGGCGGCCTTCAACGGCCTGCTGAAAACGCTCGAAGAGCCGCCGCCCTATGTGAAGTTCATCTTTGCGACGACCGAAATCCGCAAGGTGCCGATCACCATCCTGTCGCGCTGCCAGCGCTTCGACCTGCGGCGCATTCCGGCAGAAATCATGTCGACCTATCTGGAGCAGATCCTGGGGCATGAGGGGATCAGCTTTGAGCCCGATGCGCTGGCGATGATCGTGCGGGCCGGCGAAGGCTCGGCGCGCGATTGCCTGTCGCTGCTCGACCAGGCCATTGCCCATGGTGGCGGTACGGTGAGCGCGGCGACCGTCAAATCCATGCTGGGTCTGGGCGACCGGGCGCGGATCATCGACCTCTTCGAAGATGTGATGGCTGGCCGTGTCGCCGAGGCGCTGGGCGGACTGCGGGAGCTTTATGACCTTGGCGCCGACCCGCAGAACCTGCTGGCCGACCTTGGCGAATTTGCCCATCTCGTGACCCGCATCAAGGTGGTGCCGGCGGCAGCCGATGACGCCGCCCTCACCCCCGATGAGCGCAATCGTGGCCGCGATCTGGCTACACGCCTCCCCATGCGGGCGCTGACACGGGCATGGCAAATCCTGTTCAAGGGCAATGAGGAAGTGTCGCGCGCCGGCAATGCACTGCAATCGGCGGAAATGACGCTGATCCGGCTTGGCTATGCCGCCGACCTGCCGAGTCCCGACGAGGTGATCGCCAAGCTGACTTCGCAGGGGCAATTGCCCAGCGGGTCGGCCCCGAGCCTGCCCCCGCGCGGCGGGTCGTCGCCCTCTGGCGGTGGTGGCGGTGGAGCGTCGGCCATGCGGATGGAGGTGGTTCAACCTTCCATGGCGCAACAGTCGGCGCCCCTGCCGGTCACGCGGCCACAGGCGATGGCCCAACCGGCGCTGGCGAGTGTCGGCAACTACAAGGACCTGATTGCACTGGCCTCCGCCAAGCGCGATGTGCTGGTGAAGCTGGCGCTGGAAAGTCAATTGCGCCCCGTTTCGTTTGAGCAGGGCCGCATTGAAGTGGCGCTGGCCGATGGGGCCGACCCCGGCATTATCGCCACCCTGTCGGCACGATTGCAGCTTTGGACCGGCGAGCGCTGGCTGGTGATGGTTTCGAGCAAACCGCCCGAGGGTCTGACCCTGCGGCAGGAAGCCGAACAGAGGAAGGTGGCGGCGACTGCAGCGGCGCATGACGATCCGCTGGTCAAAGCCATATTGGAAACATTTCCCGGGGCCAAACTGGTCAATGTGAAGGTGCGCGACGATGACGCCGCGACGCCCGATCTGCCACCACCCCCGCTTGAAGAGGACGACGAATGAAAGACATCATGGGCATGATGAAGGCCGCCAGCGAGATGAAGGCCAAGATGGAAACCATGCAGGCCGAGCTGGCTGAACTGGTCGTCGAGGGCCGCTCGGGTGGCGGCATGGTGGTTGTCGCGCTTTCGGGCAAGGGCGAAATGAAGGGCGTCAAGATCGACCCCTCGCTGCTCAAGGCCGAAGAGGCCGATGTGCTCGAAGACTTGCTCATCGCCGCGCATAATGATGCCAAGGGCAAGAGCGAGGCCGAAGCCCAGCGCAAAATGGCCGAGGTGACCGCCGGCCTGCCGATCCCGCCCGGCATGAAGCTGCCGTTCTAGCCAATTCACGGGCGCGGCACGCTCAACGCTAACAGTCTGCTACCCAATTCACGCCTCTGGTGACTTAAAAATGCCGTCCGGCGGACCCGAAATCGAGCAATTGATCCAGCTGCTGTCGCGGCTTCCCGGCTTCGGGCCGCGTTCGGCACGACGCGCCGTGCTGCACCTGATCAAGAAGAAAGACCAGCTCATGGTGCCGCTTTCGGCGGCGCTGGACCGCGCCGTGGTGGCGGTCAAAAGCTGCGAAATCTGCGGCAATGTCGACACCATCAGCCCCTGCTCGATCTGCTCCGACCCGCGCCGGGGCGAAAGCGGACTTCTGATCGTGGTGGAGGATGTGGCCGACCTTTGGGCGCTGGAACGCGCCGGGGTGGGGGCCGCGCGATACCATGTGCTGGGCGGCGTGCTATCGCCGCTGGATGGTGTGGGGCCGGATGATCTTAATCTCGAAGTACTGATTGCCCGGGCCAAGGATTATTCCGAAATCGTGCTTGCCATGAATGCCACCGTGGAGGGGCAAACCACGGCACATTACATTACCGACCGGTTGGCGGGGACAAGTATCAAGGTCACACGCCTGGCCCATGGTGTGCCTGTAGGCGGGGAGCTGGATTATCTCGACGAAGGGACACTGAGCCAGGCGCTGAAGGCGCGAACGGAAATTTAGTCGTCGCCTTCGATGGCGCGTCGGCCATCGTCGTCATCGGGCGAGAGGGCATCGAGATGATCGGCGGGGTCGCGGGAAATTCCAGTTTCGAGCCCGGCATAGCTGGCATTGTCGTCGCTGTTGTCGATGCTGGCGCTGAGCTCTTCGATGGCGCGATCCAGCTCGACCAGCATGGAAGCCGGGTCTTCGTCACCAAAGTCGCCGCTTTCGCGAATGGCTGCCTCGTCGCGGATTTCGCGCAGCCGGGCGAGACGCTCGCTGGCTGAACGATCATCGCCATAGAGCAGGTCTTCGACCTCAGACTGGCTATAGGGCTGGGCAATGCCGGGCTGATCGGCATTGTCGAAATTGGTGTCCTGCGGCACGAGCGTGCCGTGGTGATCGTGATGCTGGGCCATTGCCCCCTCCCGCCATTGTTGACTGGAGCATCAACGCGGGGCAGCACCAACAGGTTCGCATCAGGCCGAGATAAGTTGCGTCTCTCTAGGCCAGATCGCCCGGCTCATCCTTGCCGACAAGGCGCAGGCTGGGGGCTTCCTCGTCGCCACCATCCCAGCCTGCGGGCAGGGATTTATTGGTTTTGGCGCCGAGATCGCGCAGCATTTCGACCTGCCGCACCACATTGCCGCGCCCGGTAGACAATTGCCCCTTGGCATCGTCAAAGCTCTGCCTGGCCTTGTCGAGATGGCCATCGAGCTTGTCCATGCTGGCGAGGAAGCCGGCGACTTTTTCGTAAAGCGCCCCTGCCCGCTCGGCGATTTCATCGGCATTGCGATGGCGCTTTTAGATGTCCCAGACATTGCGGACGGTGCGCAGCACGGTCATCAGCGTGGTTGGAGTGGTCAGCATGACGCCGAGCCGCATACCGTCTTCAACTAGTTTCGGATCGGCCTGGATGGCCGTGGCCAGCGCGCTTTCGATGGGGACGAACATCATCACGTAATCGAGGCTGCTGCCGGAATGCTTGTGATAACCCTTGTCGCCCAGCGTGCGGATATGGCCGCGCACCGAGGCGATATGGGCTGTGAGGTGGTGGGCGCGACTGTCATCGTCGCAATTGGTGTAGGCCTCGAAGGCGGTCAGCGAGACCTTGGAATCGATGATCAGCCGATCATTATTGGGCATCAGCACTTCGACGTCGGTGCGGAGACGCGCGCCGTCTTCGCCGGCATGGCTGGTCTGAGTCAGGTATTGCTCGCCCTCGCGCAGGCCCGAGCGCTCCAGGATGGTGGTGAGGATCATTTCGCCCCAGGCGCCCTGCGTCTGGGCATTGCCCTTGAGGGCGCGGGTCAGGTTGTTGGCCTCGGTGGTGATCTGGATATTGCTTTCGAGCAGGGCGCGGATCTGTTCGCCCATGGTGGCGCGATCCTTGATCAGGCCGGTGTGGAACTCACCGATCTTTTCCTGCAGGGGCTTGAGCAGGACATCGACCTGCTCGCGGTTCTGCTTGGTAAAAGTCTCGCTCTGGTTTTTGAGGACGTCGCCGGCAATGGCCTTGAATTCATCGGTCATCTGCTGGCGGGCGGCCATGAAGCGCGCCTCGCTGGCCTGCGCCTGCGCCGTCTGCTCCGCCATGCGCGCACGGAGTGCCGAGACTTCGGCGAGCAATTGAGCGGCCTTTTCACGCTCCCGATCGAGCAGTTCAACGCCGCGGTCGCGCTCAACGCGGACCTGGTGATCGAGTTCCTGAATGCGGCGGTCGCGCTCAGCAAGCTGGGTCATGACGCTCTCGCGCAATTGCTCGCTCAGCTTGTTGGCGCTTTCGAGTGTGCGCCGGGACGCTGCCTGCATCACCACAATCGTGATGATAACCGCCAGCAGGCCGGCCAGCACCGCGCCGCCAATCAGGGCCGTGGCCTGCGTGACCGGGAAGTCGCCGAGGGTGAAAAGCACATTGTCCATTGGTGTTTTCTAGCGCGATTCGTGCGTTCGCATAATGTTCTCTGTGCGGCGGCACAAGAGTTGACCGCGCGGCGGCAAATACCATATCGAAAGGCAACTCCCTTTTCGCCGGACCTCTGCCATGGCCATTCGCCCTATCCTGATCATTCCCGATGCTCGCCTGCGGGCCGTTACCGACCCGATTGTCGAAGTCGATGATGAAATCAAGACGCTGGCCAAGGACATGCTCGACACCATGTATGACGCGCCGGGCATTGGCCTGGCCGCGCCGCAGATCGGGGTGATGAAGCGCATCGTGGTGATGGATCTGGCTGGCGAAGACGAGCCGGCTGATCCGCTGGTCATGATCAATCCTGAAATCACCCGCTTTGGCGACGAAATGCAGGTGACCGAGGAAGGGTGCCTGTCCATTCCCGAGCTTTATTACGAGGTCGAGCGGCCCAATGCGGTGACGGTGAAATATACCGATCTCGAGGGCAAGGAAGTGATCAAGGATGCCGAAGGCAAGCTCGCCGTCTGCATCCAGCATGAGCTCGATCACCTCGATGGCGTGCTCTATATCGACTATCTCAGCCGCTTGAAGCGCGACCGGGTGATCAAGAAATTCGACAAGGCCGCCAAGCGCGCTGGCTAAGGCCAGAGGGTCTAAAACCTCGTCCTTGGGCAGGCTCAGGATGAGGTTCAGGCGGAACTCCCGATGGGCGGAGACCGCCAAGTGAGCCTGTCGAAGCACGAGGTCGGGCAGATGCGCGTCGTTTTCATGGGTACGCCCGATTTTTCCGTGCCGACCCTGACCGAGATCGTGTCGTCTGGGCACGAGGTGGTCGCCGTCTATACCCGTGCGCCCAAGCCGGCCGGACGCGGCCAGGCCGAGCGCAAGAGCCCGGTGCATGAGGCGGCAGAAAGTTTCGGTATTCCAGTTTTTACCCCGCGCTCGCTGAAGGGCGAGGACGAGCAGGCGCAGTTTGCTTCGCTGGGGGCCGAGGTGGCCGTGGTGGTCGCCTATGGGCTGATCCTGCCGCAGGCGGTGCTTGATGCGCCGGAGCTGGGCTGTCTCAACCTCCATGGCTCACTGTTGCCGCGCTGGCGTGGTGCGGCGCCGATCCAGCGCGCCATCATGGCCGGGGACAGGCAGACCGGCGTCGCGGTGATGAAGATGGATGCGGGGCTGGATACGGGGGCCGTAGGGCCGACCGAAATCATCCCCATTTCGCCCGAAATGACGGCGGGCGAATTGCATGACCAGATGATGCGGCTGGGCGCTGACCTGATGGGCCGGGCGCTCGCGGCATTGGAGCGCGGTAGCCTCGACTTTACGCCGCAGCCGGAAGTGGGCGTGACCTATGCGGCCAAGATCGACAAGGCTGAGGCCAGGATCGATTTTACGCAGAGCGCCGAGGCGGTGCACAATCTGATCCGGGGCCTGGCGCCTCTTCCGGGGGCGTGGTTTGGGCTGGAGCTGGCTGGCAAGCCGGTACGGGTGAAGGCCCTCCGGTCCATGGTGGCCGAGGGCAGTGCGGCGCCGGGTACGCTGCTGGGCGATGGGTTGACCATTGCCTGTAGCAGTGGCGCGGTGCGTCTCGTGCAGGTGCAGCGCGAGGGCAAGGGCGTGATGGACGCGGCGACGTTCCTGCGCGGCGCGGGTGTTCTCCCTTCCAGTACCGCTAAAGTTTGAACGATCGTTGCAATATAGCAACGAGAGCTTGTGCCCCCTGACGATCCAACTGGATGCTCTGAGATACTTTGTCCGGAAAAGCTCGATCAGGACGCCCATAAGTGTTGATTTGGACAAACCCACGACCGTCGCGTTCAAATGCGAAGTAGCGAGCGGGCACCTCCTGATGTAGCGAAGTACGCTCACCGTCCAACTGCTCAAATTGACGAACCAAAGCCACAGGCGCCTCCCAAATCGATGCCAAGATATAAACTCATCATCGAATATGACGGAACCCCGTTTTGCGGCTGGCAGCGGCAGCGGGACCGGATGAGCGTGCAGCAGGCGCTGGAAGAGGCGGTGGAGCGCTTTTCCGGCGAGGTGGTGACCAGCCAGGCGGCGGGGCGAACCGATGCGGGGGTTCATGCGCTTGGGCAGGTGGCCCATATCGATCTGGCGAAGGACTGGGAGCCATTCCGAGTCCGCGAGGCGCTGAACTATCACCTGCGGGCGCACCCTGTCGTGGTGACGGAATGCGCGGCGGTGGGGCCCGAATTCGAGGCCCGGTTTTCCGCTGTCGCGCGGCACTATCAATATCGCATCCTCAGCCGCAGGGCTCCGCCCGCGATCGAGAAAAACCATGTCTGGCACCTGCAGATGGCGCTCGATGTAGAGGCCATGCACAGAGC